>NZ_JARWLA010000035.1:0-77962 GCF_047445805.1 Rhizobium sp. BR 314 | reverse complement strand
GATCTGGTTCTCTACTTCAAGCACATGATGGTGCTGAAGGGCGACGAGGAATATGCGCTGCATTTCAACGAGAGCGATGTTCTGTCCGAGAGCCAGCGCGGCTATGTCGAGGCGCAGTTCAAGCTGTTCAACAGCTGGTATGGCGAATGGAGCAAGCTTGCCGGCGCCGTGCAGACCTACAAGGCCTGAGGCCAGTCGCGGGCGTCCCGCTTTCGACGCCCGCCGATGACCTGATATCCAAACTCAAAGGCCCCCAGCAAGGGGGCCTTTTGCGTTTCGTGCGGATCTTGTTTGGCGTGTTTGTGTCTCGCTCAGGCCACCGCGTCGAGACCATGCTCCAGCAGGTGATCCAGCTGTCGGATTTCGTCTGCGGTGAGCGGGATACCGTCTTTCTCCGCGCGAGCGCGGGCGGCGAAACGACGCTGGGAGGGCAGGCGGGCACCCTGGCCGGCAATCGCCTCGAACAGGGCTTCGGCGCGCACCAGCGGATTGCCGGGCCGGCCGGCGGAAAAGGCCTCCGGCGAGAATGCGACGATGAGCTCGCCGTGCCGCGGGGCAAACGCTGTAGAGCCGAGATAGTCGAGCGCCTCGCGGCTCGTGAAGTCGCCGATCATCACGCCGGCCAAAAGCTCGATCATCGTGCCGATGGCCGAGCCCTTATGTCCGCCGAAAGGCAGCATGGCGCCGGCCAGAGCTGCTTCCGGATCCGTCGTCGGCTGGCCGTTGACGTCTACCGCCCAGCCTTCCGGCAGGGGCTTGCCGGCCCGACGGTGCAGCTCGATTTCACCGCGTGCGGCAACCGAGGTCGCGAAATCGAAGACGTATGGAGAGTTGTCAATACGCGGCCAGCCGAAGGCAAACGGGTTGGTGCCGAGGAGCGGCGCAGTGCCGCCGGCGGGCGCGACCGTCGAATAACTCGGACACATAGCGAAGGCGGCAAGACCGCGATCGGTCAGCGCCTCGACTTCCGGCCAGAGGGCGGCAAAATGCGTGCAGTCGTTGATGGCGAGCGCGGCAATGCCGAAACGGCGGGCGCGCTCGGCGAGCACCGGAACGCCCAGTTCGAAGGCGGCATTGGAAAAGCCGCTCTTTGCATCCACTTTGACGATCGCCGAAGCATCGCTCTCTTCCAGCACCGGCACTGCATCCGGTCGCGCCTTGCCGGCCTTTACCGCGCGCAGAACGCCTTCGATGCGATAGATGCCATGCGATTTACAGGCGTCGCGTTCGCCGGCAACGATGACCCTTGCGATCGCCGCCGCCTGCAGCGAATTGAGGCCAGCCTTCGTGAGGATCGCCAAGACGCGGCTATGCAGTGCGTCTGTTGTCAGGGTGGTGACGTCGCTCATCTGATTCTCCTGTGTTCGATCGTCTTCACTATAGAGGTTGAAATTATAAATACATAAAGTATACAAAAAATCGACAAATAACAGCAAAAGCCGCACAGCGTTTTTTGACGCTTCTGCAAAGGAAAGGGAAGACCAATGGAATTCACCCCTCACGGAAGGCATCTCATCGCCGGCGAATGGCTTGAAGGAACGGGGCATTTCCGCTCCTCCCCGGCGCACGGGCCGGCGCAAAATTTCTCCATCGGCACGGTTGAACTCGTCGCCCGCGCTTGCGAGGCAGCTGAAGACGCGTTCTGGAGCTATGGCTATTCCACACGCGGCACACGCGCCGCGTTCCTGCGGGCGATCGCTGAAGAAATCGAGGCACGCGCAGCCGCCATCACCGAGATCGGCACCCAGGAAACCGGCTTGCCCGCCGCGCGGCTCGAAGGCGAGCGCGGTCGCACGGTCGGCCAACTTCGTCTGTTTGCCGACCATATCGAAAAGGGTGATTATCTCGATCGCCGCGTCGATGTGGCTCTGCCGGATCGCAAGCCGGCGCCGCGTCCGGAAATCCGCTTGCTCCAGCGCCCTCTCGGTCCGGTGGCGGTCTTCGGCGCCTCCAATTTCCCGCTCGCCTTCTCGACGGCAGGTGGCGATACGGCAGCGGCACTCGCGGCCGGTTGCCCGGTCGTGGTTAAGGGGCATTCCGCCCATCCGGGCACCGGCGAAATCATTGCCGAGGCCATCGATGCCGCCATCCGCAAGACCGGCACGCATCCCGGCGTTTTCTCGTTGATCCAGGGCGGCAGTCGCGAAGTCGGATATGCGCTCGTCCGGCATCCAAGGATCAAGGCGGTCGGGTTTACCGGCTCACTGGCTGGCGGCCGCGCGCTGTTCGACCTCTGCGCGGCACGTCCGGAACCCATTCCTTTCTTCGGCGAACTCGGTTCGGTGAACCCGATGTTCGTGCTTCCGCATGCCACGCAGGCCCGCGCCGAGGCCATGGGTCAGGGTTGGGCAGGTTCATTGACGATGGGTGCCGGTCAGTTCTGTACCAACCCCGGGATTGCGGTTGTGCTCGATGGCCCCGATGCCGACCGTTTCGTCAAGGCAGCGGTGGCGGCGCTTGCGGGCGTCTCGCCGCAAACTATGCTCACAGACGGTATCGCCAAAGCCTACCGAGATGGCCAGCAGCGGTTCGTTTCCCGCGAAGGGGTCAAGTCTCTCCTGGTCACCGAACAATCCGGACGCGATGCCGCTCCCAACCTGTTCGAAACGACGGGAGCGGCTTTCCTTGCAGATCATCTGCTGGGTGAGGAAGTGTTCGGCCCGCTCGGGCTCGTCGTTCGTGTCGGTTCTCTTGATGAGATGGAAAATCTTGCGCACCACTTTGCCGGTCAGCTGACCGTGACTTTGCATATGGACGGAGATGATACCGCCGCCGCCCGTCGCCTTCTGCCCGTGCTGGAACGCAAAGCCGGGCGGGTGCTGGTCAATGGCTTCCCAACCGGTGTCGAAGTGGTGGATTCGATGGTTCACGGCGGGCCATATCCCGCGTCGACCAATTTCGGTGCGACCAGCGTTGGTACGCTGTCAATCCGACGGTTCCTGCGGCCGGTTTCCTATCAGAACATGCCGGCAGGTCTGCTCCCCGACGATCTGGCGGACTGAGCTTTTCTTAGCGACGACATTTTTAGCGTGCTCGAACGCCGCCGACCACAGGTTGGCGGCGTTTGCATATGCTGTCTTTCAGCGTGTGTTGAAATCCGCAAGTCGCCATCGATCATATGGTAGGATGAAATTCTTTTTGTATACTATTTGTATTTTCAATTTGCTTTACGTCTGCAAAAGGCGTTTATTGGCCGCGGCCGCAAATGGCCGACCAAACTGGGAGAACAGAATCTAATGAAAAAGACAGTCATCGCACTTGGCCTTCTGGCCACCGCCTTCGCCATCACGCCGGCCAAGGCCGATAAGCTTGATGATATCATCTCCTCCGGAACGCTCCGTTGCGCCGTCGTGCTCGATTTCCCGCCCATGGGCTCGCGTGACGCCAGCAACAATCCGATTGGCTTCGATGTCGACTACTGCAACGACCTGGCCAAGGCGCTCGGCGTCACCGCCGAGATCGTCGAAACGCCGTTCCCCGAGCGTATTCCGGCTCTGATGTCCGGTCGCGTTGACATCGGCGTTGCCTCCACTTCAGACACGCTGGAGCGCGCCAAGACCGTCGGCATGACCCTTCCTTATTTCGCCTTTGAAATGGCTGTAACCTCCAACGACAAGTCGGGCATCAAGTCCTTCGAGGACATGAAGGGCAAGACCGTCGGCGCGACCGCCGGCACGTTTGAAGCGATCGCACTCGAAAAGCAGGTCAAGGCCTGGGGTGCCGGCGAATTCCGTCCATACCAGACGCAGGCTGACGTCTTCCTGGCGCTGAGCCAGGGTCAGATCGACGCGACCGTTTCCACCTCGACCGTTGCCCAGGCAACCGTAAAGTCCGGCAAGTTCGCCGGTATCTCCGTGGTCGGCAAGGCACCGTTCCAGACGGACTACGTCTCCCTCTTCACCAACCGTGAAGAATACGGTCTCATCAATTACCTCAACCTGTTCATCAACCAGCAGGTTCGTACGGGCCGCTACGCCGAGCTTTACGAAAAGTGGGTCGGTGGCGCGCTGCCGTCCCTGACCGTGAACGGCGTCTATCGCTAATCGGATCGATTTCAACGACGGCGTGGCCATGATGGCCACGCCGTTTGACCTTCCGAAAGGTGGACGTTCATGTTCAGCTACACCTTCCACTGGAACCAGGCCTTCAAGGTATTGCCGCAGCTGCTCGATGGCGCGGTCGTCACCCTGCAGATCGCGATCCTGTCGATGGCAATCGGCCTCGTCTGCGCCATAGCGCTTACGCTCTTCAGGCTCACCGGCAGCCGGTTGCTGACGGGTATCGCTTCGACCTGGGTCGAGGTCGCGCGCAATACGCCGGCGCTTTTCCAGATCTACATGGCTCATTTCGGGCTCGGCAATTTCGGCATTCATCTCAACCCGTTTACGGCGCTGCTGGTCGGCATCGCCTTCAACAATGCCGGATATCTTGCCGAGAATTTCCGCGGCGCGCTGAAGGCAATTCCGGACACGCAGACCCGCGCCGGCCGTTCGCTCGGTATGACGTCGCTGCAGGCCTTTCGGCTGATCGTCATGCCGCAGATGCTTCGCATCGCCTTCCTGCCCGTCACCAACCAGATGGTTTGGGCGATCCTGATGACGTCGCTCGGTGTCACCGTCGGCATGAACACGGATCTTGCAGGTGTCACACAGGAGCTGAATGCGCGCTCGTTCCGTACCTTCGAATTCTTCGCGCTGGCCGCTGTGATCTACTATCTGATCGCCAAGCTCGTCACGCTTCTAGCCCGGCTCGCCGCCTGGCGCATGTTCCGCTACTGAGAGGGGTGAGAGATGTTCGATACTGCCCTCACCTGGAGTGACCTCCTGTTTCTGGCCAAAGGCGCCTGGATGACGCTCGTGGTTACCGGCGTGTCCGTAGCCGCAGGCACGATCCTCGGCATCGTATTCGGGGTGATCCGCGTTCAGGCCGGTCCCATCCTGTCGGCGCCGCTGACCTTCGTGCTTGACGTGTTTCGCTCCGTACCGCTGCTCATCCAGCTGGTCCTCGGCAATGCATTGCAGGCGATCCTGAAGCTTGGCTGGGCGCCGTTCACCACCTCCTGTGTGGTGTTGTCGCTCTATACGGCCGCCTATTGCACCGAAATCGTGCGTGGCGGCATCGCCGCGGTCCCGCCCAACACCCGCCGCGCCGCCCGCTCGCTTGGCATGAGCTGGCGGCAGGATATGTGCTACATCGTGGCGCCGCTTGCCACGCGCGTCGCACTTCCTTCGTGGATCGGTCTTTCGCTTGGCGTCATGAAGGATTCCGCACTGGTCCTGTGGCTGGGGCTGATCGAGCTGCTGCGCGCCTCGCAGGTTCTCGTAACCCGCCTGCATGAGCCGCTGCTGATCCTGACGATCTGCGGCGTGATCTACTTCATCATCAGCTTCCCGATCGCCCGCCTTGGCGGTTATCTCGAAAAACGGTGGTCCCCCAATGATTGAGATCGAAAATGTCCGCAAGTCCTTCGGTCAGCTCGAAGTGCTGAAGGGGATCAACCTCACCGTCAACAAGGGCGAGGTGGTCACCATTATCGGCGGGTCCGGCTCTGGCAAGTCGACCCTCCTGACCTGCATCAACGGTCTGGAGCCCATCGATTCCGGCCGCATCCGCATCGACGGCACGGAAGTGCATGCGAAGTCGACTGACCTTAACAAGCTGCGCCGCAAGGTTGGCATCGTCTTCCAGCAATGGAATGCGTTCCCGCATCTCACCGTGCTGGAAAACGTCATGTTGGCGCCGCGCAAGGTGCTCGGCATCAGCCGACAGCAGGCGGAGGAGATGGCGGTCAAGCAGCTGACCCATGTCGGCCTTGCCGAAAAGCTCTCGGTCTATCCGACCCGCATGTCCGGCGGTCAGCAGCAGCGTATGGCGATTGCAAGAGCGCTTGCCATGTCGCCGGAATATATGCTGTTTGACGAAGTGACGTCCGCACTCGACCCCATGCTGGTCGGAGAGGTGCTGGATACGCTGAAGATGTTGGCGGAGGAAGGAATGACCATGATCTGCGTGACGCATGAAATGGCGTTTGCCCGTGATGTCTCGGATCGTGTCGCCTACTTCCATCAGGGCGTAATGGCCGAGATCGGGAAGCCGGAGCAGATCTTCGGCGCGCCGCAGCATCCGGAAACGCAGAAGTTTCTTGCGAGCGTGCGTTGATGGCGGGACCGGACGTTATCGTCATCGGGGCCGGCGTTGTCGGCCTCTCTGCCGCGATTGCGGCCCAGTCGAGCGGCTTGAATGTCCTGGTCGTCGATCGCGAGGGACCAGCCGCCGGTGCTTCAGCCGGTAATGCCGGAGCCTTCGCCTTCACGGATATCCTGCCGCTTGCATCTCCGGGCATCCTGAAGAAGGCGCCGAAATGGCTGCTTGACCCGCTCGGGCCGCTTTCCGTGCCGCCCGCCTATGCGCTCCGGATCGCGCCCTGGATGTTCCGCTTCTGGCGGGCCTGCCAGCCGTCGCGTGTTGCCCACTCCACGGCGGCGCAGACAAGCCTGATGGATCTTTCCAGGGCGGAGCTTGAGCCCTTCCTTGCCGCGACCGACACACTCTCCATGCTGCGCAAGGAGGGCAATCTCCAGGTCTATGAGAGCGAGGCGGAGTTCCGTGCGTCGCTGCCCGGCTGGGAGGTTCGCCGCAATCACGGGATCGAATTCCGGCATGTAAAGGCTGACGAGATAGCGACGATCCAGCCAGGGCTAGCATCGCGCTTCGTGCTCGGCACGTTCACGCCCGGCTGGTATTCCATCGCCGATCCCAAGCTTTACACGCTTGCGCTGGCCGAGCATTTCCGCAGCCGGGGCGGTGTCATTGAAAGGGCGGAGATTGCGTCGCTTCGCGTGATCCCCAACGGGGTCGATGTGGTCGCGGCAGACGGAAAACTCCTTCAGGCCGGCAAGGTCGTTCTGGCCGCCGGCGCTTTTTCGCACCGGATCGCCAAATCGCTTGGTGAGCGCATACCGCTCGAAACCGAGCGCGGCTACAACACGACGCTTCCGTCCAATGCCTTCGATCTGCGTACGCAGATAACCTTCGGCGGCCACGGCTTCGTCGTCAGCAAACTCTCGACCGGCATTCGTGTCGGTGGAGCAGTAGAGCTAGGCGGACTGGCGCTGCCGCCGAACTTCAAACGCTCCGAAGCCATGCTGCAGAAGGCCCGCACCTTCCTGACCGGTCTCAATCCGGAGGGGGGAAAGCAATGGATGGGCTTCCGGCCGTCGCTGCCCGACAGCTTGCCTGCGATCGGCCGCGCGAGGGCGACACCGGATGTGATTTATGCCTTTGGCCACGGCCATCTCGGCTTGACCCAGTCTGCCGGCACGGCACGCATCGTTGCCGACCTCCTGACGGAGCGAGCGCCACCTATCGATCTCACGCCATTTTCGCCACAACGCTTCTGACGGAAACCGCAAGGTCACGCTCACCTTCTTTTTCATCGGCGAGCATGACCCTCTTGCACATGGACTAAATGACATGAACCACACGGCACCGGCTCGCAGCATCATGGGAGGCACGGCAGAGGGCCGTGTCGTCGCCACACAGGAGGCGCTCAGCTTCTGGGGCGGGGTCGATCCCGCCACCGGTAAGGTGATCGATATCCATCATCCCCTGCATGGCGAATGTCTGACCGGCGCGGTGTTGATGATGCCGTCGAGCCGGGGCTCGTGCACCGGATCCGGCGTGCTGCTCGATCTGGCACTGACGGGCCGCGCGCCGGCTGCTCTGATTTTTTGCGAGGCCGAGGATGTGCTGACGCTCGGCGCGCTTGTCGCTGCCGAAATGTTCGGTAAGCAGTTGCCAGTCGTGCGGCTTCAGCCTGCAGTCTTTGCGCGCCTGTCACAGGCAAAGGCCATCTGGATCGAAGCCGCCGCCGTCGTGGCGGATGGCGAAGCAATCCCCCTTCTGCCGCCTGCCACCTCGGCGCTGTCGTTGACGGACGCGGACCGGTCCATGCTGGAAGGCGGAGAGGGCGTAGCGATTGCTCAGGCCATGCGGATACTGACGGCCATGGCGGCACAGCAGGGTGCGGAATCGCTAGTCGATGTGACACAGGGCCATATTGACGGATGCATTTATGCAAGCCCGGCCAATCTGACCTTTGCGGAAAAAATGGCTGAGCTTGGTGGACGCGTGCGTGTGCCGACGACCATGAACGCGATTTCCGTCGATCGCGCCAATTGGCGCTCGCAGGGTGTGCCGGAGGATTTCGGCGATCCGGCCGCGCGGCTGGCGGACGCCTATGTGCGCATGGGCTGCCGCCCGACCTTTACCTGTTCGCCCTATCTGCTCGATAGCGCGCCGGGCGCCGGCGAGGCGATCGGCTGGGCCGAATCCAATGCGGTTATTTTCGCCAACAGTGTTCTTGGCGCACGCACGGCCAAGCATCCCGACTTCCTCGATCTTTGCATCGCCTTGACAGGCCGTGCTCCGCTTTCCGGCGTGTACCTGGACGAAAATCGCAAGGCGACCCGTATCCTCGACGTCGAGCTGCCCGAAGGTCGTGACGATGCCTTCTGGCCGCTGATCGGATATCTCGCCGGCAAGGCTTCGCCGGATCGCATTCCGCTGCTGCGCGGTCTTACTGCGGGAGCCCCATCCCGCGATGATCTGAAGGCGCTTTGCGCCGCTTTCGGCACGACCTCGGCCGCTCCCATGCTCCATGTCGAGGGCGCAACGCCTGAGGCCGAAGGGGCTGAGCATCCAAATGCGGACCATCGCGCTATTGCGCGCGCGGATATGGCCGCCGCTTGGAAGATGCTGAATGAAGGACCGGAAGAGGTCGAGCTCATCGCCATCGGCAGTCCACATGCCTCGCTTGACGAATGTCGTGCGCTTGCTGACGCATTTGCAGGCCGGCATCGCCTCCCCGGTGTCATGGTGATCGTTACAGCCGGACGCGACGTTATTGCCGCTGCCGAGACCGATGGCACGCTCGCAAGGTTGCGCGAAAGCGGCGTGCAGGTTCTGCCCGATCTCTGCTGGTGCTCGATCTCCGAGCCGGTCTTTCCGCCCGGAACACGTGCGGTCATGACTAATTCGGGCAAGTATGCTCATTACGGGCCGGGCCTCAGCGGACGCGTCGTCCGCTTCGGCAGCCTTGCCAATTGTGTGGAGGCAGCAGTGACCGGACGCGTTCCGGCCGGCTTGCCGAACTGGATCTGACAGGAAAAGCAGGTGAATCCGGCCCGACGTGGATGAACTCCGCGTCGGACGGCAATTGTGCGTTTCAGCGCTCTGCGATCGGCCGCGTGTGCCAGAGCAGATAGCACCGCGTCTCTTCTTCGACCCTGTCCAAAAGCGCCGTGCGGACTTGCGTGTGGTAATCGTCAAGAAACGCGATTTCCGCCGCCGTCAGACTGGCGAGTTTGGCCATGCGGAGATCGATAGGTGCCAGCGTCAGACTATCGAAGCGGCAGAAGCCCGGTCTGTCGGCGACGACCTCTACCTGGTTCTCTATTCGGATGCCGAAGACGTCCGCTTTGTAATAGCCAGGCTCGACGGTCATGATCGTGCCGGGTTCGAGGTTGTGAAGATTGGGCTTCTTCGCAAAACGATGCGGATATTCATGGATCAGCAGGTTATGGCCGACGCCGTGTCCCGTTCCGTGGTCGTAGTCGAGCCCCATGTCCCATAGAGGACGACGCGCCAGTGCATCGAGCTGATGCCCCTGGGTGCCAAGCGGGAAGCGCGCGGTCAGCAGCGAAATGAAACCCTTCAGGACCGCGGTGTATGTTTCCCGCATTTCATCGGTTGCCTTGCCGAACACAACGGTGCGCGTCACGTCCGTCGTTCCATTGACATACTGGCCGCCGGAATCGATCAGGTAGAAGCTGTTCTCTTCAATGGCGGCATTCGTGTCGGGTTGGGCGTGATAATGGCACATGGCGGCATTGCCGCCGGCGGCCGAAATCGTGCGGAAGCTCGGTTCGAAGTAGCCGGCATGTCTGGCGCGAAAAGCGATCAGCTGCTCCTCTGCGTCCAGTTCGGTCAAAGGCAGATCCGCGGCTTGCCGACGAGGCCATTCGCTGTCGAGCCAGGCCAGGAAATTGGTAAGTGCAATCCCGTCCTCGACATGGCAGGCGCGAAAGCCTTCCAACTCCGTGACATTCTTGGTGGCCTTGGCGCTTGCAAGAAGGCTCGTCTGCTCGATCGTCTGGCCGCCGGCCGTCTTGATACGGGCGCGGACCGCCTGCGGCGCAAAGTCGGGGTCGATCAGCGTCGTCTTACCGGCTGACGTCTTTCCGACAGCCCCGAGAAAATCCTCCGGATCGGCGATCGTGACGTCGGACAATTCGAAGGCAGCGCGATCGTTGCCGAGCTTGCGATGATCCACGAACCATTGCGCTTGATTGTCGGCATCGAGCAGCAGAAAGGAATGCGGCACCGGGTCCATGGCGACATCGGAGCCACGCACATTCAGGAGCCATGCGATGTTGTCCGGCGAGGTTTCTATGAGCTGGTCCGCACCCAGCGCCTTTAGCTTGCTTGCGATCCGGTCGCGCTTGCTGGCTGATGTCTCGCCGGAAACCGCAGGCGGCATCGCCCGGATGAGGCCGACTGGGCGAGGCGGCCGGTCAGTCCATATATCGTTGAAGGGATCGGCGTCGAGCGCGATCAGTTCGACGCCTGCCGCCTTGCATCCCGCCAGTAACCTTTCATAGAGGGCGCCGCTGATCAGCAGGGTGTGAATGCCGATCCGCCAGCCGGACTTTCCATGGTGCTTCAGCCAGAGATCGAGCGGGTCGTCATGGAGATGGTGTACGGCAAAGGCGGATAGATCCACCTCATTGCGCACCTGCACCTGATAGCGTCCGTCGACGAAGATCAGCGCCTGCGCCGGCTGCACGAGCGCCAGACCGGCGGAGCCGGTAAAGCCGCTTATATACTCCAGGCAATTGTCATGCTCTGCCGTGACTTCGCTTTGGTGGGCGTCCGTTCGCGGGACAATCAGGCCGTCCAGCTTCGCCCGCGCAAGCCAGGTGCGTACATTTGCAAGCTTGCCGGCATTTTCAGTTTTGTTCATCGTCATCCCCACAATCATTCCGCCGCAAGCGGCCCGCCTTTTTCGGCAACAAGCGCCGCCAGCCGTTCAAACACCGATGCCGACTGACGAATGCCGTCATGCTCGAATTCGTTGGTGATCCAGAAATCCAGATTGCCGACTGCACGTGCGGTTTGCAGCGAAAGGCCGGCGTCGACATACATGTCGTCATGATAGATCGCTGCAGCGATCGGGATCTGGTTGGCGGCGAGACGATCGCGATCATAAAGCACGCTGTGCTGCGGGCGCCGGGCCAGTGCCTCGGCGGCAGCTCTGAACGGCTTGAGGGAGGAAATTTCTTCGAACATCCACGGATAGATCATCTCGCCGGTAAACAGCAAAGGGCGAGCAGCTGGATCGAATTCGGGGAAGTCTGCCCGCAGCCGTTCGGCCGACCAGGCCGTCGCGCCGTCACCCTCGCCATAGATTGCCTCATGGATGGCTGCAAAGAGCGGACCGCTATGATAGGAGGTCAGATTCATCATCGAGGCCAGGAAATGGTCTGAGAGCCTGTCTTGCTTCGTGTCTGCGAAGGCCTCGTCCACCAGCCAGTGAATATTCTCGAAGCCATGTGCCATGCCAAAATCGAGGCCGACGGTCTGAAGGCGGCGCACGCTCAGCCGATCGCCATCGGGCAGGCGGATGTCGTTGCGATCGATGAAATCGGCGATCTTGCCGACGAGCGCGACGTCGCCCGGATAGCGCTTGTAGTAGGCGGTATTTTTGGCCCGCACGCGAGGATAGGTGTGGCGATAGACCTCGTCAGCGTCGGGCTTAAGGCTGGGAATGCCGCCGGTAATATAGCAGGCGGCCAGGCCCTCGGGTGCCTGGCTGAGATAGGTGAGCGTAAGAAAGCCGCCATAGCTCTGGCCAAGCGTTTGCCAGCGGCGGCCCTCAAGCTCCGTTTTGCGGAAATGCTCCAGATCCCTGACGATGGAATCGGCGCGGAAGCAGGCAAGAAAGTTCGCGCCCGCTTCGCCATCGAGCTGGCCGATCGTTGCCGTGTCGACTGGAGTGGAACGCCCTGTGCCGCGCTGGTCCGGCAGGATGACACGATGCGTTTTCAGGGCCTCGGCCAGCCATGACGGCCCACCGCGCGTTGGGCGGGGCGACTTACCGCCTGGGCCGCCTTGCAGGAAGCAGAGAACCGGCAGCGTTTCGGCCTTGCGGACCGGATCGACCACCTCGCGCGCGAAAAACTCGATGGTCTTGCCCGATGGATCGGACCAGTCGAGCGGCACGGTGAGGACGTGATCGCGGATATGCATTCCGGGGATGGTGTATTCGGAAACGATCATGATGATGTTCTTTCAGCGGACGCGGGGGTCGAGCAACACATAGAAGAGGTCGACAATGATATTCGATATGACGATGAACACTCCGCCCAGCAATACGACACCGATGATAATCGGGCGGTCTTGATTGGCGACCGCCTGAACCGCAAGTGCTCCCACCCCCTGCAACCCATATACCTGCTCGATGATGATCACGCCGCCGAGCAGCATAGCGATGTCGGCGCCGAGCTGGGTGACAAGCGGCGTCAGCACTGCACGCAGACCATGTTTCCAGACCACACGTCGTTCGCTGAGGCCCTTGGCCCGGGCGGTGCGGATATAGTCCTCACCCATCACATCCAGCATCTGGCCGCGCGTCAGTCGGGCATAGACGGCCGCCATGGTCAGGGCGAGCGTGGTCCATGGCAGGATGAGATGCCATGCCCAGAGCAACGGTTGTGTTGTCAGTGCCTTGTATCCTCCGGGAGGGAACAGCGTGAACCCTGCCTGCTTGGGGACGAAATAGAGGAGGTAAAGCGACATCATGCCAAGCACGAAGGTCGGAAAGCTCAAGCCCACGAGGATGAATGCTTGGCCGATACGGTCCCGCAGGCCGCCCGCGAAACGCGCCGACATGATGCCCATCGGAATGCCGATTGAGAGCCAGAGCAGCGCTCCTCCCAGAACCAGAGACAGAGTGATTGGAATGCGCCGGACGATGATAGGCGCGACAGCCTGCTGATTGCGGTAGGAAAAGCCGAGATCGCCGCTGACCGCCCGGATGAGAAAGCTGCCATACTGAACCAGGATGGGGCGGTCTACACCGAGATTCTTACGGATCTGCACCAGCTGTGCCTCGGTCGCCTTATCGCCTGCGATCATGCGGGCGGGATCGCCGGGCGCGACGAAGAACAGGAAGAACACGAAGGCGGAGAGCATCAGAAGGACGCCTGCGCCGAAGATCAGGCGCTGGGTAAGAAAGCGGATCATCGCTTGGACGCTCCTTTGGATTGCAGCCTGAAACGACGAACCGTGCGTGCGCTTTTCGGGTCGAGCGCGTCGCGCAGGCCGTCACCGAGAATGTTGAAGGCGAGCGTCGTCAGCAGAAGCGCCGTACCGGGCACGAAGACCAGCCACCACGCGACGAGGTAGAGGGAGTTTGACGACGCGTCTGCCAGCATTCCGCCCCAGCTCGGCGTTGGAGGCACGATCCCCATGCCGAGGAACGACAGCGTCGCCTCGAAGACGATCGAGCTCGGGATCTGCATGGTGGTGTAGACAATGATGGGGGCTGCGAGATTGGGCAGGATGTCGATGACCATGATCGAAAGTGGGCCAGCACCGAGCGAGCGGCTCGCTTGAACGAAGTCCTGCTTGCGCAGTGAAAGCACTTGTCCGCGGATAACGCGCGCCATCGGAGCCCAGCTGAAGAAGACGATGACGCAGACGCTGAGCGTCAGGCTGGGACCGAAGGCCGATACGAGTGCAAGTGCGCAGAGCAGGAAGGGGACGCTCATGACGAGGTCCATCAGCCGGCTGAGCAGGATATCGGTCAAGCCGCCATGATAGCCGGCCGTCGTGCCGACGATCACCGCGATCGTCGAGGCCAGCACCGAGGCAAATACCCCCACCAACAAGGAAACGCGGGCGCCATAGGCGAGCCGCACCAGCACGTCGCGGCCCAACTGGTCCGTGCCGAGCCAGAATTGATCGCCCGGACCGACCGGAATGCCCGCCGGCGACAGGCCGATATCGCGGAACTGCTCGATCGGTGAGTGCCCGGTCAGCGTGGCGATCCACGGCGCGATGACCGCGAGCAGGACGACGGCCAGAATGACGCAAAGGGCGATCATGCTTGCCTTGTCGCGGCGTAGACGACGCAGCGTCAACTCAAGCGAACCGCGCTGTACCACGTCCGTCTGTGTCGAAGGATCTGATGTCGCGACGTCGCTCATGCTGTCACCTGTCTTGTCTCGATCAATGACCGCGCGACGCCATCATCGTCTGTGACGGAGAGCGTTTTCGATGCGGATAGCAAAGTGCGGGTGTAGGGGTGCTGCGGATTGGCAAAGATCTGTTCGGCTGCGGCCAGCTCGACAATCTTGCCGCCTTGCATGACGGCGATCCTGTCGCAGATGTGGCGCACGACGGACAGATCGTGCGAGATGAACAGATAGGTGAGGCCCAGCTTCTGCTGCAGTTCCTTGAGCAGGTTGAGGACCTGCGCCTGGATCGATACGTCGAGCGCCGAGACGGGTTCGTCGCAGATGACGAGCGCGGGATTGAGGGCCAAGGCACGCGCGATGCCGATCCTCTGGCGCTGGCCGCCGGAGAATTCGGCCGGAAAGCGATTGTAGTGCTCGGGGTTAAGGCCGACCATCTCCATCAGATGCCGCACCTTTTCGCGGCGCTCCTCTCCTGCCGCGACACCGTGCAGGCGGAAGGGATCGCCGATGATCGCGCCAACGCGGCGGCGCGGATTGAGCGAGCCGAAGGGGTCTTGGAAAACGAGCTGGATCTGCTGGCGCATCTCTCGCCATTCACGGCCCTTGAGGTGGCTCATGTCGTGGCCGAGCACGTTGATCTTGCCCGAGGTCGCCGGCGTCAGCCCGGCGACGATGCGTGCCAGCGTGGATTTTCCGCAACCGCTTTCGCCGACGAGGCCGACTGTTTCTCCGCGTGTGATCGTGAGGTCGATGCCTTTGAGAACTTCGAGAGTGCGCTTTTGTCCGAAGAAGCTGCCGACATGATAGGTCAGGCGGACGTCTTCAATCCTGGCGATCTGCTCGGAGCGGGTTGTCTTGGCTTCGATCGTCTCGGCGGCCCCAGCTAGCGAAGGTGGTGCAGCCTTCGGCTCCAGCAGACATAGGGATTCGACACCATCACTGTAGACGCGCAAGGGTGGGCGCTGGTTCGTGCAATCGGCGAGCTGCTCACTGCAGCGTGGAGCGAAGATGCATCCGGTCGGTGTTGAAAGCAGGCTCGGCGGGCGTCCCTTGATTGGGACCAACTGCGCGCCAGGCGCGTAGCTTGCCGGCGTCGATCGCAGCAGCCCCGCCGTATAGGGATGGGCTGGCGAGCGGAAAACATTGCGGGCTGGGCCGTATTCAAGCCGATTGCCGGCATACATGACCATGACGTCGTCAGCGACGCTGGACAGTAGGCCGAGGTCATGCGTGATGAGGATGATCGTGGTGCCGAAATCGCGCCGCATGGTGTCGAGCAGATCGATGATCTGGGCTTGAACGGTGACGTCAAGCGCGGTCGTCGGCTCGTCGGCAATGATGAGCGCAGGATTGAGGATAAGCGCCATGGCGATCATGACGCGCTGACGCATCCCGCCCGAAAACTCGTGCGGATAGCTGTCGAAACGCTCGGCGGGCGAGGGGATGCCGACCTTGCCGAGCATGTCGATCACGCGAGCCTGTGCGGCTTCGCGATCGATGGTCTCATGCGTATGCAGAACCTCGGCGATCTGCGAGCCGATCGTGTAGAAGGGATGCAGGCTCGACAACGGATCCTGAAACACCATGCCGATGCGGCCGCCCCGCAGGCGACGCATCTCCGACTGCGGCAGGCTGAGAAGGTTGCGACCTTCGAACCAGACCTCGCCGCGGACGTCGGCATTGGGCAGAAGCCCCATGACGGCCTGTGTCAGCACACTCTTTCCAGAGCCGGATTCGCCTGCAATACCGAAAATCGAACCGGGCCTGATCGAAAAGGAGACGTTGCGTACCGCATGTACGACGCCATCCTCGGTCGGGATATCGACCGTCAGTCCCTTTGCCTCCAATATGGTCAAGGGTAAACTCGCACTTTAATCGGGTTACGTTCAGGCGCCGCAGCCAGGCTGCGGCGCCATACACGAAGATGCCGGATCAGCGTTCGATCCAGAGGTTCGTCCAATCGCCCTCCACGCCCAGGGCATAGGGCTGGAAGTTCTTCACCGCTTCGCTGCGATAGCGTGGGTTCTTGTTGGCGATCAGCGGCACCACCGGCGCGTCTGCCATGACCATCTCGTCGACCTCAGCCCACAATTTGCCGGTTTCCTCCGGCGTGGTCGCGTTGATCGCCTTTGCAGCGGTCTCGTTGGCCTTCGGGTTGTTGTAGTCGGTGTAGTTGTAGGTCTGGTGCGTCCCGTCGAAGGTGAACTGCGGCTGGAAGACGGAGCGCGCAGCGCCGCCAACCCAGTCCGGCGTCCAGCCCACGGGCGCGATGTCCCAGGTGCCGTTCTTTGTGTTCACGGGATTGGTCATGAATTTGGAGTAATAGTCGGCGGCGGTTACCGGCGCCAGTTCGAGCTTGATGCCTGCGCGCGCCATGCTGGCCTGAATGGTGGCGGCGGTCGCCACTTCCAGATCCTTGTTGCGGTAAGGCATCTTCAGCGTGATGCCATTCGGGAAGCCAGCCTCCGCGAGCAGCGCCTTGGCTTTTTCCGGATCGCCCTTGGATTCCGGCGAGGGGTAGAGATCGAACTTGTGATGTCCAAGCACGCCAAGCCCGAAAATGCCCGTCGCAGGTTCCGCCACCTTCGGGCCGCCCCATTGCTGGACGATTGCGGCTTTGTCGATCGCATACGACAGCGCCTTACGGACGCGGATGTCCTTGAGCGCACCCTTGTTGTTCTCCGAGACGGTGTTGATGAACAGGAAGTTCGTGTTGCCGGCAGAAAGCGCCGTCAGCTTTTCGTCGTTGTTGGCGGCAAGCGTCGCCAGGATGGCTGTAGGGACGTTAATGTCATAGGCAAGATCGGCGTCGCCCGACTGCAACTGCTGCATGATGGCATCGGCCTGCAGCCCCATGGTGATCTCGATATCATCGACATAGGCCTTGCGCAGCGGATCGCTTTCCGCCTTCCAGGCGGGATTGCGCACCAGCTTCAGGCTGGTGTCGGGCGTGTATTCGCCGATCGTATAGGGGCCGCTGCCGACGAAATGCGTGCGGTATTCCGGGCTGTCGGGAAGGTAGTCGAGCACCTCGATCGGCGCCGGAGCTGGCATGGGAAGCGAGAGCATGTAGATGAAGTCGCCCGCGCGTTCCTTGAGCTTGAAGATAACAGTCTGATCGTCGGGCGTCTCGATGCCCTTTACGTCATTTTCTTCCGCATATTTCTTCATATCGGCGGCGGTCGGCGGAACCTTGGCGAAGCCATCGCAGAATTCGCTCAGGCCGGAGATGAGCGCTGTAAAATAGGTCAGCGTCGAAGCCTGCAGGTGCGGATTGCACAGCCGCTTGAAGCCGCGCTTTACGTCCGCCGAGGTAATCTGGCGGGCGCCGGAAGGCGCATTCCACATGGCGCCCTGGCGCAGCTTGAACGTGTAGGTCAGCCCGCTGTCCGTCGGCTGCGGCACCTCGGTCGCCAGATCGCCAACCGGTTTGATCGCGACGTTCGGATCCGTCGACGCTTGGTAGCTGACCAGCTGCCGCGATATGGCGCGCAGCAGATTGTTGGTGTTCACCATGCCCGCTAGCGCAGGGTCGATGTGATCAGGCTCGCCGGTGGCAAGAATCCGCAGCGTGCCGCCCTTGACGGGTTCGTCCGCCGCGGCAAGTCCCGGCACGGAAAGAGCAATAAGCAAAGATGCGACCGAGACGGTCGACTTCAATAAACTACGCATGTTCATCCTCCCAATTTACTTGCTGTAATTTCAATCGGACGATGGGCACTCCTCCGAATGCCCGCCGCCGCGATGGGACCGCACTTCCTTTAGAGGTCCATCGGCCAGGTGTCCGACAGCCGGTATCCGGCCGGGAACGGGTCTGCGGGATCCACCATCAACTGGTGGGTACCCACGATCCAGGCGCGCCCGGAAATGATCGGGCTGATGGCAGACTTGCCATTGAGATCGACTTCACTGTCGATGCTGCAATGGAATTCCGTGTCGATGAGCGATGTGCCGACGAACTTGTCTCCGACCTTCATCTGACCTTTCGCGTGCAGAACGGCCATGCGTGCAGAGCATCCGGTGCCGGTCGGCGAGCGGTCGATCTTGCCCGGGCGGATGGCAACGGCGTTCTTCCCCCAGAGGACACCATCCTTCATGCGAACCGGATCGGTGATCTGGCAGAAGGAAATATGGTTCCAGTCGTTGGCTGGATGGCTGAAGCCGAGCTGCTCGTTGGCGGCCTGGGTGATCTTGACGCCGAGGCGCGCGATGTCGCGAGCCTGATCCGGCTGGAGGCTAAGGCCGAGCGAAGCAGCGTCCACGAGCACGAAGCTGTCGCCGCCGTAGGCGGTATCCACCGTGATGGTGCCGATGCCTTCCACTTCGAGCTTGGCATCAAGCTTGTCGGCAAAGGACGGTACGTTGCGCACATGAATGCGCTCGGCCTTGCCGTTGCTGCATTCGGCCTTGACTTCGATCAGGCCGCCTGGGGCTTCCAGTACCATGCGGGTGATCGGCTCCTGCATGGGAATGATGCCTGTGTCGAGCAGAACGGTCGACACGCAGATCGAGTTCGATCCGGACATGGGCGGCGTATCCGCCGGCTCCATTATGATCCAGGCCATCTGCGCCTTGGGATCTTTCGGCGGAACCAGCAGGTTCACATGGCGGAAGACCCCGCCGCGCGGCTCGTTGAGAACGAAATTCCGCAGGGTTTCGTCTTCAGCGATCCAGCGTGATTGTTCCCACACGGTAGCGCCCGGAGGTGGGGCAACCCCGCCGACGATCACGTCGCCGACTTCTCCCTCGGCGTGACAGCTGACGACATGGACGACTTTCGATGTACGCATTTCTGCTTCAGTCCCTTTCGAATACGGAGAGGGAGGCGCGAATGGCTACTGCCTGAAGAGCCGACAACTAATGTTCCTCCCTTGAACGTCAAGATCGTATAAGTTATCTTGAAATTTCGGATAACGTATACGATTTATGATGGGCGTCAAGCGCTATTGAGTGGGGGAAAATGCCAATAGTTCCGTTGGTTGCGCAGGCGGCATGTGCTCTTGCGTCACAGAACGAGATCACTGTATTTAGGGGGGATTGCGATCTCCAATCCCCTGCCAATCCTACGTCTTATCCCGGGAACGACCACTGAATGCCGCTTAATATTGATCAGATCCCCAACCTGGGTAAGGCGCCGAGCACGTCCGATGTGATCCTGAAATTCATCCGAGATTCCATTGCGGACGGTTCCCTGGACGAAGGCGAGCCCATCCGTCAGGACGACGTTGCGCGCCTGTTCAATGTCAGCAAAATTCCGGTGCGCGAAGCGCTGAAGCGGCTTGAAGCTGAAGGTCTGGTCGAGTTCCATCGCAACAGGGGGGCGATCGTCACCACCGTTTCGGAACCGGAAATCGTGCAGATCTTCGAGGTGCGGGCCATTCTGGAGGCCAGCGCTCTGAAGCTCTCGATTCCTTTCATGACCGAAAAGACCTTTGAGAAGGCCCAGGCCTACTGCGACGCATTTGCGCAGGAGGCCGATGTGGCGCGCTGGTCGGAACTGAACTGGCAATTCCACAGCTGTCTTTATGAGGATGCGCAAAGGCCGTATCTCGTCAGCACCATCCGGTCCATCAACGATCGGCTTGAGCGCTACTTGCGAATTCAGCTCACCTTGTCGCGCGGTCTGGAAACGGCCGATCGCGAACATCGCCAGCTATTGGCGCTCTGCAAGGCTGGCGATGTCGAGAAGGCGGCCGATTTTCTGACCGCACATATGATGCGCGCCTGTCAGTCATTGCTGCATCATCTTCCCGGTCGGCGGCTCTGACGGCCTTGAAAGTCCCTATCGCATGGCTCGGATAGTGGCCGAGCCTGGACGGTTAGGCATATCTGCCGTCCGTGGGGCATGCCAGACAGTCATCCCTCTGGCACGCCACGCTTGATCAGCGAAATTATACGCCCGCTATTCTTCTGAGATCATCGGTCGCACCGGGCGCGGCAGCGAGCACGACGGATCCCTTGGTCAGGCGCTCGCCTTCGGTCGGGAAGGGGTGGTACCAGCCGCCGGCTTCCTTGACGAGGCAATAGCCGGCAAGGCAATCCCAGGCATGCATATAGGGTTCGTAATAGCCGACGAGCCGGCCAGCGGCGACGTAGGCGATCATCAAGGCGCCGGAGCCGTTGCGGACAAAATTGCCCTCCGCCTCCAAGATCTGCTGAACCATATTGGCAACGAAGGCCGGCGAAACGTGATTGTTGGCCCCGATGCCGGTGAGGGCATTGCGGATGTTGCGCGTCGAATCCAGTTTCAGCGCCTTGCCGTTAAGCGTAGCACCCTTGCCGAGTGCTGCCACATAGAGTTCATCGTGGCAAGGTGCCGAGATGACGCCGATCACCGGAACGCCGTCATGCAGCACGGCAATGGAGACGCACCAGTTTGGCATGCCGCTGACGAATGGGCTTGTGCCGTCGATGGGATCGACGACCCAGGTAAAGCCCGAGGAGCCTCTTTCCAAACCGTATTCCTCGCCGAGAATGCTGTCGGCAGGGTGGGCTTGGTGAATGCGGTTGCGGATCAGGTTTTCGACTTCGCGATCGGCGATCGAAACGACATCCTGGAGGTCGCGCTTGGTCTCGATGATGAGGGTTTCGCGGCGCTTGAAATAGTCGAGCGCGAGCTTTCCGGCTTCGCGACCCATGGCTTCTGCGAGCGCCAGGCGTGCGTCGAGGTCGGCAAGAATGGGGGATGTCATGCAATGTCCTTTGTGGTCGGATGGTTGACGGCGTTCAGCCGCCAATAACGGCGATGCCGCGATCCTTGAACGAGATCGTGACATCCGTATGAGGAGGGAGCGCGATATCGACGGTTGCGTCAACGACGAAAAGCGAACCGGCCCCGGTTTGCACTTCATATTCGACATGATCGCCGAGGTAGGCGGAATGCGTGATCCGGCCATGGAAAGGTGCGTGCGCCGTCCTCGGAGTCAGCATGATCGCATTCGGCCGGACGGCGAGTTGCGCCGGGCCGGGCTTGGCCGACCGACCGGCAACCCGATAATGGAGGCCTTCGACTGCGATCATGGCGCTATCGCCATCAATGTCGATGACATCGCAGGGCATGACATTGGCCTCGCCGATGAAGTCGGCGATGAAGGCCGAGGCGGGGGTGTCATAGAGTTCGCGCGGCGCACCTTGCTGGGCAATGCCACCGTCCTTCATGACGATGATACGGTCCGAAACGGCCAGTGCCTCGTCCTGGTCATGGGTTACGTAGACGGCGGTAAAGCCGAGACGCTGTTGCAGTTCGCGGATCTCGGTCCTCACGCGCCGGCGAAGGCGGGCGTCGAGGTTGGAGAGAGGCTCGTCAAGCAGCAGAACCTGAGGCTCGACGACGAGGGCGCGGGCAACGGCGACACGTTGTTGCTGGCCGCCGGACAATTCTGCGGGAAGGCGAGAACCCATTCCCGCCAAGCCGACGAGCTTCAGTGCTTCCTCAGCCTTCTCACGTGCCTCCTTGCGCTTCATGCCGGAGGATTCGAGGCCGTAGGCGACGTTGTCGAGCGAGGTCATGTGCGGGAACAGCGCGTAGCTCTGGAAAACCATCGAGACGTCGCGCTCATTGGCCGGAAGCATGGTGACGTCCTTGCCGCCGATGAGAATGCGCCCCGCCGAGGGATGCTCAAGCCCGGCGAGCATGCGAAGCGTCGTGGTTTTGCCGCAGCCGGAGGGGCCGAGCAGCGTGACGAGCGTTCCGGGCTCGATGGTGAGCGACAGGTCCGGAATTGCGTTGAAAGCGCCAAAGGTCTTTCGGACATTCTCGAAGACGACGGAGCCGGGAGCTTTCAGGTTCATGCGGTTTTCTCCTGAGCAAGGGATGCGGATGCTGGTGTAGAAGTCTGCGTTGCGACGCGGTTCACCCGCCGCAGCCGCCGCTCTCCGACCAGCAGCTGGAAGCCGGCGATGATGGTAATCATCACGACGATGAGGGCGGAGGAATAAGCGATCGCCACCCCATATTCGCCATCCTCGACGAGACCGACGATGTAGGCGGTGGACATGTTGTACTGAGCGCTGACGAGGAAGATGACGGCGCTGATCGAGGTGATGGCGCGCACGAAGGAATAGACCAGCGCGGCGTTGATGGCTGGTCGCAGCAGCGGCAAGATCACCTTGCGGATCGTTCGCAGGCTGTCGGCACGCAGCGTCAGGGACGCCTCGTCCAGGCTCTTGTCGAGCTGGCTCATGGCGGCGACACCGCCGCGCACGCCGACCGGCATGTTGCGGAAGACGAAGCAGGCGACGAGGATCAAAGCCGTGCCCGTCATCTCGAGCGGCGGTAGGTTGAAAGCCATGATGTAGCTGATGCCAATGACCGTGCCGGGAATGGCGAAGCTCATCATCAGCGCGAATTCGAACAGGCCGCGACCGACGAATTTCTGCCGCACGATCAGATAGGCCGTCAGCAGGCCGACGGCAGCCGTCAGCGGCGCCGAGATCAGCGCGATTTCCATTGTCGTCCAGAAGGAATTCCAGGCAACACCGGTCCAGGCGAGGCCGCCATCGTCCCGCAGGCCGATCGAGAAGGCCTTGACGTAGTGCTCGACGGTCAGCGTGTTGTCGAGACCCCAGGTGCGCACGAAGCCGCCGAAGATGATCATGAGGTAGACGACGATGGTGAATAGCATCCATGGAATGACGAGCGCATGAACTGCGATCGAAAGACCACGTGGCAACGCGATATGCGCCCCGGAATCACCCTTGCCGGTCACGGTCGCGAAGCTCTTGCCCTGCAGCCAGAGGCGTTGTGCGAGGAAGGCGCTCAAGGTGAAGACGAGGAGAACCATTGCGAGGACGGCGGCGCGTGAGGGATCGTTCTGTGCGCCGACAACGCTGAAGAATATCTCGGTCGACAGCACGCCATGGCTACCGCCGAGAACCATCGGATTGCCGAAATCGGCCATGCTCTCGATGAAGCCGATCAGGAATGCGTTTGCGAGGCCTGGCTTCATCAGCGGCAAGGACACGCGCCAGAAGGTGCGCCAGCGGTTGGCGCGCAGCGTCAGCGAGGCCTCCTCCATCGACGGGCTGACGCCTTCGACGACGCCGATCAGAACGAGGAAGGAAATCGGCGTGAAGGACAGCACCTGCGCGATCCAGATTCCCGTCAGCCCATAGAGCCAGCGCCCAGGTTCAGTCCCGAAAAGGGAGGAAATGGCTTCGGTGACGACACCTGCGCGGCCGAAGAGCAGAGTGAGCGCCAGCCCGACCACGAAGGGCGGCGTGATGATCGGCAGGATCGTCAGGAGGCGCAATGCCTTCTTGAAGGGGAATTGCGTGCGGGTCGCGACGAGGGCGAAACACAAGCCGAGCAGCGTCGAACCGCTGGCCGTCATGATGGCAAGCCAGAGCGTGCGCCAGGCAAGGCCGCAACGGTCGCCGCCCACCACGCAGCTGAGGCTCCAGAGCGAGGGATCCTGCATGTTGGCGATGAAGCCGTCCGGATTGAACGATCCGTCGACGGACTGGAAGGCACCGACGAACATGCTGCCAACCGGATAGAAGACGAAGATCGCGACGAGGACGATCAGCAGGGTAATGGCGCTGACGACGAAGGCATCGCCCTTCATGATCCCGCGTTCTGCAAGGCCGAAGGAAAACAGCAGCACGAAGACGATCCCGAGCGTGACGGCGCCGGCACCCATGGCCGGCTGGCCGTCCGCAAGTGCGCCGAAAAGCTGTTCGCCGATCGCCCAGGTCCAACCCGAAGAGGTGATTGCAAGCCCCTGCAGCGCGAGAAAGACAAAGCCCAATGCACCGGCCCAGGCCATGAGCGCGCCGCGTCGCATAGGATTGTCGAAGAAGCGCGCGACGCCGCCGAGCAGGAAAAGCCCGACGGCGATCGCGAGCCACCATCGGCCAAAGCTGGCAATTTCCAGGATTCCCGGCGCTGTGGAGGGATCGCTAGGAAAGCTGCTCAACCAGCCAAAGCCGAAGAAGCCACCTTCGATGCGATACCATGGGAGTAGTATCACGGCGGCCATGCCGAAGATGAGTGCAAGATCCAGCCGGCGTTTGCTATGGGTCATGGTTGGACAAGCATCCTGTTCAGCAGAGTTTATGCAAGGCGCGGGCCGGTCTCGATCGACCCCGGTCCGCGCAGATGAAGACGGGCGATCAATTGGCCTTTGCGCCGATTTCCTTGTCCCAGCGGGCAAGCAGAGCCTTGCGGACGGTGGGGTCGCCGTATTTTTTGAAGTCGTAGTCGATYAGCTTGATGTCCTCGAACTTCGGCGCTTCCTTCGGGACGGCCGCCGATTTGTTGGAGGGGAGCTGGTAGGACTTGGCATCCTTCATGTGCGATTGCGCATCGGCACTGAGAGCCCAATCATACCATTTCTTGGCATTCTCGAGGTTGCGWGCGCCCTTGACGATCGACATGGAGCCGATCTCGTAGCCGGTGCCCTCGCAAGGTGCGACCGCCTTGATGGGGAAGCCTTCGACGGTTTGTGCAACGGCGTCATGCATGAAGACGATACCGATCGTCGTTTCCCCGCGAGCAGCCGCCCTCACGGGAGCGGCGCCGGACTTGGTGTATTGCGACACGTTGGCATTCAGCTTGGAGAGATAGTCGAAGGCCTTGTCTTCGCCCATGATCTGCACGAGCGTCGCCAGCATGTTGTAAGCTGTTCCGGACGAATTCGGATTGGCGATCTGGATCTCGCCCTTATAGGACGTRTCRAGCAGATCGGCCCAGCATTTGGGTTCCTTCAGCCCTTTCTTCTTCAGGATATCGGTGTTGTAGCCCCAACCGAGCGCACCGGCATAAACGCCGACAGTGCGAAATTTGGCGCTTTCGGCCTGCTTCTTGGCCCAGTCCTGCAGCTGGTCGAAGAGTGGAGACTTGTATTCGAGGGTAAGGCCCTCGGYTGCCGCCTGCAGGTGGGGATCGCCGGTTCCYGCCCACCAGATGTCCGTCTTCGGATTGCGTGCTTCGGCACGGATCTTGGCATAGGTTTCGCCGGCAGAAAGCCGAACCATGTTGACCTTGATGTCGCTCTGCTGTTCGAAACGCGCTTTCATCAGGTCGCAGACCTCCGGGTCTGCCGAGCAGATTACGTTGAGATCGCCTGCCGCGTGTGCCGACCAGGCAATAGAAGATATCCCCGCGGCAAGGGCTGCCGCGGCCACATTGACCAATCTCATCATGTCCTCCTGGTTTTGCGACGCCTCCACACCGCGCGCTTCTTGCAAGCGTGTGCAAATGCTGCATTGGTTATCAAGGCTTGTCAATCAAGCCTGTCATAAAATATTCAAAAAAGTGATATGATCGACATATTGCACGCGATTGCAAATCATGATGAACTCCGGTGCAGCAGGGGGAGGAAACTGTGTCGCAGCGAGATTTTGTCAGCGCGGATGAGGTGGCGCGCCGGGCAGACGTTTCACGCTCGGCCGTGTCGCGGGCCTTTACGCCGGGCGCTAGCGTATCGGACGCCACCCGGCAAAAAGTTCTGCAGGCGGCGGAAGAGCTTGGATATCAGGTCAATCATCTTGCGCGTGGATTGATGCGCAATGAGAGCGGCATCGTCTGTCTGATCGTCTCTGATGTTGCGACGCCCTATCGGTCGACCTTGTTGCGCGAGTTGACGCTGCAGTTGCAGCTCGCGGGAAAGGTCGCGATGCTGATTAATACGGACCGCTCCGACGGCAGTGTCAACAGGGCGCTCGAACAGGCGATCCGATATCGGGCAGATGCGTCCGTGATCCTTTCAGGATTGCCCGACAAGTCGATCACGGAGCTGTGCCTGGGAAGCGGCCAGCGTCTCGTCCTCATCAATCGTGACGAGGATCAATCGGGCGCGTTCCACATCAACCTCGATGATCGTGAAGCTGCCGGGCGGGTCGTAACGGCATTCGTCCGGGCGGGCTGCTCGAGGCTGGCGTTTGCAAATTCCGAGGCCGGAACGCCGAGCCTCATGGCGCGCGAAGCGGGTTTCATCGCCGCGGCGAGAGAGCATGGGCTGGATGTGATCGTGGAGCGGCACGGCTCGACCGGATACGAGACCGGCCGGATTGTCGCTCAGCGTCTGCTGACCAGGAAGGAGCGGCCCGATGCCGTCATTTGCGCCACCGATCTTCTTGCTTGCGGGGTTATGGATGCGGCGCGTCATCAATTCTCCATCTCCATTCCGCAGCAGCTTTGCATTGTCGGCTTCGATGATATCGAGCAAGCATCCTGGTCGTCTTACCGGCTGACGACGTTTGCGCAGCCGATCGGCGCGATCGCGCGCGAGGCCGTGGCCTGGCTCTCGCGGAGCGGGGTCGCAGATGGGCGATCGTTGACGTTGCAAGCGGACCTGATTTGGCGCGATTCCGTCAGGGGCGGTTAGCGCTCCGCTCTTTATGACAAAGATATGGATCAGCTATCATGTTGCTATCAAAAGGAAATATCCTTATCAAAACGTTTATATGACAATGCCTCTTGCAAAGAGTATCAAGTGAGTAAAACATAGTCGGCTAATAAGTTTGGCGTGTTCTGACTGGGTTGCCCGATCACGATCGGGCAACGAGTGCTGAGGGAGGAGTACATGACGGCTACCGGAGAACCCCTGATGGTGGAGGTCATCATCCATCGCCCTTGCGAGACACGCTCCGCTGCACAGACAGTCGCGATTGCAAATAGATGACGAAGAAGACTTATCTCAGACATCTGGCGAGTGAGGCAGACAAGCTCTTCAATGGCCAGACCATCGAGCAATTTGCCGCTATCTGCTATAGGCGGCAGTCCGACAGTCAGGATGTCGAAGTGCTGTTGATCACGTCGCGCGAAAGCGGCCGATGGGTCATTCCGAAGGGCTGGCCGATGGACAAGAAGCTGCCACACCAGGTTGCCGAACGCGAGGCATGGGAGGAGGCCGGAGTCAAAGGGAAGGCCAGCAAGAAGAGCTTCGGTTACTACACCTATCTGAAATCGCTCGATACCGGCACAACTGTGCCGTCTGTCGTGCAAGTTCACCTTTTGGAAGTTGGTTCCGTCAGCGCACAGTTCCCGGAGAGCGGCCAAAGGCGGCTAAAATGGTTCGCTCCCAACGAGGCGGCTGCACAGGTGCGGGAGCCTGAATTGAAGGGACTTCTGCGCATGGTCGAGGGCGCGCTCGCGAGGAATACAAAGACAAAGGGAACTGCCACGAAATAAGGGGTCGCCAGACAGGCAGGTGGCGACGGTCGCTACGGCCTACGTCGCCGCAATCGTCACCGTGCGCCCGTCATCGTCGAGCTGCGGAAAGATGCGCTCACCCCCTCCGAGCTAGCCGTGCCGCCAATGCGGACCTCACATCTTCCTCTGCCTGATCGAGCAAAATAATCAAGGCCTTGCTTGTAGCGTCCGGATCTCGCGTCGCAATGCTCTCCACCACATCGCGATGCAGCGGCAGGGAATGGTGCTGGCCCTGCGGATTGTCGTCGGTGAGACGGAAGCTGATAACTAGTGCCGTTTCGATCAAGGCGGCAAGGGAGCCGATGAGTTCGTTACCGGACATGCGCAGGATGGCTTGATGGAAGGCGAGATCCGGTATGGCAAAACGTTCGCCGTCGTCACCGGCCTTTTCCATTTCAACGAGCAAAACCCTCAGTTCGGAGACCTGCTGTTCAGTCGCACGCTGCGCCGCCAAGGCGCCTGCGGTCGGTTCGATCGCTCGACGCAACTCGAACAGGGAGCGTGCCTCTTCGATCGTGGTTCTCGACCCATAACGCCACACCAACACATCAGGATCGAGGAAGTTCCAATCCTTTCGAGGCCGTACGCGGGTTCCGGTTCTCGGCCGTGATTCTACCATGCCCTTGCCGGCGAGAACCTTGATCGCCTCACGAAGGACGGTGCGGCTGACGCCATAAGAGGCGCTCCAATCATCCGCGTTCGGTAATTGGTCGCCCGGTAGAAACTCGCCGCGCACGATGCTTTGACCAATCTCGTTGAGGACTCTCCCGTGGAGACTGATGCCCGCAGATCCTTCGGCGCGGGGAATGCCCATCAATGTTTTCAAAAGCACATCCCCATTCTTCATACTATTCATATTATTGTCACTTCGCTCTTCTATTTATCCTATTATTGAACATGCGTTTTACGGGCACGTCAATGCGCGAGAAACCTGTGCGTCAGCTATATTTTCGTTGGGAATCCAAGATGAGCAATGCTTTAGAAGTAATTATACATAAAACAAAGTAAATATGAGTGGAACTCAAAATAATAATTGCCGAATTTTGCGTATATAAAGGTTTGCATCTAAAGAAATGGCAAATGGACAGCTAGATAGAACTTGCACCTATTAGCAGGGCAAGACGGAAAAATTCGCCATAGCGCGCCATCAACACACGTTTTAAGGCGACTGGATTTCGCCTCCCGGCCCGACATTCGACGGGCCGTCTCCCACTATCGCTGTATGTCGTGCCGCCGATCTTTCCTGCATCGGAGGCATTCGTGCGGCTATTCAAAATTCATGAAAAGGAAGCCCAGAAATGCCTCTGAAGATCGAGGAATGCATCCGCAAGGCGAAGCGCCGGACGGCACGCCCGCGGAAAGCCGTCGCCACGTCGCTCATTCTGTCGTCGAGCCTTGCGTGCTTGGTGTCAGCTCCGGCCCATGCTACCGAGCCCTGGATCATGGTCGAAAAGCGAAGCTTTACCGACAATCCAATCCCTTATCGCGGCCAAGGGGTAACAACGGACGGGACGAATTGGTATTTTTCCGGCACGAACGCGCTCGATAAAACCAATGCAAATTTCGAGACCAGCCTGAAGACGTCCTCGGCCATTGCCGCAGCGCTGGCAAACCCGTCTGCCGTGGCTCCCAAGGGCCTCAACCATATCGGCGACATCGATTACGCCAATGGCCTGCTCTACATTTCCCTGGACTCCAGCCGACGCGATCCGGTCACAGGCGCCAAATATAATACGCCGGTCTTTGCGATCTACAATGCGAGCGACCTCAGCTTCACGGGGCAGGCCTTTGCGCTGAACCCGCCGCATGGCAAGCAGGATATTGCCAGCTGGGTGGCTGTCGACGCTAAAAACGGCGTCGGCTACGGTATGGCTTACGACAATGCCAAGGAGATCGCGGTCTACAATCTCTCAGACTGGACCTTCAAGAAATATATCCCTCTGTCGCAGACAATCGATCAGGCCCAGGGCGGGAAGATCCTCGATGGCTGGATGTATTTCTCCACCGATAACGACTCGAAGACCATCTATCGCGCCAATCTCGCTACCGGTCAGGTGGAAGTATTGGGGAACCTCAAGATCGAGGGCGAGCAGGAAGTCGAGGGTCTGTCGTTCGGCCAGACCAAGGACGGATGGTCGCTCTACATCTTGAACAGAGAAGCAATCGGCACAACGGGTACCGACGGAATCGGTTTCTATCGCTACCTGCGCCCTTACGGAAACGCTCTGTCCGGCGAAATTCACGCCAGCGTCAAAGGCACGTTCATAACCGATAGCGCCTACCTTCGTGATGCCGTCGGCAACCGCATCCGCTCTGCTTTCGACAACGTCGGTGCCTCATCGTCTATGGTGACGACCTATGACGAAAAGGGCATGCATCAGGCCGCCGGCAGCACCGAAGGCATCGCCATCTGGAGTGAAGCCTTCGGCTCGAAAAGCAAGGCCGACGGCGAGGGATATGCCGCGGGCATAGATCATTCGACGGGAGGATTTCTCGTTGGTGCCGATGCGGCTGCCGGAACATGGCGATTCGGTTTGGTCGGCGGATACAGCAACACCAGCTTCGACGTCGACGCCCGCTCCTCGTCCGGCTCCGGCGACAACTATCACTTCGGCCTCTATGGCGGATCGCAGTGGGATGCGATCGGTTTCAGAACCGGCGTTTTCTATTCGGCGCACAGCCTGAACACAAAGCGTCATGTCGTTTTCCCCGCGTTCAACGAGACACTTTCCGCCGACTACGATGCCCGCACGACCCAAGCCTTTGCGGAACTCGGCTACAAGGTCAATCTCAGCGATGTTGCCTTCGAGCCCTTCGCCAACCTCGCTTATGTTCATCTGAAGAGCGACGGCTTTTCGGAAACGGGGGGAACGATTGCCGCACTGTCGAGCGACGGAAATGCGACCAATGCTACCTTCACGACGCTCGGCCTGCGCGCATCCACTGATATTCCCCTGGCTGACACCAAGGTGAAGGCGCGCGGAATGGTTGGCTGGAAGCATGCTTACGGTGACGTGACGCCAAACTCCGAATTTGCTTTCAAATCGGGGGCCAGCTTCGGCATTGACGGCGCGCCGATCGCCCGAGATTCATTGGCCCTGGAAGCGGGGCTCGATTTTGCTCTTTCGCAGAACGCGGCTATCAGCGCTTCCTATACCGGTCAGGTCGCGCGCAATAGCACCGACCATACCTTCAAGCTCAATGTCGGTATGAAGTTCTAGCGGAGTAGCAGCCTTCGGCTGAGCTGCTTTCGGGAAGCTCACGAGGAGACGGTCGCTCGATGGCGGCCGTCTTTTTGCCGATGTCTCTATAGCCCCCGCGCGAACGAACTCTTCCTGCTCTCCCCGAGTGGTCTCGAGCGGGCGTCTGGAACCGAGCCATTGCAATCGACGGCGTTTTGCTCTGAAATGGCATTGGGAGGAGGGCCCAATGACCAGTATCCATCAGACGCTCTATCGTGAACGCCTGCGGTCCGCAAAGGAGGCCGTCGCTTTAATCCCGTCAGGTGCGAAGGTCGCAATGCCGATCGCCGCCGGACAGCCGCCCGCCATTCTTGTGGCACTGGCCGAACAGGCCCGGGCGGGAGCCATAGACAAGGTGCGGCTGCACTACCTGCTATGCACCGGCGTCGCGGGGACAAGCGTATTCGATTTCGACCTGCGCGATACCATCATTCCAGTAAGCTACTTCCACGGCGGGGTGGAGCGCGCGCTGGACAAGAGGCGACTGGCTGAGGCACTGCCGGCCGTCGACCTGGTCCCCTGCCACTTCAGCCAGGTTCCGCGTTCGCTGGTCGAGCATGTCGGGGTCGATACCCTGATTGCAACCGTTTCGCCCATGGATGCTGAAGGCAATTTCAGCCTTGGCGCCAGCACCGACTACGCGTTGACGGTGTCTCGGAAACCGGGAATCCGGATTATCCTCGAAGTCAATGCCAAGATGCCTTATGTGCGCGGCGACTGCATGATCCCCTTATCGAGCGTGACAGCGGTTGTGGAGAACGATGTCGGCCTGCCAATTCTGCCGGTGGCGCCGCGCAACGAAGTGGACGATGCCATCGGTGCGATCGTTGCTGGTCTCGTGGAGGACGGCGATTGCCTGCAGATGGGTATCGGCGCCTTGCCGGATGCGGTTTGCTCGCGGCTTTCGCACCATCGCCATGTCGGCATCCACACGGAAATGATGACCACCGGCCTTGCCAATCTGGTTAAGGCGGGTGTGGTCGACAACAGCCGCAAGCAGACCCATGTCGGACGTTCGATCTTCACGTTCGCACTGGGGGATCAGGCTCTCTATGATTTTCTGGACAATAATCCGGATATTGAAGCGCACCCCGTCGACTATGTGAACAATCCCTTCGTGATTTCTCGCAATGACCGGGCTGTGTCGGTCAACGCCACCATGCAGATAGACCTCAACGGCGCCTGCAACTCGGAATTCGTCAACGGAAGACAGTTCAGTGCATCCGGTGGCCAGGTGGACTTCGTGCGCGGCGCCTATGCCTCGCGTGGGGGGCGATCGATCATCGCCTGTCATTCGACGGCGGCGAAGGGGACATTGTCCCGCATCGTTCCGGTTCTGTCGGGACCGGTGACGACATCGCGCAACGACACGCACATCGTTGTCACTGAATATGGATGGGCCAATCTCAAAGGAAAGTCCGTGGCCGAGCGTGCAAAGGCGCTGATCTCGCTGGCACATCCGGATTTCCGGGAGGAGCTCGACAGGGCAGCCCATGGGGCGGGGCTCTACGCCGCGAGCTGACGACCTGAATGAAGGTCCTGCCGGGCGCATTCGCCAGAGAGAGGAAAGCCCGGCAGATCTTGAAAGACCGCTCCCGCAACTGACAGGATATTGACGGATCATTCCGTTCCCGAGAGGGCGCCCTGTCAGCACGTTCAATTTAAGCGGGGCACGATTGCAGGGAAAATCATTTCTTTAATGCACTAATTTTATAGATAATATCAAAATAACAAATATGCAGTTGCGCTGGCCCTTCGCCTCAAATTGACGATGAGCAGGTGCCCTTGTCTGGAGCTTTTATGGACACTGTTCTCTATCTTGCCTCTCTTGCGACCCGGCCTGCTGCGGCAACGGGCCGGCGCCTCTGGTCGACCGTTCAACATTTGCTGGCGGGCCTGATGGTGTTCGTCTCGTTCCTCCTGCTCGTGCATGCCATCTGTGGAGCTTGAGCCTAACGGAGCGTTGCTTTCGGACCGATCCGTTCGACAAGAGGAGAGTTGAATGACGAGAATATACAACAGTTTCTCGGAGCTCATTGGCAATACGCCGCTTCTGGAGCTGCATAATTACCGTAGGAAACGCCGCCTCGGCGCTCGCATCCTTGCCAAGGTTGAATATTTCAATCCTGCCGGCAGCGTAAAGGACCGGATTGCCTGGGGAATCATCAAGGAAGCCGAGGATGCGGGCAAGATCCGTCCCGGCGATCTGCTTGTCGATGTCACAAGCGGCAATACGGGAATTGGATTGGCCGCCGTCGCCGCGTCGCGCGGCTACCGGACGAAATTCTACCTCAGTGACAATATTAGCGAGGACAAGGTGAAGCTGCTCCGTCTGTTTGGCGCAGAGCTTGTCATCGTGAAGAATGAGTTCTTCCTGGATCCGGAGGCGCTGGACAAGATCACCGCTCGCGTGCGGGATGAGAATCCAACCGCATTCTTCACGGATCAGCTTGCCAATCCTGTCAATCCGCGCACTCATTTCGAGACGACCGGTCCCGAAATCTGGCGCGATACGGAAGGGACCGTGGACATATTTGTTGGTGGCGTCGGCACCGGCGGTACGATCTCGGGTGCCGGTAAGTTTCTGCGATCGAAGAAACCGGATATAAAAATCATTATCGCAGAACCTGCGCTGGAATCGTTGCCGACGGAGGAAAATCCATATCCGGATGAGATCGACGGCGTTCATAAAGTGAGCGAAGTACCGGCCGAACAGCTGCCACGCAATTTCGACACGACAATTGCTGATGAGGTCATCTCGCTCAATACTGCCGACGCCCGGGCAACGGCGCGGGCTCTTGCTGCGGAAGAAGGGATATTTGCCGGAACATCGTCGGGAGCGGTGCTCTGGGTTGCGACGCAGCTCGCCGCGAGACCGGAAAATGCCGGCAAGGTCATCGTTGCCGTCTTGCCCGATACCGGCGAGCGGTATCTGTCAACTGCGGCGACGGGGGAGATTTCGTGAGCGAGATAAACGATCGGCTGAACGCAAATGGCCCCAATACGCAGCTCGTCCGGGCGGGGTATGATCCTTTCGATTATCATGGCTTCATCAATCCGCCCACCGTACATGCTTCGACCGTTCTATTTCCAGACGCGCAGACGATGGCGCGGCACGGTCAAAAATATACCTATGCGACGCGCGGAACGCCGACCACCGACGCACTCTGCAATGCTATCAACGAGTTGGAGGGAGCGGCCGGCACCATCCTCGTGCCCTCCGGACTTGCTGCGGTCACCATCGCGTTCCTCGCCTATCTCTCGCCTGGCGACCATGCGCTCGTCGTCGATTCCGTTTACGGCAACGTCCGGCATTTCTGCGATACGATGCTTGCGCGGTTCGGAATTGAGGTCGAGTACTACGATCCGGCCATCGGTGCTGATATCGAGACTTTGTTCCGCGGCAACACCAGGCTCGTGCATACGGAAGCGCCTGGCTCGAACACGTTCGAGATACAGGATATTCCGGCGATTGCGGAAGTGGCTCACCGGCACGATGCAGTGGTGACAATGGACAATACCTGGGCGACGCCGCTCTATTTCAAACCTCTGGATTTCGGTGTCGATGTCTCCGTTCAGGCTTCAACGAAGTATCCGGCGGGTCATGCGGATGTGTTGATGGGAACCATCTCCGCCAATGCCAAACATTGGCGGCAATTGAAACACGCCAATGGGGCACTCGGCCTTTGCGGAACGCCTGACGACGCCTATCAGGTTCTTCGCGGCCTCCGTACGATGGGCATCCGTCTGGAGCGGCACCAGGCAAATGCCTTGGCCGTGGCTAGATGGTTGGAACAACGACGCGATGTCGTGCGCGTCCTCTTTCCGGCACTGGAGAGCTTTCCTGGCCATGAAATCTGGAAGCGTGATTTCAAGGGGGCTGGCGGCGTCCTCTCATTCGTGCTTGCCACCGACGGCCAGGAGGATTTCACCCTGAGAGCGCAGAAGTTTCTCGACGGTCTCTCCCTTTTTGGTCTCGGCTACTCCTGGGGTGGATATCAGAGCCTCGCACTGGTGGTGGATCTTGGCGATCGTCGCGTTCTGCGACCTCCGCAGGAGGGGCCATTGGTGCGGCTGCAGATCGGGCTTGAAGATGTCGGCGATCTCATTGCCGATCTTGACCGCGCTTTTGCCGCAAGCGCGGCGGCTTGAGCGGAAGGCTCGACTGCAAGGAGGCGGCTAATGCTGGCCCTCTGCCTGCCACCCGGCATCTCATCATGAGAGGGCGGACCTGATGGCCGTACCGCGCGTTCGGAGGCGGGAAATCACCCATATAAGTACCCGCGAAGCCCTTGCCTTCGCTCCGGAGTCTTCGATCTGGTCCGGGCAGAGTAAATCGGTTATCCTTTAGCTTGATCGCTGCAACGCGTGCTCAACCGGAACGGAGGCTTGCCGATGACGTTTGACTGCTCCGGTTTGCGCGAGAATGGTCGAGACGGACAGGGCCAGTTTCCTGCAGACCTGAGGCCGGAAGATATCCAGCCGGCCGACGATTTTGCTCCGCAAAGTGCTTCATCGCCGCAGCACTTGTCCGCGCGACCTTACCGCTCTACATCCCCTGCGATAGAGACTATCCCCTCCATGCAAGGGACGTTCTGCTGGCAGCAAGGCATTCGCAGAGGTTTCCCCATGATGCGTCGGAGCTAGCACTATCGAAGTGTCTGTCGATCCATCCCTGAAAAGTTGAGTCCGTCGTCATGATAAAACGCATGATCATCATGCTGATCATCATAGGCCTGATCCTTGGCGGGATCTTCGGCTTCCAGGCATTCAAGAACCGCATGATCGCGGCCTATCTGGCCAATCTCAAGTCGCCGCCCCAGACCATCTCGACAATTACCGCAGCGATGAGCCCATGGCAGACGACGTTGCAATCCATAGGCAGCTTCAATGCCGTCGAAGGCGCCAATCTTTCGGCACAGGTCCAGGGTATCGTCCAGAAGATCGGCTTCGAGGATGGTCAGGACGTCAAGAAGGGCGATCTCATCGTGCAGCTGCTCGCCGACCAGCAGATTGCGACGCTGGAGCAATACAAGGCGACGATGGCGAATACTCAGATTGCCTATGACCGCGATTCCAAGCTGATCAAGGCAAATACCATTGCGCAAAGCCAGGTCGATAGCGATCTGGCGAACTGGAAGGCGGCACAGGCGCAGGTCGCGTCGCAACAGGCATTGGTCGATCAGTATTCGATCCGCGCTCCCTTCGACGGCCACCTCGGTATCAGGCTGGTCAGCCTCGGCCAATATCTGTCGGCCGGCACCGCCGTCGTGACCCTGCAGTCGCTCGATCCAATCCAGTTCGATTTCTCGATGCCGCAGCAGGCTCTGTTGCAACTGAAGGTCGACCAAGCGGTGACGGCAACGGTTGATGCCTATGGGAATCAGACGTTCGACGGCAAGGTCACGGCGATCAGTCCGCTGGTCGACACCCAAAGCCGCAACATCACCATCCGGGCGACCTTCCCAAATCCTGACCGCAAGTTGCTGCCCGGCATGTTTGGCAATGTTGTCGTGGTGGTCGGCGAGCCGAAGGACTATATTTCCCTTCCGCAGACAGCCGTCACCATCAATCCCTATGGTAACGTCGTATATGTGGTGACCGACAAGGGCAGCGGGCCGGATGGAAAGCCGCAACTCGTCGCCAATCAGAAGTTCGTCAGCACCGGTCAGGCGAGGGGCGATCAGATCTCGGTGACCAAGGGGTTGAACGCGGGCGAGGTGGTGGTGACCTCCGGCCAGCTGAAACTCAACAATGGTTCGCCTGTCATCATCAACAATGCGGTGCAGCCGTCAAACGATCCCAGCGCGGCACCGGCAAACCCCAATTGAGGTGTGGAGATGAATATCACCGATATTTTCATCCGCCGCCCCGTTCTTGCCCTTGTGGTGAGCGCGCTGATTATCGTGATCGGCTATCAGTCGTTTCGCACGCTGACCGTGCGTCAATATCCGCAGACGCAGAATGCAGTTGTCACAGTGACGACGACTTATCCCGGCGCAGCGCCTGACGTCATCGCAGGCTTCATCACGACTCCGCTGGAAAATGCCATCGCGCAGGCCAACGGTATCGACTACATGACGTCGTCAAGCACCAGCGGTACGTCGATCATCACGGTCAATCTGCGGCTCAACTACAGCGCCGACGCGGCGATGACGGAAATCAACGCGAAGGTATCCTCGGTTCTCAATCAACTGCCGACCGGCACGCAGCAGCCAATCATGTCGGTTTCGATCGGCCAGTCGATCGATGCCATGTATATCGGCTTCCGCAGCGACGTTCTGGCCAGCAATCAGATCACCGACTATCTGACGCGCGTCGTTCAGCCCAAATTGCAGGCAGTCAACGGGGTTCAGACGGCGGAAATCCTCGGAGCACGAACCTTCGCGCTGAGAGCGTGGTTGGAACCCAACAAGCTCGCCGCCTACGGCTTGACGGCTGGTAATGTTTCGACCGCGCTCGCAAGCAACAACTATATCTCCGGCATAGGCACCACGCGCAGCCAGATGACGCAAACCGTGCTGACGGCCCAGACCGACCTGCATTCGGCTGATGAGTTCAGGGAGATGGTCGTCAAGCAGATCGGCAGCACGATCGTCCGCCTTAAGGATGTTGCGACCGTCACACTCGGCTCACAGAACCCCGACGTCCAGATCGGCTTCGATGGGCAGGACGGCGTGTTCATGGGTATCCAGATTGCGCCGACAGCCAATCTTCTCGACGTGATCGCGGGCGTACGTGCGGTATTTCCGGGCATTCAGGCACAGCTGCCGCAGGGGCTCGAGGGTTATATCGTCTATGACTCCAGCACCTTCGTAACGACATCGATCGATGAAGTCGTGAAGAGCCTTGTCGAGGCGCTGGTTATCGTCATCTTCGTGGTGTTCGCCTTTCTCGGCTCGCCGCGTTCGGTGGCCATTCCCATCGTCGCAATTCCGCTCTCGCTGGTGGGCACCTTCGCGATGATGCTGCTCCTTGGCTTCTCGATCAATCTTCTGACATTGCTTGCCCTGGTGCTGGCGATCGGTCTTGTGGTCGACGACGCCATCATCGTGGTGGAGAATGTCAACCGGCATATCGAAGAGGGCTCTGCGCCGATGAGGGCGGCGCTGGATGCCGCACACGAACTGGTCGGGCCTATCCTGGCCATGACCGTGGTGCTGATCGCCGTCTACGTGCCGATAGGCTTCCAGGGTGGCCTGACCGGCGCGCTGTTTACGGAATTCGCCTTCACGCTGGTTGGTGCCGTGACCGTTTCCATGATTATCGCGTTGACGCTGACGCCGATGATGTGTTCGCGCATCCTCAAGCCGCATCTGACCGATCGCAGCGGTTGGGAGGAGCGTGTCTCGGACTTCATCGACCGTCGCTTCTCGGAGATCCATCGACCCTACGTGCGCATGCTGCACGGCAGCCTGAACACGGTGCCCGTGGCGTTGGTCTTTGCCGTTATCGTGCTCGGCAGCATCTATTTCCTCTATACCAGCGCCAAGAATGAGCTGGCGCCCAACGAGGACCAAGGCTTCCTGGCCGCGCAGGTGACGAATCCCCCCAATGCAACGCTTCAGCAAAAGCTCCTGAATTCCGATCAGGTCACAAAGATCTTTCACAGTTTCCCGGAAACGGACAAGACGCTGCAGGTCGAGGTGCCGGGGACCTCTTTCGAGGGCATGGTGCTGAAGCCGTGGGATCAACGTACGAGAACGGCGGATCAGTTGCAGCCGCTCGTGCAGGCCGACCTGGCGAAGATTGCCGGCGGACAGTCCGTGGTGTTCCAGATACCACCGCTGCCTGGCGCCAGCGGCTTGCCGGTGCAGTTCGCCATCGGTAGCACCGGCGGTTTCGATCAGCTGAACGAAGTTTCCAGTTCCTTCCTGCAGGAAGCGCAGAAATCCGGCCAGTTTATCTTCCTGATGAAGGATCTCTACGTCGATAATCCGCAGTATTCGATCCAGATCGATCGCAGCAAGGCTTCCGCGCTGGGCCTGTCCATGAACAATGTCGGCTCGGCGCTGGCCTCCATGTTGGGCGGCGGCTATGTCAACTATTTCAGTATCGACAACCGTTCGTATCAGGTCATTCCGCAGGTGGAGCAACGCTCACGCCAGACCATCGACCAGATCCTGAATTATCCGATCGCCAATGTGAACGGCTCGAAAATCCCGCTTTCGGCGATCGCGACGGCGAAGCTCCAGGCAACCCCGCGCTCGGTTGCGCACTTTCAGCAATTGAACTCGGCTACGATCGCCGGTGTGCCAGCACCGGGCGTCGCCGTCGGCAATGCCCTGGAGACTCTCAAGTCGATTGCGGCACGCACCTTGCCGCAGGGGTACTCCGTCGACTATGGCGGTCAGTCGCGTCAGTACGTGCAGGAATCGAGCGGGATGGCGACCACGTTTGCGCTCGCGCTGATCATCGTGTTCCTTGCGCTGTCGGCACAATTCAACAGCTTCCGCGATCCGCTGATCATCCTCGTGTCCGTGCCGATGTCGATCGCGGGTGCGCTCGCCTTCATCAGTCTCGGCATCGGCGGCGCGACGATGAACATCTATACGCAGGTCGGCCTGGTAACGCTGATGGGGCTGATCAGCAAGCACGGCATTCTGATCGTCGAAGTGGCGAACACCTTGCAGGCAGAGGGCAAAACCAAACGCGAGGCAATCGAAGGGGCCTGCGGCATCCGCTTGCGCCCGATCTTGATGACGACGGGTGCCATGGTTTTGGGCGTGGTGCCGCTGATCCTGGCAACCGGTGCCGGTGCCGCCGCCCGCTTCAATATGGGCCTGGTGATTGCCGCCGGCCTTGCCATCGGGACGCTGTTTACGCTCTTCGTCGTGCCCGCCGTCTACATGCTGCTGGCTGCAGATCACCACAGGCGGAAGGCGCTGGAAGTGGAACCCGCGCCGGCACGCTGACACGGAACCCGTTGGAACTTTCGCCTCAATGACAGAGGGATGTTGGAGAGACAGGCATGGACTCAACATGTGGGTCTTGTCGACAACGGTGGCCGTAGCTTATGTCCTGTCAAGAGGAACCAAGGGCGGATGCGCCGCGCATATACTGCCGGCAGTGGGGGAAATGACTTCATGACACAGAACCATCTCGGCAAGTCGATCGCGCAGCTGTCGGTGCTGATCCAGTCCGGCAATCTCGATCCGGTAGAGCTGGTCGAAGAGAGCCTGGATGCGATCCGCTCGCACAGGGATCAGGCAATTTTCACGAGGCTGCTCGATGATCGCGCGAAAGACGAGGCTGCGGCTTCATCAAAAAGGTTGCGGGAGGGACGTTCGCGAGGGCTGCTCGAAGGCATTCCCGTCGCCTGGAAAGACCTTTTCGACATCGCCGGCCTGCCAACGACGGCAGGATCGGTCGTGCTCGCCGACGCCACGCCCGCACAAGCGGATGCGGATGTCGTCAAAGCGCTGAAGGCCGCTGGCATGATTGCCATCGGTCGGGTCAATATGAGCGAGTTTGCCTTTTCCGGCCTCGGCCTCAACCCGCACTATGGCACGCCGCTCAATCCGAGAGCCTCGGATGAGCCCAGGATACCGGGAGGTTCTTCCTCCGGATCTGCCGTTGCGGTCGCGTCCGGGCTGGTGCCTGTATCGATCGGCACGGACACTGGCGGTTCGGTGCGCATTCCGTCGGCCTTCAATGGACTTGTCGGCTACAAGGCAAGCCGTGGCCGCTACAGCATGGCCGGCGTCTTTCCCCTGGCGACCAGCCTCGATTCGCTTGGACCTCTTACCCGCACCGTTCAGGATGCGATTTGGGTCGATGCGGCGATGCGCGGCGGTACAACGTCCGACGTCGCACGGGTCACCGCCTCTGGGTTCTCGCTTGTCGTGCCGACCACGATCGTCATGGATGATGCCGAGGAAGGGGTGATCCGGGCTTTCGAGGCGGCGCTTGTCCGATTGAGCGCTGCGGGCGTCAAGGTGCGGCGCGCAGCTTTTCCGGCTTTCGACTCCCTCTTCCAGGTGATGGCCGAGCATGGACCACTCGTGACGGCTGAGGCTTTTGCGTTGCATCATCGCCGGTTGGCCGGTCCTGAAGCACAAGCCATGGATCGAAGGGTTGTCGCCCGTACGCGTCTCGGCGAGAAGATTACGCTAGTCAGCTACCTCGAAATCCTGAAGGTGCGCGAGCAGCTGATCAAAGAGGTTCAGAGCATGCTAGGGCCAAACGAGCTCATCGCCCATCCCTCGGTAGCTCACGTTGCGCCGACGCTTGCGCCTTTGGAAGCGGATGACGATTTGTTCGTCAAGATCAATTTCAAGACGTTGCGCAACACTTTAATTGGCAATTTCCTCGATTGGTGCGGTGTTTCCCTGCCCTGCGGCAACGGCGGCGCCGGCATGCCGGTCGGGTTCCTGCTGTCGGCCCCAAAGGGGCAGGATGAGCGGTTGTTAACGGCTGCGCTGGCTCTTGAGGAGATTGTTGCCGCGTAGCGGTGCCGTCTCTCGGCGGCTCCAATCGGTGCGCGGTTCTGAATGGAACCAAATCCCGGCGCCATTGTTCAACTGCTGGGGGCTGTGTCATCGATTGGAGGAGGCTACCGTGCCCACACCGGCGATTGAACTCATGGTTTTGAACCTCAGCTGGCTCGACATCGTGCTGCGCCTCCTGCTGGTAACCGCCGCCGGGGCACTGATCGGTATCAATCGGGAGAGAGGCGGTCATGCCGCGGGATTTCGCACCACCATTCTGGTTGGACTTGCCGCCTGTCTGATGATGATCCAGGCCAACCTGTTGCTTCCTACCTTGGGCAAGTCGTCCCAGTCCTTCGCCGTGATGGATACATTGCGTTTTCCGCTCGGTGTGTTGACCGGGGTCGGCTTCATCGGAGGCGGCGCCATTCTCCGGCGCGGCGATCTGGTCACCGGCGTCACCACCGCAGCGACCTTATGGATTATGACGGCGATTGGCCTGTGCATTGGCGGCGGCCAGCTTGTCGTCGGCTGCGCCGGTGCGATCATTACCTTTGTCGTGCTTTCACCCTTCAAAGGGTTCGACCGGCGGATAGCGCGCCGCCACAAGGCACGCGTGGTCATCGAGGTTCCTCACGATTCCGGCATTGTCGTTCCTGCGATAGAGGCGCCGCGCGATTGGGCAGGTTGCTTTTTCGTATTTGTCGGAAAGGCGGCCGGATCGGCGCCTGCCGTCGACCACATCTCCTACGATGTGCGATGGCGGCATGCGGGTCATGATAGCGGTGGGGCGCGGCTGCTCGCCTTTCTTCAAGAGCGATACACAGTCGTCGCCTTCGAAGTGGAGACGAACGGGACCTGACAAGGAGAATTCTTGGCCGGCAGGGGCTGGCGAAAAACTGATCTATGCGATCCTATCGTCGATACGACGGACGATTCTTCCAGAGAACCGCAAGGAAACAGTATGGCCAACGTAGCCTGGCGTGCAGATCCGCTTACCTGGGGGCACGGTCCTCGCACTTTTGAAATTTTCCTGGAGCCGACTTGCCCCTTCTCGATCAGGGCGTTCAACAAGCTCGACACTCTTCTCGATCGGGTTGGTGACGACAAGATTACCATTAAGATCCGGCTGCAGTCGCAGCCTTGGCATATGTATTCGGGCGTCTTGGTGCGATGCGTTCTGGCCGCATCGACGCTCGCCGGTGGCAAGGAAACCGCGAAGACGCTGATGGCTGCCATCGCGGCACATCGCGACGAGTTCGAGTTTGCCCATCATGCAGGCGGTCCCAATATGGATGTAACGCCCAATCAATTGATCGAGCGTCTGGAACGCTACAGCGGCGTTGAACTCAAGGGTGCTTTTGCGATTCCCGATCTCGATCGCGAGATCAAGTGGCACTGCAAATATGCGCGGCAGAACGGTATTCACGTTTCGCCGACTTTCATGCTCGACGGTCTAGTTCAGGCCGACATGAGCAGCGGCGACGAGGTCGAAGTATGGGCCAAGAAACTGGCCGCCGTCTGACACCACTGCTCGTTTCCGTCTATAAATATCCGCGCTGGTCCAAGTGGCTTTGCGGCTTGATGAGGCTCACTCGGCGGGCTGACGAACATCCACCTGGCGGGCGGCCGACAGCAAGCGCCGTTGCGCACGGATTGCGCTCCATTGCTGGTCGATCAGCACGCCGATCAGGATGACGCCGCCCATGACGGCGAAGTTGAGTGAGGAGGGGATGCCGAGAAGGTTGACGAGGTTCTGCAACTCCTGCAGCAGGATCGTGCCGAGGAGGACGCCGATCAGAGACCCTTCGCCGCCACGCAGCGAAAAGCCGCCAAGCACGGCTGCGGCAATGGCGTAGAGTTCATAGAATTGCCCATGGCTCGCTGGCGAAATGGAGCGCGTGTACATCGCGAAATAGATCGCGGAAAGCGCGGTCAGTACGCCGCATATGACGTAGGAAATCATCATCATCTTCGAGGTGCGGATGCCGGAATACTTGGCGGCTTCCTCGTTCTTACCGATGGCATAGAGATACCGACCATAAACGGAGCGATGCAGGACGATCCACATGATGGCTGCGATGATCACAAGCGCTATGAATGTGTTCGGTACGCCGTATAGGCGGCCTGCAGTCAGGAATTCCAGGGAAGGGAAGTTCTGACCGAAGGCAAAGCCTGCCGTGCCATCCGCAGTATAGAACCGCGCCGCTCCGCGATAGATCAGCAAGCCGCAAAGGGTGACGACGAAGGGCTGAAGATTGAGCCGGGTGATCAGCCAGCCGTGGATTGCGCCAAGGGCACCACCGAGAACGAGGATCAGGGGCAAGGCGACAGCCCAAGGCATGTTCTGGACGGCGATGAAATCGATAAACAGCACGCCGAGCAAGGCGACCAGAGAGCCGACCGACAATTCGATGCCGCCGGTGATGATGACGAAGGCTTGCCCGATCGACAATATCCCGAAGAGGCCGATCAGATTGGATGTATTGGCCAGATTGATTGGCAGAAGGAAGCGCGGGTTGATGATCGTCACGACAATGCCGACGACGATGATCAGCAGAAGCAGGCCTAGGTCTTTCTTACTCATCGATTTCAATTCCTGTTGGCGGCAGCCGTTGGAGCAGTTCCGGGGAAAAGGGCGCGGCGGCCTTCGGTTCGGAACTGGGTAGAAACAATAAGACAGAACGGTGCGGAACTTCCGTGAAAAAGCCCAACCGCGCTAATGTAGCGCCTTGCCGACCGCCAGCAAAAGCACGTTTTCCTGACTGAACTGACCCTTATCGAGAACGCCGGCAATCTGCCCCTCATGCATGACCGCGATGCGGTCGGAAACGCCGATGACCTCTTCCATGTCGCTTGAGATCATCAGGATCGCGACGCCGGCGTCGGCGAGTTTGCGCATCAGGCTGTAGATCTCGTTCTTCGCGCCGATGTCGATGCCGCGCGTCGGCTCATCAAAGATCAAAACCTTGGGGCGCATCGACAGCCATTTGGCGAGAACGACCTTCTGCTGGTTGCCGCCTGAAAGTGTGCCTGTGCTGGTCGAAATGGAGGGTGCCTTGATGCTGAGCGCTCTTCGTTGGGCTTCGGCGGCGGCGTCTTCCAACTGAGAGGTTACCATGAACCGGCGCGCGTATGCCGGTAGATTGGGCAGGGATATGTTCTGCACGATCGGCATGTCGAGGAGAATGCCGTTGAGTTTGCGATCCTCGGGAATGAGAAAGATGCCATTGGCGACTGCTTCTCGGGCAGAGCTCAGTTTCAGGTCTCGAGCGTCAAGCGTCGTCGTGCCGTCGCCATAACTTCGGTCGATTCCGAAGAGGACGCGCGCAAGCTCTGTTCTACCGGATCCGACAAGGCCCGCAAGTCCGAGGATTTCGCCGTACTTGATGTCGAGATCGACCGGTCGGGTAGGATAGGCGGCAGTTCGGATAGCGGAGACTTTGAGCGCAACATTGCCTGGGGGACGCGTCGGTTCGATATCGCGTGCGCTCAAGGCGCGGCCGATCATCAACTTGACCATGCGGTCATGGTCGATCGAGTCCTTTGCCAATGTCCCGACGAGCGTGCCGTCACGAAGCACGATGACGCGATCGGCCACGCGCTCGACTTCGTGCAGGCGATGGGAAATGAAGATGACGCTGATACCTTCCGCCTTGAGCGACGATATGACGGTCAGGAGCTTCTCTGTTTCTGCAAGCGGCAGGCTGGATGTCGGCTCATCGAGAATGACGAGGCGCGCGTTGATGGAGAGCGCCTTGGCGATCTCGACCATCTGCTGCTGCGCTAGAGACAACGAGGCTACGGGCGTATCCGGTGAAAAATTGGCGCCGACCCGCTTGAGCAATGGGGCCACCATGTCGCGCAGGCGGTTTCGATCGACCAGGTTGAGAACGCCGCCGCGTAGCGGCTCGCGACCAAGGAAGATATTTGCTGCTACATCGAGATTTTCGAACAGGTTGAGCTCTTGGTGCACGAAGGCGATACCCGACGCAATGCTGCTCTCCACGGTAAAGGCGCCGTGCTCGGCTCCGTCGAGCCGAATGGATCCACGATCGGGCTTGACGACACCGCCGAGGATTTTCATGAGCGTCGATTTGCCCGCGCCGTTCTCGCCGACAAGGCCGATGACCTCGCCAGGGTTTACATCCATCGAGAAATTGTCGAGCGCGACGACGCCCGGATAGGTCTTGCCAATCCCCGAGAGGCTCAGAAAGGGCAATGTGGCTTGCGTTGCTGCCAGTGTATCGGATCTTTGATTCATACGAAGATTGCGCCTGTACGATGTGACTTTGAAAGTCGCTGCGTCGCTTGCAATTGCATTCGAGCAGCGCCGGTCTCCGCAAACCGGCGCTGCCGCGAGCTGGCGTTACTTGCCAGCCATAGCCTTCAGATTGGCGGCATAGGCGTCCACGTCATCCTTGCCGATGATCTTCGTCGGGATGATGATCAGCTTGTTGGCAGGAACGCCTGATTTGTCGCCCTTCAGGTAGGACGCCATTAGCTTCATACCCTGGTAAGCCCAGAGATAGGGCTGCTGCACGACTGTAGCGGCGATCGTTCCTTCCTTGACGCCGCCAAGGGTGATCGGATCGTCATCGAAGCCGACGACGGTGACCTGGCCGAGCTTGCCCGCTTCGCGCAGCGCCTCATAGATGCGGGGCGTGTTGTAGGAATAGAAACCCACCATGCACGTGACGTCGGGGCTTGCGACAAGCGCGTCTTCGACGTTCTTCTTGGCTCTGGTCTGGTCGATGTCGTCGCCGCGCACATCGGTCAGTACGATCTTCGTGCCCGCTAGGCCGTCCTTCATGCCCTGGATGCGTTCTTTGGCATTATCGGCGCCGAGCAGCCCCACGAAGCCGATGCATTTGCCCCCATTTGGCATGGCTTTCTTGGCGATTTCGGCAGCCTGCTTGCCGGCGTCGACGTTGGAGGAGCCGATATAGGCGACGCGGTTCGTATCCGGCGCATCGCTATCGGTGGTGAACAGCGCGGTTTCGGAGCCGATCTTGTTCAGGCCGTCGGTAGAGGTTTTGGGATCGACAGCGGAAACCATGATGCCTTTGACGCCCGCGGACACCAGATCTTCCATCAGTCGCTGCTGAATTGCGACGGAGGACTGCTCGGGATACTTCAGTTCCATGTTGAAGTCGGGCAGCTCTGCCTGCGCCTTCTTCACGCCGGCTTCGGCAGCCTTCCAGAAGTCGGAAGCGCCGTTGACGACGAATGCCAGCGTCGGCTTGTCGGCGGCGTAAGCGGCTGTTGCAAAGCTAAGCATCAGCCCTGCCGTGAAGACGGCAGCGCCCCTTGTTAGGTGCTTCATGATAATCCTCCCATAGATCCGCTGTCGGGATCTGGTTGAAACTCGCGGCAGATCGTCCAGCACCCCCTCCTAGGGCCTCTCGTCAAGCGAGACGCGGCACGTTCAGCCACGAAAACGACGGTATACGACTAATTTCGATTAGTAAATAGAATTAGTAATACAATAAGGCGCAGCTCTGCGGTGGAAATGGCGAAATTGCGGGTATCTCCAACCTTTGTAGGAACTTACCATTGACATGCTGTGGATGGAGATCGCGTTTATCTCGGAAACAGTTGCCGAAATCGCGTCGATGATGGTAATAAGTATTAGCGCGCGGTGAAGGCAGTGGGGATTTGGCCGGCTCCGCATCAGGGAGATGAGACATCATTATGAAGAAAATACCGGCCGCAACCGGCAAGCTGACGGCCGCCGACAGCAAGGCATCGAAGGGGAACGGCCGTCGCCAGGGCAGCAGGGTAACGATGACCGATATTGCCAAGGCCGCCGGATGCTCGCAGACCGCGGTTTCGTTTGTCCTCAACAATACGCCTGGAATGCGCCTGTCGCCACAAACACGGGAGAGGGTGATCGAAGCGGCTCGCCAGCTCGGCTATGTTGCACCTGTGCTATCCACGCCGCCTGCACTTTTGTCACCCGCGAAGCTGGACGGCATTATCGGTTTTGCCGTCGATCAGCTCGCGACTAGCCCGGAGGCCGTTGTCGCCATCGAAGGCGCACGGCAGGCATCGTGGAACGCAGGTAACGTTCTGCTTGTCGCGCAGACCATGAGCGATCCGATCATGGAGCCGCGAACGATCAAGGCGCTCAGTAGCAGCGGGATCTCAGCCCTCATCTATATGACCATATTCACCCGCGAGGTCGAAATCCCTGATTATCTCTACGATCTCAACATCCCTGTTGTCCTGCTCAATTGCTACACTTCGGACTATGCATTTCCCGCTGTGGTGCCCAGCGAGATAGCCGGCGGTCAGACTGCCACCCGGCATCTCATTTCTCACGGTCATCACCGGATCGCGACGATTACCGGCGAACCCTGGATGCAGGCAGCGCAGGATCGATTGACCGGTTACCGTCGCGCCTTGGCCACTGCCGACATTCCCTTCGACCCGGAGCTGGTCATAGAAGGCGACTGGTCGGCGAGCGCCGGCTATTCCGCGACGATGAAGCTGCTTTCATTGCCTGAACGTCCGACCGCGATCTTTTGCCAGAATGACCGCACCGCTATCGGCTGCTATGAGGCGCTAAAGGAAGCGGGACTTCACATTCCGGAGGACATGTCGGTCATGGGCTATGACGATGAGGACATCTGCCGCCATCTCGTGCCTGCTTTGACCACATCCGTTCTTCCGCACATGGCGATGGGGCAATGGGCGATCGAACATTTGGAAACAGCGGTTCTGCCGAGAGAGCGCCGTTATCAAATTACCAAGCTCGAATGCTCGCTCGTCAAGCGAGCGTCCGTTGCCGCTCCGTCCGGCGCAAAGACTGGGAGCCGCAAGGCTCGGAAGGCTTAACGCGACCTGGCAGGTTTGGTTTACTCAATGCTCGCTGTCAACTTTGAGGCGATCGAAGGCGGGCCTTGGCGACGAACCTCTCCAGCACCGAATTTCGATCGGCCGGCGGCCAGAAGAGGGCAAGCCGGTGGCTGCAAAGCGCAGGCTCGGTCTTTTTCAGCACGAGCTCGCTCAGGATGGGGTTTGCACCTTCCGACAAGAGGCATGCTCCGACGCCGGCAGCGGTCAACGCCATCTGCGACTGCGTCGTCGCCACATCGGCATGAACGATCCGCGGCACGATGCCGAGTGCGCACAGCGCTTCGAGCTGATGATCGTAATGTGCCCGATGATATTCGCGGGGGGCAAGGACGATGTCCAACTGCTCAAGGTCTTCGGGATGAAGCACCGGCTTGGCGGCAAAGGGATGGCGCTTCGGCAGGCAGATGAGGTAGGGAGCCTCCCATATCGGCAGTGATTGCATTTCATCCAGCAGGCGATCTGGCGTCGGGAGAGACAGGAAGCCGGCATCGATCTCGCCTTGATTGAGCTTGTCGCTCATCTGCTCCGCCGTCATCTCGATCAGGAAAAGCTGCACATCTTTGGCGGTCTCGCGAAATGATGCCAGTAGTTCGGTGACGGCAGGATAGGACATGTAGCTTGGTATGCCGATCCGGAGCTCCTTTCGTTCATCCCGGCTGTTGAGAAGATCGATGGTTTCGTCCAGAAGCCCGAGGATCCGGCTTGCCCGGCCTGCGACCAGCTCTCCCTCCGCAGTCAGCCGAAGCAGCCGCGCGCCGCGTTCGACCAGTGTCACGCCAAGCGTCGCTTCGAGCTGTGCGATCTGATGGCTGAGCGTCGGCTGGCTGATGGCCAGGGCCTGAGCTGCGCGGCCAAAGCCACCACAGCGCTTCAGCTCCACGAGGTAGATGAGTTGGCGCAGGCTGATCCGGCGCAAACGCTGCGTGGCCAGCGAGGAATTGGTAGGCTTGGCTATGGCTTTTCTCCTGATCGGACCCAGGAGCTCTCATAGATAGTTTCTATGAGAGCCGTGTGAAAACAATCGAACTGTCACGATACGGTTATCGTAGGTCCATAGAGGCCCCTTGCGTAATTGAGGATGCAAGTTTGGCTGTGGCAAGCGGATCGTTGACAGTGTTGGGTTCGTCGGGTGGATTCCCGATCTCCGGGTTTGCCTGTTCAGGCTATCTTGCCCGCGTTGCCGGCCAGAGCTTGCTGCTGGATTGCGGCCCGGGCATTGCCGGCGCGCTGATCGGCGCGGACGCGAAGGCCGGCATCGATGGCGTTGTCATAAGTCATCTACACTCGGACCATGTGCTCGATCTCATTCCACTCGGCTACGCCTTGATGACGGAATGGTTGACGGACGGGCGCACCGAGCCCGTACCGCTCTATTTGCCGCCGGGTGGGTTGGAATTCCTGCAGAGCTTTTCGGATCTCTTCGGTCATCGCAATTGGCGTTTCACGGAAGAGGGGCGCAATGCTGGATACCAGGCGCTTGGCGCGGCTCTTGCTCGCGGCCAGGACTGGCTGCTGACGGTTTTTGATGCGCGTGAATATGAGCCGGGCGAGGATATCGCCTTTGGTACAACGACAATCGCGACTTTTCCGGTCGATCACCGTGTTCGGACGGCGGCGATGCGCCTCAGGCTCGGAGCAATGGATTTCGTCTATTCCGCCGATACGCGCTTTCTGCCGGCACTTGGCCATTTTGCTGCCGGCACTGACCTTTTCCTCGTCGACGCTCATTTTTCGGGCCCAAAGGCTCCAGGCGGCCTGCATATGACGCCAGCGGATGCCGGTCGGCTAGCGGCGATTGCCAACGCAAAGAGGCTGGTCCTATGCCATCTCGGCGCGCCAGAAGATGGTGCTTCGGCGCGGCAGGCAGCGGCAGCTCATTTCGACGGCGAAATCCACGTGGCGTTCGACACGCGGGAGTACCGGTTATGATGCAGTCAAACGCCCACCTACTGACGCCGATCGCAGCGCCGGCGCCCGGTATCGGCGAGCGCGCCGCCCCCTTTATGCTGGTAGGGCCGATGCTGACGCTGCTTGTCATTTTCACCATTCTGCCCTGCCTGCTGACACTCATCCTGGCTTTCTTCGAAACGGACATTCTTGTCGGTACCATCAGGTTCGTCGGCTTTTCGAATTTCACCAAGGCCTTTGCGCGGGGCGATCTGCTCAACAGCATCGGCGTGACGCTGCTCTACATGGCATTGACCGTGCCCACCTCAATGATCTTCGGCCTGCTGGTCGCGCTTGGCATCAACAGCCTCGGCCATGGTCGAGTGTTCTGGCGTGCAGTCTACTTTCTGCCCGTTGCGGCAACCCTGGTCGCCATGTCCATCGTCTGGCGTTGGATGTTTGTCGGACGCCGCGGCCTGATCGACCACATGCTCGGGCCGATGACCGGCATCACCGACTGGCTGAATTCGCCGGCGCTCGCACTGCCAGCTGTCGCTGTTGTCGGCAACTGGCAGCAGATCGGTTTCATCGCCATTCTCTATCTTGCCGCGCTGGCTGCGGTGCCGCGGCATCAGCTGGAGGCGGCGCGTGTCGATGGCGCCAATGGCTGGCATCGCTTCTGGCATGTCACATGGCCAGCCATCGGACCGACCACCGTCTTTGCGGGCATCATCACATCGGTCAACGCCATGCGCGTCTTCGACAGCGTATCGACCATGACTGGCGGCGGCCCGTCGCGTCATTCCCAAACGCTTGCGCATCTGATGTGGGAACGCGGCATTTATTTCTTCGACATTGGCGGTGGTTCGGTCGTCACTCTGGTGCTTGTGGCGCTGGCGCTGATCGCCACTTTCCTCCAGCGCGTCTTGACGGCTCGGCTCGAGAAGGCAGGCTCCCGATGATCCTTACCTCCTCTCGTGGCCGCTATTACTTACAACAGGGCGCCATTCATCTGGCCCTTGCCATCGGGGCGGTGTTCATGCTGCTGCCGTTCTGGCTGATGCTGCGCACATCCTTCACGCCGCCCGACGAAATTTTCCGCGGCAACCTGCTCGCCCTGCCTGCTTTTACGCTGGAAAATTATGTGCGCGTCTTCGAGGATGTGCCGATCCTGCGCTACTATTTCAACGGTGTCGTCGTGGTTGTCGCGATCTTCATCGGGCAGGTCGCCGTCTGCGTGCCCGCAGCCTATGCGTTGTCCCGGCTTCGGTTTGCGGGACAGGCTGTGAGCCTCTGGCTGGTGCTCGCAGCGATGATGGTGCCTTATCAGGTAACGGCTATTCCTGTTTATGTGCTGCTGTCGCAGCTTGGCCTCGTCAACAGCTACGGCGCGCTGATCCTGCCCTTCCTCAGTTCCGCGTTCAGCGTGTTCCTCTTGCGGCAGTTCTTCCTGTCGATCCCGCAATCGGTGTTCGAATCTGCTCGGCTCGACGGCGCGTCGCCTTTTCGCATACTCTGGCACATCGTCCTTCCAATGGCGCGGCCGGCGATCACGACGTTCGGAATCTTCAGCTTCGTGTCGCATTGGAACGACTATTTCTGGCCGTCCTTCGTGCTGCGCAACGACACCGCGGCAACCGTGCCCTTCGGCATCGTCCGCTTTCTCGATCAGGAGCTTGGATCGGAATACGGGCCGCAGATGGCCGCCGCGACGCTCACCGTTCTTCCATTGCTGCTCGGCTTCCTCTTGGCGCAGCGGCAATTCATTGCCGGAATGTCGATGACATCCGGCCAGGTCGACTGAAAATTCCCTTTTACTCTGGAGTGTTATCAATGATCCGCCTGATCTCGGCCACTGCCATCGCCACCATCTCACTCGCACTTCTTCCCGTATTCTCGGCTGCGGCCGGAGAGCTTCGCTTCGTTTCGGGTCAGGAGAAGCAGAACGGTGCGGTGTTGAAACAGATTTTCGAAGCCTATAACGGCACAAAGCCGTCCTCTCCGGTGAAGCTCGAACTCGACAACAAGTCTGACCTCGACACGACGCAGAAGGTGCTTGCCGATATCGTTGCCGGCACGACGCCAGATGCCGTACGTGTCACGGGGGCGGTACTGCGTCCCTACGTCGATTCCGGTCGTGCACAGCCGCTTGACGATTGCCTGGCATCAGCGCCGGACCTTGCTGCACAGCTGGACAAGGGGTTGCTCGACGATTTCCGTGTCAACGGCAAGCTCTATGCCATGCCATGGTATGTCACCCTGCCGGCGCTGTTCATCAACACCGATGCTTTCAAGGCGGCTGGTCTCGATCCGGCGAGGCCGCCGAAAAACTGGACGGAGCTCGAGGCAGCGGCGGCCAAACTCAGCGACAAGGCCAACAACAAGTACGGTGTGCTGACGTACATGCCCAACACCTACATGTTTGAGGGCCAGCTCGCATCCGCCGGTGGCGCCATGATCGGTGCGGACGGCAAGTCCGGGGTCGGTGGTGCGGCCGGCGTCGAGGTGATGGGTTATATGCGCGGCCTGGTCGAGAAAGGCTACATGCCGGCCGTTTCGCCCGGCACGTTCTGGGGTGAGGCGGGCCGCATGTTTCAGGCCGGCGAGGTGGCGATGCTGTTGAGCTCTTCCTCCGGCTATACCAGCCTGGTTTCCAAGGCTTCATTCAAGGTGGCGCTGGCGCCGATGCCGGCAAAGGACGGTGCAGCACCCGTGACCATGGCGTCGGGCAACGGCTTCGTCATGCTGGCGACTGACCCGGCGCGCAAGGAGGCAACCTGCAAGGCGCTGCTGTCGCTCGTAACACCTGAAAGTGTTGCGCTGACCGTCAAGGCAACTGCGTCTTCGCCGATCAACACGACCGCAGTGGTAAAACCGGAACTGCTTGGAGATTTCTATAAGCAGAACCCGGACCTGAAGGTCATCAATACGCAGAGGAGCCAGAATTGGTACACCTTGCCGGGCAAGACCAACAACGAGTTCCAATCCAACTTCGGCGACATCCAATACGAAATTCTGACCGGTGCGACCTCTGCTCAGGACGGCATGAAGCGCCTCTCTGGCATCATGGACGACCTGACCGGCGCGAAGTGAGGACACGTTCATGACCATTGCTATGACAGCGAGGGCAACAAATGCCCTCGCACCAGAGGCCGTTACCGTCCAAGACTTGACGAAGCTCTGGGCGGGCGCCGAGCGCCCGGTTTTTGACCGGCTGGATGTCAATTGTCCGGCAGGTGGCGTTACCGTGATCGTTGGCCCCTCTGGATGCGGCAAGACCACGCTTCTGCGCTGCCTTTGCGGCCTTGAGACAGCGACCGCCGGCACCATCCGTTTCGGCGAGCGGGACGTCACCCATGTCGATCCGCAGCGCCGCGGGGTGGCGATGGTCTTTCAAAACTATGCGCTTTATCCCGCCAAGACGGTGTTCGAGAATATTGCCTTTCCGCTGCGCATGGCTGGCGTCACGAAGGCAGAAATCGAGAAACGCGTGCTTGCAGCCGCGCAGCTTGCTCGCATCGATGCGCTGTTGGGACGTCTCCCGGCACAACTTTCCGGCGGCCAGCGTCAACGCGTCGGCATCGCCCGCGCCATCGTGCGCGGACCGGGCGTGCTTCTGATGGATGAGCCACTTTCCAATCTCGACACAAAATTGCGGATCGAGATGCGCGCTGAGCTTGCAGCCCTGCAGCGGGAGATTGGTGCAACGACCATCTATGTAACACATGACCAGACAGAGGCGCTTGCGCTTGCCGACCATCTGGTGGTGATGCGTGACGGGCATATCGAACAGCAAGGCAGGCCCGAAGCCATCTTCTCGCAGCCGGCCAACAGCTTCGTCGCCGATTTCCTCGGCTCCATGAACCTGGCGCCAGTCGAGATCGAGGGGACCGGGGTGAAGATTGGCGGCGACCAAGCGATCCATCTGCCGAGATCCACGGACCTGCCAGGCAAGTTTATCCTCGGGTTTCGCGCCGAGGATGTCACGCTTGGCGTCCAGGGCGAGGGGCTGCACCTCACAGCTTTTGTTCGGCGCTCCGAACTGATGGGGGTCGAGCGGCTCATCCATCTGGACTGTGGCAGCTGGCGCTTTCGCGCGCGTCTTGCCGAGGCGCTGGAACCCGGCAGCACGGTGGAGCTATTCGTTGCCGCCGAGCGCCTTCACTATTTCGACACCGATGGCCGCCGCATGGAGATGGGACATTGATAGACAAGCACGTTATCTGGGACTGGAACGGCACCCTTCTCGACGACTTTACGATCACGGCGCGGATCACCATCGACGCGCTTGGCGATCTCGGTCGCCCGGGCGTGACGGAGGATGATATCCGCCATCACTATCAACGGCCACTCGCCAGATATTTCGATGCTCTCCTCGGTCGCACGGCCTTGTCTCACGAGTTGAAGCATCTCGGCGACAGCTATGTCACCCGTTACGACGCAGCGATGCGTGACCAGCCGTTGGCCGTCGACGCCATTCGCGCGCTTGAGGACATCGCCCCTTTTGCCAGCCAGTCATTGCTGTCGATGGCGCCGCATCCGCAGATCGCGACACTGATCGAACATCACCGTCTCGGCAAGCATTTCAGCCTGATCCAGGGTTTTACAGGCACTGGACATCCTTCGAAACATGAGAGCCTCATTGCCCACTGCGAGGCGCTCGGCGTTGCGACCGACCGCTGTTGGATGATCGGTGACACTGTCGACGATTTCGACGCGGCAAGCCCGCTTGGTATCCGCACCGTTCTGGTGACCACGGGCATGCAGGCGCGCGCAGCACTGGTGGCGACCGGAGCACCCGTCGTCGACACATTGGCCGACGCTTCCCGATTGATCCTGGAAAACAGATAGAAGCAGATGGAAATGCAGCACAATGACTTGATCGCCCGGCTCGAAGCCGAATTCATGGCCCATGACGATGGCAGTGACGCGAGTCATGACATCAATCATGCCCGACGGGTGATGCGCGCCGCGCTGCAGATTGCGGCCACCGAGGGCGGCGGCGACGAAGGCGTCATCATCGCTGCAGCTTATCTGCACGATTGGGTGAACCTGCCGAAGAACGATCCCAACCGGTCACGCGCCTCGGAGTTTTCGGCCGAGGCCGCAAAACCGATCCTGGCCTCGCTCGGCTTTGCGCCGGACCGCATCGAGGCCACTTGCCACGCCATTCTAACACACAGCTTCTCGGCCAATATTCCGCCGCGGACGGTGGAGGCCCGGGCGCTGCAAGATTCAGACCGGCTGGAGGCCCTGGGGGCTATCGGCCTGGCACGGGTTTTCGCGATCGCCGGCCAGCTTGGCTCCTCCCTGTTTGACGGAGAGGATCCATTTGCCAAGAGCCGTCCGTTGGACGATCGCCGCTATGCGGTCGACCATTTTGAGGTGAAGCTCCTGCGTCTGCCCGAAACCATGCAGACGGCGACTGGCCGGAACATGGCGGAAGCGCGCGCGGAGGTGATGCGGCGCTTTCTGCGCAGCCTAGCCGAGGAGCTTGGCCACGCAATGCCCTGGTGATCGACCGTTGTCGACCACAGTCGTTGCGTCAATCGGCGACGTCGGGAACGATCGGAGCTGCACCACGTAGCGGCCGACGGAAGATTTCGGCGCTGGCGACACCGATCAAGGCAAGCCCGCCGCCTATGATATGGTAGCTGTGCACGGGCTCACCGAGCATCGTTATGGCGGCGAGCGCCGTAAAGACCGGCAGAAGGTTGATGACGGCGGCGCAGCGGCTTGGCCCGAGGATCTGGACGCCTCGAATCCACAGAAACGGCAGGACGACTGATGCCATGCCGCCGGCATAGGCGATGAGCGGCAGTGTTTCGGCATTCAATGACCGCATCGGCGCTGGGGTCGCCAGGAATGCAGGGAACATGATCGTCAGGGCGCAGATCGCCTGCATATAGGTCGACTGCCAACCTGCGACCGGAAGATTCCAGCGTTTCAGCAAAACGCCGTACAGCGCATAGACCATTGCGGCTGTGAGCATAAGCGGATCGCCAAGGTGAATACCGTTTTCCACGATGCTGGACGGGTTGCCGCCGCTGACCAGATAGACCAGCCCGACAAGCGAGAGGATGCCGCCGCCGACCATACCGACGGTCGGGGTATCCTTCAGCACAACGGCACTCAGCGCGACCGTCAGCAACGGCGCCAACGCCGTGAAGATCGCCATGTTGGTTGCCGTGGTGGTTTCGGCGGCCAGGTAGGACAGGCTTTGGAACAGGCACATCGCCAGGAAACCGAGAATGGCGAATTTTCCGATGTGGGGCCAGATGATGGCGCGATTTCGCCACGCGGGAACGGCGACGAAGGTGCTCATCAGAAGAACGGCAAACAGCAGACGATAGAAAGTGATCGCCTCCGGCCCGATCGTGTGTGCGGACATTCTGGAAACGATCACATTTCCGGACCAGAGGATGATGGCGAAGAGAGGATAGAGAAATGCGAGTTTGTTTTTCATGATCGATAACCGTGACCTTTCATTGAGGCCCACGGTTACCGTTTCCAGTTTGGTCCGTATCGCTCTATACTGAACATAATTGTAGGGATTGGGACATGCAGAACGATCCGACCCGAAAGCATCTCGACTTTCACGATACGCATCGCGCAATGGCGGCGATGGATATCAATTATCCTGACGGGTCTTCGACGGGATGGCATTCGCATCCGCGCGGCCAGCTTCTCTATGCGATAGAGGGCGTGATGATCGTGCAGTCGGCGGAAGGGTCATGGGTTGTACCGCCGAGCCGGGCATTGTGGCTGGCCGCAGGCATAGAGCATGAGGTGAAGATGTCGGGCGAGGTCAAGATCCGCACCGTCTTCATCGATGCGATCGCGATCCGGCATCTGCCCGAACGAAGCTGCGTCATCGAGGTCTCTTCGCTGCTGCGGGAGCTCATTGTCGCCGCCGTTCACGTGCCGCGCGATTATGAAGAGGGCAGCAGGGACGATCGTCTCATGCGGTTGGTTGCCGATGAAGTGCGGGTTTCCGACATATTGCCCGTCCATCTTCCCATGCCGGCAGATGCCCGCATCAAGCGGATCTGCGAGGCGGTCAGCGAAGACCCTTCGGATATCTCGACGGTCGGGCAATGGGCCGAACGGCTCGGCGTGACCGCAAAAACCATCCATCGGCTGTTCAGCAAGGAAACGGGTATGACCTTCGGGAGATGGCGCGAGCAGGCGAGGTTGTTATTTGCCTTGCAGCGGCTCGCGAGCGGCGGGCGCGTGATCGATATAGCCTTCGATTGCGGTTATGCCAGCCAGAGCGCCTTTACGGCGATGTTTCGCCGGCACTTCGGAAAGCCGCCATCCGATTTCTATCGCCAGATCAAATGAACAGCACTGCTATCGCTGTGCATAGGTGTGGATACCGTTCAGTCCCTTTTGATCAACAGTCCATCGAGAAAGGTGCGGAAAGCTGCGACTGCCCGTTTCGAGGTAGCCTCCGGATCGTCCGAGTTGGCGATCCACTGCGCTGCGCTGCTGCTTGCCGCATTGATGAGGCGAGCCCCGGCTTCCGGGTCGATATCGACGATAGTTCCTTCCTCGCGAAGGCTGCGAAGACTTTGGGTAATGGTGGTGATACAGCCGTTCGCGCTTGGCCATCCCGAGGGGTCGCCTAGCACCGCAGGCCCATCCCGAAACATGATGCGCTGGATCTCGGGCTCCAGTGCCATCTCTACGTAACCGACGTTCTCGTCCACGAAGCCTTGCCAGCGCGATGACGCTTGGCCCGAAATGCCGCAAAGCCTTCCTGCCATTTCGGCATCGATTTCGTTTATAACAGCCTGCAGCAATCCTTTCTTGTCGCCGAAGTGATGGTAGAGCGCGCCGCGCGTCAGCCCGGCGACAGCCGTGAAATCGTCCATGGATGCTTCCGCGTAACCAACGCTTCCAAATGCCTCGCGGCCGGCGGCCAGCAATTTGGCCCGCGTTTCGGCAATCATTTCGCTGCGGGGCTTGCGCATCCTGTCTCCGTTCATGCTTCCCAATTAATTCGCATACGTGGCGTATGATAGTTGACATACGTGGCGTATGCAATTATCTCACTCACATACGCCACGTATGTATTAGGCGCCTTCGTTCAGTCAAGGAGCATTACGATGTCCAATCCGTATAAAGAGATTTTCCAGGTTCCGGGCGCCAAGGGTTTTGCGGCCGCCGGCTTCTTCGCCCGCCTTCCGTTTGCGATGGCTCCCATCGGCATCATCGCCATGCTTTCGCAGACGCGCGGGGAGTATTGGCTTGCAGGCGCCGTTTCCGCGACCTTTGCACTCACCAATGCGCTCGTCTCGCCACAGATTTCCAGGCTTGTCGATCGGCTCGGCCAACGTGCCGTTGTTGCGCCCGCTACACTCGTCTCCGTGATCGCCTTTGTCGCTCTCATCATTGCTGCGAGGCAGGGTTGGCCGGCGTGGACGCTATTCGCTGCCGCCTTCTTCTCGGCTGTCATGCCCAGCATGCCGGCCATGGTGCGCGCCCGCTGGACGGAGATCTTTCGCGGTCGGCCGGAGCTGAACACGGCCTTCGCCTTCGAATCTGCTGCCGACGAGCTTGTCTATATTTCCGGCGCGTCTCTTTCGGTCGGTCTTGCAGTTTCGCTGTTTCCGGAGGCAGGAATGGTCGTTAGCACCGCATCCCTCGCGCTCGGGACAATCGCATTTCTGCTACAGCGGTCGACCGAGCCGAAGGTGCGTGTATCGGGCTCCGAAGGCCGCCAGCGCTCGGCAATCTGGCTTCGCCCGGTCCAGATCATCACGACGGCCCTGATTTTCGTCGGGGCGACCTTCGCGACTGCGGAAGTCAGCGCTGTTGCCATCACCAAGGAACTGGGCCAGCCCGAGGCGGCAAGCATCGTGATCGGCGTCTACGCCATCGGCTCCTTTCTCGTCGGTCTGGCGATTGGCGCATTGAATCTCAAGATGCCGCTCCAACGTCAGCTGCTGGTCGCCGTCAGTGTGCTTGCAGTAACGGCTCTGCCACTCCTTGTTGCCGGCTCGTCGGTCGCTCTGCTTGCCTCTGCGGTTTTCCTGAGCGGCGTCGCGATCTCGCCGACCTTCATCACCGCCTTCGGTCTGATCGAGCGGCGTGTGCCGGAATCGATGCTAACCGAAGGCGTGACCTGGGTGATGACCGGCATCGGTATCGGCATGGCACTCGGCGCTTTTGTCTCCGGTCTGGTGGTCGACAATTTTGGTCCGACGAACGGATTTTGGGTCTCCGTCGCAGCCAGCCTGATAACCGTTCTCATCGTGGCGCTCGGACAAGCCAGCTTGGCGGGAGAACCTTCGTCCTCCGATGTCGCATCCGTCACTCAGGCGGCAGAGTGAGATCCACGATCTGGCGTTTTCTCAACGAGAGCAGCTGCGCGCCATTAGCGACGCAGCTGTTTTCTGCCGGTGAAACGGTCGGACCTGAAAACGAGATCGGCGAAGCGTTCACCCATCAGCCGATGGGTTTCAGCATCCGGATGCAGTTCATCCTGCAAGGGGAGGCGTGCGTTGTCCGCCTCTCCGTAAAGCTCAAGGCCGTGCAGGTAGTGAATATTGTCGTCGCTTTGCGATCTTCGCTCGACGATCGCTCGGAGCCGATCGCGGATGACGGTGAGCGTCAACTTGCCTTGCCTTACTTCGTCGGCATTGCCCCCGGCCTGAAACAGCAGGCGTCCTCGCCGCAGCGCGGAGAGATCGGCCTGGCTCGGTCCGGGTATTGTTTCGTGTATCGGGCAGAAAACGGACGATACGACGAGCAAAGGTGTCGTCGGATGCCCCTCCCTGATGGTGTCCAAAAAGCCATGGACGGCAGCGCCAAAGGCGCGTAGCCGCATGAGGTCGGTATTGACCAGATTGATACCGATCTTCAGGCTTATGAAATCCGCGGGCGCATCCCGGATCGCGCGTGCCACGAAGGGATCCAGCAGCGCGTTACCACTGAAGCCAAGGTTGACGAGTTCCATGTCCGCCCGATCTGCCGCGATCGCCGGCCAGATGCCTGTCGGCGACGCCGCATTCGAGCCCTGGCTGATCGAGCTGCCATGGTGAAGCCAGACGGGTTTCCCGGTTGCTGCGATCGGCGCAATGGGCGCATCCGAGCGCAGAGTGATGAGTTCGGTTGCCTCGTCGTGCGGTAGCCAGATAGCGACGGTTTTCATGCCTGCTGGAAGGTCTGTGAAACACAGCATCTGCGGCTTGCCAGGCTCAATGGCCGTAGTTCCCGTCGCCATGTTAATCCGCAGAATTCTGCCGTTCGAAACGCTCTCCTGCCTTTCCAGCCGTCCATTCACGCGCAGATCGTAGACGCCGGCGGGGCGAGGAGGCATCCCCTCGTAGTCGCGTTTGGTGGCGAGGACGTCTAACTCGACTGTTGTCGCAGATGTCTGAAACGCGACCCGAACGCCAGATGGCTGCGCTTCGGCCATCAAGAACTGCGCTTCGTCGCATTGGGCGCGAGCCCAGGAAGGTAGGCGATGCGGAATGAGGCCGATATCCGTGCGTTCTGCTTCAAGCGCGCCGAAGAGCAGATCGGGCGTGATTGGCGTCGTTATTGAGGTAAGTTTCATGGACATTTCTAAACTCGATCAGCTCGGGAGAATGGGGGATTGGCCGGCGCTTGAAACGGCCCAGCCTTTCAGGAGCGCATCGAGCGCATCGAGGCTTCGCAACCAGGACACCCCGGCCTCAGGCTGGCTGTGGGAGAAACTCCCAGCCAACTCCAGCACAGAAAAGCCCAGGAAGAAGCTGCCCAGCAAGCGTATCGCGTGAATGCAATCTGCTTCCACCAGCGAATAGCCACGCAGGACCGCCTGCATGCTCCGCGACAGCCGGGCGCCGCCGCTTGCGGCGGCGGTTGTGCTATCGATTGGGAACCGTGCTGCTTGAAATAGACCGGGATGCTCGCGTGCGAATGTGCGGTGAACATCGGCCAGAGCAATCAGCGCATCCTTGCCCGCGCGTCCGGCTATGGCCTCGTCTGCACGGTCGGCCAGTTCAGAGAGGGCGAGCAACGCCACGCCGGCCTTGAGGTCGTCCGCGCTTTTCACATGCGAATAGAGGCTTGCCAGTTTCACATCGAATTGGCGGGCGAGTGCAGCCAGGGTCAGGAAATCGAATCCATGTTCATCCGCAATTTTCGCCGCCGCTTCGACAAGTCGTTCTCGGGTTAAGCCCGCCCGCGCCATTCTATAATCCTATCTATATTAGTTTATTGCCTAATATGATTAGGTTTTGGGAATAGCAATCCCTTCCGACAATTGAGGCCGCAAATTTCCGCCGGATCGGCGGTTCCTTCGATGTCGATCGTGATGGTCCCGGAACGCGTTGCTGGATATAGAGTGGCAGCGACATACGGTTCGGGAGAATTGACTTGCCTGAGATCAGTGACAGGGAATATTGGATCGAAAGCCCGGGAGGGCGGCTTTTTGCCAAGTCCTGGACGCCCATCGATCCAGGCTCGACCACACCGCTGATTCTGTTTCACGATTCGCTCGGATGCGTCGCGCTTTGGCGACAGTTTCCGCAATTGCTGGCGAAGGCCCTCAATCGGCAGGTCATCGCCTATGATCGTCTGGGCTTCGGCCGCTCCGACCGCCGCACGGATATGTTGAGCGGGGATTTCGTTGCGATGGAGGCGGAGCAATATGTTCCGCTCCTCTGCGAAAGCCTGTCTGTCAACGAGTTTATCGCCTGCGGACATAGCGTCGGCGGCGGTATGGCCGTTTGGGCGGGCGCAAGCCTGCCGCGGCTATGCAAGGGTGTCATCACGATAGCGGCTCAGGCATTCGTGGAAGACCGCACCCTGGCGGGAATAAGGATTGCCGAACGGGAATTCGAGACGCCAGATAACATGAGCCGCCTGGCCAAATATCACGGCGACAAGGCCGAGTGGGTTCTCCACGCCTGGATCGACACATGGCAGGACCCGGCCTTTGTCGACTGGAGCCTCGATGCGGCGCTTCGGTTGCTCCGTTGTCCGCAGCTTACGATACATGGCGAGTATGATGAGTTCGGCTCCCTCGAGCATCCCCGCCGAATAGCAGGGACGCACGGAGAACCCCGGATCCTCTCCGGCATTGGGCACAATCCACACAGGGAATGTCCGGAACTGCTTGTCGAGATTATCGAAGACTGGCTCACTTCGCAAAGCTCGGCATCGGCGAAGATACCCGCCGATCGCTGAGGTCCAGAGGCGCCGGCGATCGATCGACCAAAACAATTTCAGAAATGCCGTTGCGCCCTTGCTGGATTTCTCTAGCAGTCGGGCGCCTCAGGCGGCCGGACCGGTTCGCTAAACGTGCGTTGCAACTTGCCCCAGCCCGGATCGTGCATATGGGCGTGCAGCCCCGCCCGATCGGCAAGGGCGAGCGCTTCGCGCTGGCCGAAATCGAGCGCTGCATCGACATCTGTCGTCAAGACCTTGCCACCTTCCATCAGCACCTTGCCGTCGACGATCACGGTGTCGACGTCGCTGCCGAGGACTTGATGGATGAGACGGTGGATGGGCATCCAGTTCGGCATCAGATGCGGTTTGCGCATATCGATGATGGCGATATCAGCCTTCTTGCCCGCTTCCAATGAACCGATCTCATGCTCCATGCCGAGGACCCTTGCGGCATCGATGGTGATCATCTCGAAGACCTTGCCCGGCGGCAACAGGTAGCGGTCGTGATTGTGCAGGATATGTTGGGTGGATTGAAACAGTCGGGCGGTTTGCAGCATGTCGAAATGGCGGCTCGGAGAAACGCCGTCCGTGGTGACGGCCAGCGAGATACCCCTTGCCATCATCTCCAGCACCGGTGTCGATCGACCGGGCGGCGCATGGGTAACGTGCGTGCCCGTCTCCGCCAGGATATCCATTTCTTCATGAGAAATGCCCCAGCAATGCTGCAGATGGATGTCCGGTCCGAGAAGCGCATTTTCCTTGTCCTGGAACGCCATGCGGATCTGTCCGGCGAAGGCATCGGAATGGATGCGCACGCCCCATTTGCGCGCGGTTTCGCGGACGCGGCGCGCCTGCATCCGGTCGGCATCCGTCAGGTTGACGGCCTGGTCCGGCGTTGAGGCGTTGGAAGGCTCCACCGAGGGCACGATGGTGAACGGCGTCAGAAAGACGCTCATGCGACCATCCGCGCTGCCGTTCAACGTCTGGATCACCGCCTCAGAACCCTCGATCATCTCTTCGAAGGCTATGTTGCGCCGCTCGGGCTTGCCGCTTTCCCAACGGGTGACGGGGTGCGGCCAAGGCAGGCCAGACGGGCCGACGCAGACGATCTCGCGTAGGCCGAGTTCGGTATAGGCACGCGCATGGTTGATGGCGAACAACGGGTCGTCGGCGCGCGGCATCGAGGTGATGATGCTTGCGCCCGTCGTCACCCCGGCGCGAAGTCGCTCCAGGCCAGAAACCAGTCCATCCGCATACCAGAAGTCACGGGTGACGTAGTGATAGTAGGTCGGCGTGACCACGCGCATCCACAGGGCGTTGGTATCGGCGGCGATGCTGCGGATCAATGTATGGCCTGCGTGACCGTGTGCGTCGATGAGGCCCGGGATGATCATCTTGCCACGGCAATCGATCACCTTCTTGTCGGCATGACGTGGCGCCAGTTCGGCAGCAGTGCCGATCTCAAAGATTCTGTCGCCCGAAATTGCCAGAGCGCCATCCTCGATAATCCGGCGCTCCGTGTCGACCGTTACGATCGTTCCGTGCAGTAGAAGCAGATCTTCCATATTTTCCTCCCATGTTTCAGCCGCACAGCTTGGCGCCGATCGAACTGATTTTTGCGTACGATAATTGTCAACAATTTAATTGACAATAGTGGGGACCGCATCAATACTCCCGGCCAATTGAGGCGAGCCTTCGGACTGGTCCGCCTGCAAATAACCGAGGGGAGAAACAATGCTTGGTTTGAAGAAGATCATCATCGCCGCATTGGCAACGGCCGCACTGGCCGCGCCGGTCGATGCCGCAACATTGCGCTGGGGTAGCCGGGCGGACATTTATTCGCTGGATCCGGATTCCGTTCCGTCCACGTCGAACCTTGCCTTCCTTAACCACATCTACGAGGGTCTGGTTCGCTATGACGCGAATTTCAAGATCGAGCCCGCGCTCGCCACGGAATGGAAACTGGTCGACAACAAGCATTGGCGCTTCAGCCTGCGCAAAGGCGTGAAATTCCACGATGGCGCCGATTTTACCGCCGATGATGTCGTTGCATCCTTCAAGCGCGCCTCGGATCCGGCTTCGCCGCTGCGCGGCAACATTCCGCTCTATGCCGGCATCCAGAAGGTCGACGACTACACTGTCGATATCGAAGTTTCCGCACCTACCTCGTTGTTTCTCAACGACATCACCAATATTTTCATGTTCAACGCCAAGTGGCTGAAGGACAACAACAGCGAGAAGCCGACGGATTTCGCATCGAAGGTCGAAGGCTACACGACCATGCACACCAACGGCACCGGGCCGTTCAAGCTCGACAGCCGCGTGCCCGATGCCAAAACGGTGCTGGTCGCTAATACCGGCTGGTGGGATCATAAGAAACACAATCTCGATCGTATCGAGTTCGTGCCAATCGCGTCGGCCGCCACGCGCGTCGCGGCCCTTCTGTCGGGCGAGATCGACTTCATCGATTCCGCACCGATCCAGGATTTGCCGCGTCTTGAGTCCACACCCAATATCGCCGTGAAGAAGCGCACCGAACTGCGCACCGTCTTCGTTGCCTTCAATCGCAAGGAAAAGCTGGAAGACGGCCGCCCCAATCCATTCAACGATCTTCGCGTACGCCAGGCTTTCGAAGCCTCCATCGACCGCGATCTGATCAATAAGAAGGTAATGCGCGGCCTGGCTCGTCCATCGGGCTCGCTGATCGCCCCGGAAATCTCTGGCTACGTCAAGGATCTCGACACCTACAAGCCTGCCGATCCCAAGGCCGCGCAGAAGCTTCTGGAAGACGCCGGCCAGAAGAATCTCGCCTTCACCTACACCTGCATGAACGACGAAAGCATCAACGAGGAAGACGTCTGCTCGGGCATCGCCAATATGCTGAAGCGCAGCGGTTTCCAGCCGAGCATCGATATCGGCCCGCGCGCTGTGCAGACACCGAAGCGCAGCAACGGCAAGGCCGATATCTTCAATCTGAGCTGGGCCAATGAGCCCACGCTCGATGCCTACTCGCTGCTGTCGCAGGTTCTGTCCACGCGCAAGGGCGCCATGGGTGTATCCAACTACGGCGGCTGGTCGAATCCCGATCTCGACAAGCTGGTGCAACAGGCGGCTCAGGAACCGGACGCAGAAAAGCGGCTGGCTATCGAGGCCCAGGCACTGAAGATCGCCAAGGATCAGCTTATGCTCATCCCGCTCCATCAGCAGCCGATCGCCTGGGCGGTGCTGAACAAGGTCAAGAGCATCGACTTCCGTGCCGACAACAAGCCGCGCATGTGGCTGACGCAAATGGCTGACTAACGGCTGAGCCGCGTTAGTACCGGAACATGAGGGGGCGCCTTGCGGGATCGCGAGGCGCTCTTTCCATTTATGATCTTCTGTCGAACATTAATGTCCAATATTGTCTACAATCACGTTGACAACTTCAGATTATCTGCGTTAATGGCTGCCAAAGGGAGTGAAGGAGGAGGTTCGCAGCGAGCGATGCTCGTGCTGCGACGACCGTCGAGACCGACGGTTTGAGGCAATGTACGGCCAGGCATTCGAACCAGCCCATCACCGCCGATTTCCCCTCTGCTGCCAAATTTGAATTTCGCCAGGCACTCAAGCAGGCCTGGCGGAGACCGAAGCGAAGCCTAGAGGTCCTCATGCTGGTTTTCATCATCAAGCGTCTCGGGAATGCGATCCTGGTCATGCTTGCAGTTGCCTTGCTGGCATTCCTGATCTTCCGGCTTGCGGGCGATCCTGTCGAACTCATGGTCGGCGAGCAGACATCTCAGGCGGATCGCGCCGCACTGCGCGAACGGTTGGGTCTCAATGACAGCCTGCCGACGCAGTATGTCCGGTTCGTCGTCAATGCGGCGGAGGGCGATTTCGGCGTCTCCTACCGCAATGGCCAGAAGGTGCTGCCGCTGATCGGCGAGCGTTTTCCTGCGACCCTGGAGCTCGTCTTCGTCGCGACGCTGATCTCGCTGGTGTTCGGCATTCCGCTCGGCGTGCTGACCGCGATCAAGCGCGGCAAATGGTATACGGAGGGGCTGCAGTTTCTCTCTATTGTCGGTGTCTCACTGCCGAGCTTCGTCGTCGGCATCCTGCTCATCCTCGGCTTTTCGGTCAGCTTGGGCTGGTTGCCGGCTTTCGGGCGCGGCGATGTGGTGCAGATCGGCTGGTGGTCGACCGGGTTCCTGACATCTTCCGGCCGCGCAGCGCTCATTCTGCCGTCGATTGCACTTTCACTCTATCAGATCACGCTGGTCATGCGTCTGGTACGCGCCGAAATGCTCGAGGTGCTGCGCTCCGACTATATCAAGTTTGCCCGCGCGCGCGGCATTCCGCGCTGGCGCATCTATTTCCGTCATGCGCTACGCAACTGTCTGATGCCAGTCGTCACCATGACGGCGATGAACGTCGGGGCACTGATCGCCTTCGCACTGATCACCGAGACGGTGTTCCAGTGGCCGGGCATGGGCATGCTGTTCATTCAGGCAGTCACTTTCCTCGATATTCCTGTCATGGCCGCCTATCTTTGCATCATCTCCTTCATCTTTGTCGTTCTCAACACGTTGGTGGACATCGCCTATGCGGTGATCGATCCCCGCCTGCGCACTGCACGCTGATCGAAACCAGGAGCCTGTTCGATGACCATGGAACTGTCCGAAACGTCGAAGCCGGAAAAGTCCGCGCGTCCCTCGCTGTTCAAGCGCCTTCGCAGCGGCGACCTCTGGTGGTCCTTCACCCATAGCAAGACGGCGATCTTTGGCGCGACAATTCTCGCCATATTGATCCTGACGGCGTTGCTGGCGCCGCTGATCGCGCCACAAAATCCCTATGACGGCGCGCAGCTGGATATGTGGAAGGCGGAACTGCCGCCGATCTGGCATGATGGCGGCGAGATGCCCTATCTCTTCGGCACCGATACGCAGGGGCGCGACATGCTGTCTGCTGTCCTTTACGGTACGCGCATTTCCATCGTCATCGGCGTCGCCTCTGTCGTGCTGTCGCTGCTGATCGGACTGATGGCTGGTCTGGTCGCCGGTTTCTTCGGCGGCTTCATCGACAATCTGCTGATGCGCATCGGCGACGTCATGCTGTCCATTCCCACCATTCTCGTCGCGATTCTGGTGTCCACGGTCGTGCGGCAGATGCTGCCGGAAAGCCTACGGGAGATCGGCGCGTCTGCCGTGCTTGTCTTCGCCATCGCGCTGTCGAGCTGGGTGCAGTATGCCCGCACGGTGCGTGCACAGGCGATCGTTGAGGCCGGCAAGGATTATGTACAGGCGGCAAGACTGATCGGTGTGCCCGCTCGACGCATCATGGCAAAGCACATTCTGCCGAATACGCTGACGCCGATCATGGTTGCGGCGACGCTCAATTTCGGCATGGCAATTCTCACCGAAGCCACGCTGTCCTTCCTTGGTATCGGCATGCCGCCGAGCCAGCCTTCGCTCGGCACGCTCATCCGCATCGGTAACCAGTTCCTGTTCGCCGGTTCCTGGTGGATTGTGCTCTTCCCCGTCATCCAGCTTTGCCTGCTTGTCGTGGCTGTCAATTTGCTCGGCGATTGGCTGCGCGATGCCCTTAATCCCAAACTGAGGTAAGTTCATGAACGATCTTCTGCTCCGTAATGTCAGGCCAATGGCTGGAGAGACCTGCGATATCCTCATCCGCGACGGAAAGATTGCAGGCTTTGGAAAGTTCGAAGCCGAGCCGGGCATGCCGGTCGAGGATGGCGGCAATGCGATCGCCGCACCCGGCTTGATCGATGCCCATACCCATCTCGACAAGACCACCTGGGGCATGCCGTGGCATGTCAACAACCGCGCTGCTGTCCTGCGCGAGCGGATCGATTTCGAGCGCGAGCACCGTCTGGAAATCGGCATCGATCCGCATCGCCAGTCCATGCGGCATGCTATCGGTCTTGCGGCGCATGGCGGCACGCATATCCGCAGCCACGTCGACATCGATCCAACCCACGGCTTGCGGCTCGTCGAAGGCGTTTGGGAAACCCGCGAGAAGCTCAAGGGCATCATCGATATCGAAATCGTCGCCTTCCCGCAGTCAGGCGTGATGGTCATGCCTGGGACTGTCGAACTGCTCGAGGAGGCTCTGCGCCAGGGTTGCGAAGTCCTGGGCGGCATCGATCCTTGCGGCATCGACCGCGATCCCAAGGGCCAGCTCGACATCCTGTTTGACCTTGCCACCAAGCACGGCGTTCCGATCGACATCCACCTGCACGAAGCCGGCGAGCTCGGCGCCTTCACGATGGAGATGATGTTCGAGCGTATCCGCGCAAACGGCATGCAGGGCAAGGTGGCGATCAGCCATGCCTTCGCACTCGGCATGAACGACTATCTGCGCGTCGGCAAGCTGATCGAGGAAATCGCAAAGCTGGATATTGCAATCCTCACCACCGGCGCACCTTCGGCGGCCGTGCCGTCGATCATGCGCCTCAAGGAAGCGGGCGTGCGCGTCGGCGGCGGCTGTGACGGCATCCGCGATACCTGGGGGCCTTGGGGTCATCCGGACATGCTCGATCGTGCCCAGGTGATCGGCATGAAGAACGGACTGCGGTCCGACCGCGATCTGGAACACGTCCTCTACGTCGTGTCGCAGGGTGGTGCTGACGTCATGCAGATCGAGAATTACGGTCTGAAGGTTGGCTGCGATGCCGATTTCACCTTGCTGGCCGGTGAAACGCTGGCTCATGCCGTCGTCGATATCGCGCCACGCCCGCTCGTGGTCAAGGGTGGCCGCGTGACCGCGCGCGGTGGTCAAGCATTGGTGGAGATGCCCTGATGGCACATGCAATGGAAAGTCTCTCGCTTGGTCAGCGCCCGGAAGGGCGCACGCTGATTACCGCTAGCTGGGTCGTCGGCCATAAGGAAGGCAGCCATACGCTGCTCTGTAACGGCCAGGTCGTGTTCGAAAACGGCGCCATTCTCTTCGTCGGCCACAACTTCCCGGGCGAAGTCGCGCGTCGCATCGATTTCGGCAATGCTGTTATCAGCCCGGGCTTGATCGACCTCGATGCCCTGTCCGATCTGGACACCACCATCCTTGGCATCGACTGCCATCCCGGCTGGGCCAAGGGACGCGTCTGGCCGCGCAGCTATGTGGAAGCCGGTCCCTACGAGATGTATTCTCAGGAAGAGCTGGCGTTCCAGAAGCGTTTTGCCTTCGGTCAGCTCCTGCTGAACGGCATCACCACTGCGGCTCCGATCGCCTCGTTGTTCTATCGTGAATGGGGCGAGACCGTTGCTGAGTTCGATGCTGCTGCCGATGCCGCCGGCGATCTTGGCCTGCGTGTCTATCTGAGCCCCGCCTATCGTTCGGGCGGCATGATTCTGGAAGCGCCGGGCAAGATGGTACCGGTCTTCGACGAAGAGCGCGGCTTTCAGGGCCTGAAGGACGCCGTCGCCTATATTGAGCGGCAGAATGGCCGCCACGGCGATCTCGTTCGTGGCCTCCTGGCACCGGATCGGGTGGAGACGTCTACGCTTGCCCTTCTGCAACGCACAGATGCTGCCGCGCGCGATCTCGGCTGCAAGTTCCGCCTGCATATGGCGCAGGGTGCGATGGAAGTCGACACTGTGCGCATGCTGCACGGTTCGACCGCTCCTGTCTGGCTTGCCAAGCATAAGCTGCTGAGCGACCGGATGATTGCGCCGCATGCGACGAATGCCACGGAAGAAGATCTTGGGCTCTATGCCGAGAATGGCGTTTCCATCGTGCATTGTCCGTTGGTTTCGGCCCGCAGCGGCTCGATCCTCAATTCCTTCTCCAGCTGCCGCAAGCGCGGCATCAACATCGCCATGGGCACCGATACGACGCCGCCGGACATGCTGATGAACCTGCTTACAGGCCTCATCACCTGCCGCATCAGCGATCATGCACCGGACCAGGTGCGCTCCGCTGATCTGTTCGACGCAGCAACGCTCGGCGGGGCCAAGGCACTGGGTCGCTCCGATCTCGGCCACCTGTCGGCCGGAGCCCGTGCGGACATCGCCGTTTTCAGCCTGGACGACGCGATCATGGCGCCATCGGTCGACCCGATCACGACACTGGTCGTTGGCGGTTCCGGCAAGGTGACGCGCGCTGTCTTCGTCGATGGCCGCGTCTCGATGCTGGATCGGCAATTGGCCGGCTTCGACATGGAAAAGGCGCGCGTCCAGGCGCAAGCGCAATATGACGGGCTGATCGCCAAATATCCTGAGCGCAGCTGGAACCATCCGCCTGTGTCGGAGATCTTCCCGCCAAGCTATCCGATCGAGGTGGAGAGCAATGGTTGAGGCGCAACAACCGGTCATCGACGTCCGTAATCTCAAGGTCGAGTTTCCGAATCGGCGGGGTACGGTCACGGCGCTGTCGGACATAAGTCTGTCCATCCGGGCCGGCGAAATCCTCGGCGTCGTCGGGGAGTCCGGCGCGGGCAAATCCATGACCGGGCTTGCCATTCAGGGGCTTCTTGAGCGCCCGGGGCGTATCGCCGGCGGCGAAATCTGGCTCGGCAAACAGCGGATCGACACGCTCGATGACCGGGCGATGGAGCGCGTGCGCGGCCGCGAAATCGGTGCGATCTTCCAGGATCCCCTGACATCGCTGAACCCGTTGTTCACCGTCGGTGCGCAGCTTTCGGAAACGATCCGGCAGCATCTGTCGCTCGGCAAAGCCGAGGCAAAGGCACGTGCCGTCCAGCTATTGCGGGATGTCGGCATTCCCTCGCCGGAAGAGCGGGTCAATCACTATCCGCACCAGTTCTCCGGCGGTATGCGCCAGCGTGTGGTGATTGCGCTTGCGCTTGCCGCCTCGCCGAAACTGATCATCGCCGACGAGCCGACGACGGCGCTCGACGTGTCGATCCAGGCGCAGATCATCTCGCTGCTTCGCCGGCTGTGCAAGGAGAAGCAGGCGGCCGTGATGCTGGTGACGCACGATATGGGCGTCATTGCCGAGGCGGCGGACCGTGTGGCGGTATTGTACGCCGGTCGGCTGATCGAGATTGGTCCGGTGGAACAGGTGCTTCACGCGCCGCGCCATCCCTATACGCAGGGCCTGATGGCCTCGATCCCATCGCTCGGCGCGCGCGTGGCAAAGCTTAATCAGATCGATGGCTCGATGCCCCGGCTGGATGCTCTTCCGCAAGGATGCGCCTTCAATCCACGCTGCAAATCCGCCGGTCCGCGCTGTCGGCGCGAGCGGCCAGAACTGATCCCCGCCGGCGATGGCGCAAACGCCTGCTGGCTCAACGCGGGAGGCACCGCATGACGACATCAGCTCAAAAGGTCGTGGCACTGACCGTCGATGGACTGGTCAAGACCTTCGATGTGTCTGCCCCCTGGCTCAACCGCGTCGTGGAACGCAAGCCGCGCCAGTTTCTTCAGGCGGTCAACGATATCAGCTTTACCGTGCCTGCCGGCGGTTGCCTCAGCATCGTTGGCGAAAGCGGTTGCGGCAAATCGACGGTGGCAAGGCTTATGACCGGGCTTTACACGCCGACGGGCGGCGAAATCCGCTTTTCGCCGGGGCGCAGCGGCGCGCCACTGTCGGCACAGATGATCTTTCAGGATCCTTATGCCTCGCTCAATCCGCGCTGGCGGGTGAAGAACATCATCGCCGAACCGCTGCGCGAGCTGAAGCTGCGCAATACGGCGGCCGAGATTACCGAGCGGGTCGAGGAGTTGCTGCTGACCGTCGGTCTTTCCGTTTCGGACGGCGAGAAGTTCCCGCATGAGTTTTCCGGCGGACAGCGCCAGCGCATTTCCATTGCCCGCGCGCTTGCCAGCGAGCCGGAGTTTCTGGTTTGCGATGAACCGACATCCGCGCTCGACGTCTCGGTGCAGGCGCAGGTCCTGAACCTCATGCGCCGGCTGCAGGACGAATTGGGCCTGACCTATCTCTTCATCAGCCATGATATGAGCGTCGTGCGGCACATGTCGGACCGTATCGCCGTGATGTATCTGGGAAGGATCGTCGAAGAGGGGGATACGGAAGAACTCTTTGCTCACCCGCGCCACCCCTACACCCAGCTTCTGCTGCAAACCATCCCCAGCATCGACGCCCCCAAACGCGATCAGGAACTGGTGGGCGGCGAGGTACCTAGCCCCCTGAAGCCACCATCGGGCTGCACCTTCCATCCGAGGTGCCCGCTGGCCACCGTGAGGTGTTCGGCGGAGGTGCCTGAGGTTCGCAGGCTCTCGAATGGAACGAGGGTGGCGTGCCATCTCGTGACAGACGCGTGATCGAGGCGGATGCCTCGGCCGCCTCAGGCCAGGGCGGCACGCAGGTCGTGGGAGAGGTCGCGGATTTCGGTCAGGTCGAGCTCCGATTCGACATGTTCGAGGTGATGGGCCATCAGATGGGTGGCCCTGTCCGCATCGTTGCCGACAATGGCCTCGACGATTTCGGCATGTTCGTCGGGACCGCAATTGAAACGGTTGGTATTGCGGTAGACGGCCGTGATCAGCGAGGAGCGGGCAATCAGGTCGCGCATGGTGGCAAACAGGAAATCCGAGCCGACCGTCTCCGCAAGCAGCAGGTGGAAGCCACCGGAAAGCTTGATGATGTCGGTGGTGATATCCTGGGTGTTGGCGATACGCTCCTTGGCGACATGGTCGCGCAGGCGCTTGATGTCGGCCTTGGAAACCCCCTTGCAAAGTCGCTCGACTACGCAGCGCTCGACCGTGCGACGAACGAAGAAGACGTCGCGGGCCTCCTCAACGGAAGGCTTGCACACGAATGCGCCGCGATTGGGGATGATGGCGACGAGACCGTCGCGCTGCAGCAGCGCCAGGGCCTGGCGAATGCGCGCGCGGCTGACGTTGAAGATGGTGGCCATCTGCTCTTCCTTAAGCTGGACACCGGGTCTCAGCCGCCGCTCGGCGATCGACAGCCAGACTTTCTCGACAATCTGCTGAACAGAGACCCCTGTTTGGTCGCTCATGAATCTCACTCCTCGTTGCGGTTAGAGAAGCGTGAAGCGAAGGGAAAAGTCAATCACAACAATCGGTTTTTGATTGCAAAATTGTCGACAATATGGAATGACATTGTCAATCATAATGAACCCGCAGGATGGCGCAATGGAATTCGACTTTGCCGAGCTTGAGCCTCAGAGCCGTTATCGGCTTCTGACGAACTTCATCGGACCCCGTCCGATCGCGCTGGTCACGACGCGTTCTCCGGCCGGTCACAACAATGCGGCGCCGATGAGCTTCTTCAATGTGTTTTCGCATGATCCGCCGATCGTGGTGCTGGGCATACAGCCGCGCCTGAATGGCGAGGAGAAGGATACGCTTGCCAACATCAGGCGGACTCAGGAATTCGTGATCAACATGGTCGACATGGGGATTTCGCAGCAGATGTTGGTCTGCGGCCTGGGTTTCGACAGCGAATTCGATGAGCTCGCCATGGCCGGCCTCACGCCGAATGCCTGCCGCAAGATCGATGCGTCCTTCGTCCAGGAAGCACCATGCGTCTTCGAATGCCGCGTCGAGCGCCTCATCGATTATCCGCGCCGTACGCTGGTGCTGGGCGAAGTCGCCCACATGCATGTGCGGCGCAACTGCCTCGATGCCGAGGGTCACTATGTGGACCCGGAACATTATCAGCCGATTGCCCGCCTGCATGCCGACAACTACATCGTTTCGGATCGCCAGTTCGTCCTTAAGGCTCCGCCAATCTCCGATTTCATCAAGCCGTCGCGCGACTAAGGATGGATGAAAGGTCCTTCTCATGCATATTCGTCTCATCAATCCCAATTCCACGGCTTCCATGACGTCCCAGGCGCTGGACAGCGCCTTGCGGGTCAAGCAGCAGGATACGAAAGTATCGGCGGTGAACCCGCTGGACACGCCCGTCAGCATCGAGGGCGGCGCGGACGAGGCCGCTGCCGTGCCGGGAATGCTCGCGGAGATCCTCAAGGGCGAGATGCTCGGGGTCGATGCCTACGTCGTCGCCTGCTTCGACGATCCCGGCCTTCATGCCGCCCGTGAAGTGGCGCGCGGGCCCGTCATCGGCATCTGCCAGGCGGCGGTACAGGTGGCCATGACCATCAGCCGTCGCTTCTCGATCATCACCACGCTGCCGCGCTCCATCCCGATCATCGAGGATCTGGTGAGCGACTATGGCGCGGAACGCCACTGCCGCAATGTTCGCGCCATCGACCTGCCGGTTCTTGGTCTGGAGGAAGACCCGGTCGAAGCAGAGCGACTGCTGGTCGCCGAGATCGAAAGAGCCAAGCGCGAAGATCGCGCCGAAGCCATCATTCTCGGCTGCGCCGGCATGTCATCCCTCTGCGATCGGCTGCAGGCCACTACCGGCGTGCCGGTCATCGACGGCGTGACCGCTGCCATCAAGCTTGCCGAAGCGCTCGTCGGCGCAGGCTATACGACGTCGAAGGTCAACGCCTATGATTATCCTCGCGTCAAGGAGATGCCACGTCGCAACTGCGCTTAGCCGATCGACAACGAGGAGTTTTCATTCCGAATGAACCGAGTCCGGGATATTCGTTTTGCACCGCCGTCGCTCTTTGCCAGCCTTGTGCCCGGCAGGTGGATGCCGCGACACATGTCGATGGCCTTTGTCGCGGCCTGGCTTCTCGTTGCGGTTCTCCACCTTCCTCTTCTTGCTAATGGTAATTCCATGGATACTCGATTGCACAATGCGGCTGCGGCGGACGATGTCGCGGCGATCCATCGGCTTCTCGCGAGCGGTGCTAGTATCGATACACGGGACGAAAGCGGCGCCACTGCCTTGCTCGTCGCCACGCATGGCGACAAGGTAAATGCTGCCCGCGCACTGATCGAGGCCGGTGCCGACGTCAATGCCAAGGACGATATTCAGGACAGCCCCTATCTCTATTCGGGCGCCAGGGGTCACCTGGAAATTCTCAAGCTGACGCTCGCCCATGGCGCCGATCTTAAAAGCGTAAACCGCTATGGCGGTACGGCGCTCATTCCTGCATCAGAGCGCGGCCATGTCGAGACGGTCGATACGCTGATCAAGGCCGGGGTCAATCTCGATCACGTCAATCGGCTGGGCTGGACGGCGCTGTTGGAGGCGATCATTCTCAGCGACGGCGGCCCGCGCCATGTGCGAATCGTTGAGTTGCTGATCAATGCCGGAGCAAATGTCAATATCGCTGATCATGAAGGTGTGACACCGTTGCAGCATGCTCGTGGCCGCAGTTACGACAAGATCGAGGCATTGTTGGAAAAAGCGGGAGCGAAGTGACGCGGTATTAAGGCTTTGCGGCCATCCAATAGTGCGATGGAGGTAAATGCTGGCGCCTCCCGGGAAATACTGAGAACGAAGGGCGAGACGATGCAAAGAATCTATTATTCCTCTCTTGGTGGCCATCCGCCGCAAAGCGATCTGCTGACGGGACGAGCCGTTTTCACCGAGGCCTATGCGGTCATTCCCAAAGGTGTCATGCAGGATATCGTCACCAGCTTCCTGCCCTTCTGGAACGATACGCGCTGCTGGGTGATTGCCCGGCCGCTCTCCGGCTTTGCCGAGACCTTTTCCCAATATGTCATGGAAGTGGCGCCTGGCGGCGGCAGCGATCAGCCGGAGTTGGATCCGGAAGCTGAAGGCGTGCTCTTCGTCGTCGACGGCGAGGTCGAGTTGACGTTGCCGAGCGGCAAGCATGTGCTTCAGCCGGGCGGTTATGCCTTCCTGCCGCCGGGCCTGAAGTGGTCGCTCCACAACCGTTCGGGCGCGCATGCGCGGTTCCATTGGATCCGCAAGGCCTATGAAGCCGTCGAAGGATTGGCTCATCCAGAGCCGCTGATTCTCAACGAGAAGGACATTATCCCGTCGGTCATGCCTGACACGGAGGGACGTTGGGCTACGACGCGTTTCGTCGATCCGTCGGATCTGCGCCATGACATGCATGTAACCATCGTCACCCTTCAGCCCGGCGCCGTCATTCCCTTTGCCGAGACCCATGTGATGGAACATGGCCTCTACGTGCTGCAGGGCAAGGCTGTCTATCGGCTGAACCAGGATTGGGTCGAGGTCGAAGCCGGCGACTTCATGTGGCTGCGCGCCTTCTGCCCGCAGGCGTGCTATGCCGGTGGCCCGGGACCGTTCCGTTACCTGCTCTACAAGGACGTCAATCGCCATATGACGCTCCGCCCCTTCGGCTCGCGCCGCTGAGCAGAGCAGGCTCAAACGGGATAGTTCCTCCAAGCTCGCGCCCTGCCGGCGCGGGCTTTTTTTTCATTCAGAAGCGAAAACCGCCGCAAACAGTCCCGGAAATGCTTGAGTTCAAGGCGCGCCGCGCTGCCCGTCCGATCAAAGCGCCGTGAGCCACGGATGGTTGGGGTGGGCGACATCGAGCCAGCGTCGAAGTGTGTCCCTCTCGGCGAAAGTAAGTTTGACCAGGGCGCGCTCGAAGTCCACCTCGTCTTTTTCCCGAAGGTGTCTGGCCTTGAACAGCAAAACAGCAGCCGGAGCCAAATAGGGTATTCCGGCATCGTTGGTCCGGATGATCTCTGAGCGCAGCACCTGAAGCGTCGGGTCGCGTTTGTAATGCCAGGTAGAAGGCGTTCCTTTTTCCAGCATCATGTCGACACGCCAGCAGGCGCTTCGGGCATCGAGGCCCCACAATTGCGACACATGCGTCGGCGGCGCTTCCGTCTGAGGGAGATGTTCGACTACGCCGGAATGAACAGTGAAGAAATCCAGGTCTTGCAATATCTCGCGAAACTCCTGGACGTTCTCGGGCAGGACCGCAAACTCCAAATCCTCGTGCTCGCGCGTCTGGCTGCCGTGCCAAAGGTCAAGCGCCCATCCGCCGACGACATACCAAACGCCGGACGCGTGCTTTAATCGGTCTGCGAGGTCGGAGGGTCGCCAAGGCAGCCAAGCATCTTCGGGGATCGGGTTCATTGGCGGTTCGCTTCGTGTCGCAGCATAGGGTGCCGTTCGCCGGGAATACTCCTGGGAGTTGCTATGGACAAGCAGATATCTCCGTTGCTTGACAGCCGAAAGCCGGCTGCTTTCGGATCTTCGCTTGTGCGCTGGCGTTCGTTGACACTTGCTCCCAGCTGAAAGATAGAGACATCATGATGGAAGCCGTATGCGACGTGCACATAAAGACGCTCAGGCCAAGCATCCGCGGCCACAGGGAGGCCGCCGGGTATTTCTGAGCCATGATCGATCTCGCAGCCTATTTCGGACTGTTCCTGGCGGCACTTGCGGCCGCAACGATCCTGCCAATGCAATCCGAAGCCGTGCTTGTCGGTATGCTGCTGACGGAGACCTATTCCACCTTCATGATCGTTGCCGTCGCGAGCTTCGGCAACGTGCTTGGTTCATTGATAAATTGGGCTCTGGGGCGATGGATTGAGCGCTTCCGCAATCGCCGCTGGTTTCCGGTCGGCGACAGTGCCATGGAGCGAGCGCAGGGCTGGTATCGCCGCTATGGGCGATGGTCGCTGCTGGCGAGCTGGCTTCCCATTGTTGGAGATCCGATCACGGTCGTCGCAGGCACTCTACGAGAACCACTGCCGACGTTTCTCTTGCTCGTCGCCATCGCCAAGATCAGTCGCTATGTCGTGCTGGCATTTGCGACCACGAGCCTGGTGTCCTGACGCACCGGTCGCTCGAGCGCCTGTAGCAATCTAAGGGGCATACGGGCCAATTTCACCAAACGAAAGGTGCTCCCCGATGTCGGTTGGTTGTCTAACGGTAGAAGTTCGATTCTTTATATATTCCTTGTCGACAAATTGAATACAAAGCTGTATTGATATTGCTGAGAGGGTGACGAGGGGCCGAGATTGGGCCTGGCATCGTTGCCGATGCATTCCAAGCCCAAGAGGCCAAGCCCCAAGAGGACAGACAGATGACCGCAAGCATTTTCTCCGGCGTGATCCCGGCCCTGATGACGCCGTGCAAGGCCGACCGCAGCCCCGACTTCGACGCGCTGGTCAAGAAGGGCAAGGAGCTGATCGCTGCCGG
>NZ_JARWLA010000034.1:0-79294 GCF_047445805.1 Rhizobium sp. BR 314 | reverse complement strand
GTACAACACCATCTCCAAGCCGAGCGAGATCGTGGCCGCCGCCGCCGCCAATGTCGCGATCGAATTGCTCTCCGGCTCGGCACCGAAGGCGGACACGAAGCTTTTTGATACGCCGACCAAGCTGTTCACGCCGGCTCTGGTCACCTCGGAAAATCTCAAGGCCGAAATCATCGAAAAGGCCGTCAACGGCAAGCCGATCCAGACGCCGGCACAGCTCTGCATGGATCGCTACGCCGATGGCTGCAAGAAGCTTGGTATCGGCAGCTGAGAGCTGCTWCCTCCCAGTCTCCGGTCGCTTCGGCGGCCGGAGACGAACGCAATCGATAGCATTTCAACCCGAGAAGGTGGCTGGTCATGAGTGACGCTTCCGATCATAGAACCCCATCAGGCGAGCTTGTGCTCAGCCTCAAAGGGGTCTCCAAACACTTCGGCGCCGTCTCGGCACTGACGGATATCAACCTCGATGTACATGCCGGCGAAGTCGTGGCGCTGGTCGGTGACAATGGTGCGGGCAAATCGACGCTCGTCAAGGTTCTGGCCGGCGTCCACCAGCCGAGTTCAGGCACCATCACGTTTCGCGGCAAACAAGTGACGCTCAGCGATCCCGCTACCGCACTTGATCTCGGCATCGCCACCGTCTTTCAAGACCTGGCGCTTTGCGAGAACCTCGATGTCGTTGCGAACATCTTTCTTGGCCGCGAAATGAGCCCGTTGAAGCTCGACGAAACGCCGATGGAGGTTCGTGCGTGGACGCTGCTCAACGAGCTTGCGGCGCGTATCCCGAGCGTGCGTATCCCGATCGCCTCGCTTTCGGGCGGTCAGCGGCAAACGGTGGCGATCGCCCGCTCGCTGCTGCTTGAGCCGAAACTCATCATGCTCGACGAGCCGACCGCCGCCCTTGGCGTGGCACAGACAGCCGAGGTGTTGAACCTCATCGAGCGTGTCCGCGATAAGGGTCTCGGCGTCATCATGATCAGCCACAACATGGAGGATGTCCGCGCCGTCGCCGACCGCATCGTTGTCCTGCGCCTCGGCCGCAACAATGGTGTCTTTTATCCAGACACCTCGAACCAGGAACTCGTCAGCGCCATCACGGGTGCGGCGGAAAACGCCGTGTCGCGCCGGGCAGGGCGGCGCCAGGCCCAGCAAGAATTGAGAGAAGGGGGCCAGCCATGAGTGAGAACGGCAAACAATCGACCATGCTGCTCGACCGCAGCGACGTTCGCGTCAACCATGATAGCGGGCTTGCGGCCACCATCCGCTCCTCCATCGACAAAGTTCGCTCCGGCGATCTCGGCTCGCTCCCGGTCGTCGTCGGCCTCGTCATCATCTGGACAGTGTTCGGCACGCTCAACCCGACCTTCCTTTCAAGCAACAACCTCGCCAACCTGTTGTTCGACGCCTCGACCGTCGGCATCATCTCGCTCGGCATCGTCTGCGTGCTGATGGTCGGCGAGATCGATCTTTCCGTGGGGTCGATCAGCGGCTTCGCCTCGGCCATGGTTGGCATGCTTTGGGTAAACGAGGGCTGGCCGGTGGCCTTGGCGATCCTTGCTGCGCTCGTCGTTGGCGGCGCGATCGGTGCCGTCTACGCGGTGTTGTTCAATCGGTTGGGCATGCCGAGCTTCGTTGCCACATTGGCCGGCCTTCTCGCCGTGCTGGGCATGCAGCTCTATCTGCTCGGCGCGACCGGCTCGATCAATCTGCCCTATGGTTCGGCCATCGTGAATTTCGGCCAGCTTCTGGTGATCCCCCGTCCGCTTGCCTATGTTTTCGCGCTCATTCCGGGTGCCGTCATGCTGGCGACCGGTTGGAGCGCGGTCCGGCGGCGCAAACAGGCAAACCTTTCGGTGCCCTCCGTCGGCGGTCTGTTGACGAAGGCGGTCGCCATCACCGTGGCTTTGGAATTCGTTGCCTTCTACCTCAACCAAGATCGCGGCATTCCCTGGATGTTCGCCTTATTCGTGGTGCTGGCCATCGTCATGGATTATGCGCTGACGCGCACGCAATGGGGCCGGTCGATGTCCGCCGTCGGCGGTAACCGCGAAGCGGCGCGCCGGGCCGGTATCAATGTGCGGCGGATCTATACCAGCGCCTTCGTGCTCTGCGCCATGTTCGCAGCCTTGGGTGGCGTGCTGGCGGCTGCGCGTCTGGCCTCGGCCAGCCAGCAGGCAGGCACCGGCGACGTCAATCTGAATGCCATTGCAGCAGCCGTCATCGGCGGCACGAGCCTCTTCGGTGGTCGCGGCAGCGCCTATTCGGCCCTGCTTGGCATCATCGTCATCCAGTCGATCGCGAGCGGCCTCACAATGCTCGATCTGTCGTCGGCGCTTCGCTACATGATCACAGGCGCAGTTCTTGCCATCGCCGTCATCGTCGACTCGCTCGCCCGTCGTTCCCGCGCCTCGCATGGGCGCGGCTGATTTTTTCAAGAAGGTAAGGATTGTTATGAGACAGGATTTTGCCGGCAAGGTCGCCGCCATCACCGGGGCTGCGTCTGGAATTGGCCTCGAATGCGCCAAATCACTATTGAACGAGGGCGCCAGCGTCGCCCTCGTCGACAGGGCGGAAGACAGCTTGAAAAGCCTTTGCGCCGAGTTGGGGCCGAATGCCTATCCAGTCGTCGTCGATCTCTTGAACCCCGAGAGTGTGGCGACGATGATGCCGCAAATTCTCGATAAGTTTGGCAAGCTCGATATCTTTCATGCCAATGCCGGCGCCTATATCGGCGGCGAGGTTGCAGAAGGCGATCCAGACGCCTGGGACCGGATGCTAGATCTCAACATCAATGCAGCCTTCCGTTCGGTCCGCATGGTGCTGCCGCACATGATCGAGAGGAAGACTGGTGACATCATCATGACGAGCTCGATCGCCGGCCTGGTGCCGGTGGTCTGGGAGCCGATCTACACAGCCTCCAAGCATGCCGTTCAGGCGTTTACGCATACGGTACGACGTCAGGTCGCCAAGCACGGCATCCGCGTTGGCGCCGTGGCGCCGGGGCCGGTCGTGACGGCTCTGATCAGCGACTGGCCACAGGCGAAGCTCGATGAGGCGATTGCTGCGGGCGGCCTTATGGAGGCGAGCGAGGTGGCGGAGGCTGTTGTGTTCATGCTATCGAGACCGCGTAACATCGTAATCCGGGATCTGGTGATCCTGCCCTTGAGTACGGATCTCTGATGACGGCACCTTATTTCATCGGCATCGATGTCGGCACCGGCAGCGCCCGGGCCGGTGTTTTCGATGCGCATGGCCATCTGTTAGCGGCCACTAAGCGGCCGATCACCATCTGGCACGAGCCCGGCAGCATCGTTGAACAGTCGAGCGAGCAGATATGGAAGGCCGTCTGCGACAGCGTGAAAGATGCTGTCGCAACGGCGAAAATTGCGGCAAATGAGGTTGCCGGCGTCGGCTTCGACGCGACTTGCTCGCTGGTCGCGGTCAAGGCGGATGGCAGCCCCGTGGCTGTGGGACTATCGGGTGACGCCGACCGCAATATCATCGTCTGGATGGATCATCGTGCTGCGGGCGAGGCTGCGGAGATCAATGCCGGACATCATGCCGTTCTTCGTTACGTCGGTGGCCGCATTTCGCCCGAGATGGAAACGCCGAAGCTGCTGTGGCTGAAGCGAAACATGCCACAATCCTTCGCGGCGGCGGACCATTTCTTCGATCTCGCCGATTATTTGACCTGGCGTGCGACGGGTTCGTTGCAGAGGTCCGTGTGCACGGTGACATGCAAATGGACTTATCTGGCCCATGAGAAGCGTTGGGATGCCCAGTATTTCAAGGCTATCGGACTTGGCGAATTGGTTGACGAGGGCTTCGTGCGGATCGGCACTGAGATTGTCGAGCCGGGCGCCGCACTTGGTGAGGGCTTGAACGAAGCCGCCGCGTTGGATCTTGGCCTTACCACCGGTACGCCGGTCGGCGCATCCCTGATCGATGCGCATGCCGGCGGGGTCGGGACGCTCGGCGGGAAGGGATCGGACAGCAAGGCAGATGTTAAAAACAGGCTTGCCTACATCTTCGGGACGTCCGCCTGCTCGATGGCATCGAGCGAAGAGGCTGTGTTCGTCGATGGGGTCTGGGGTCCCTATTATTCGGCCATGGTGCCGGGTCTCTGGCTGACCGAAGGCGGCCAATCGGCAGCGGGGGCGGCGATCGATCATCTCGTCACCATGCATCCGGCAGCTGCGAAGGCTCGTCAGAAGGCCGAAGCAGAGGGTTTGTCGCTGGTTGCATGGCTCGACCGCCAAGCCATGAAGACAGGCGGAAGCGTATCCGACGCGGTGAAGCTTGCGCGATTGATCCAGGTGGTCCCGGAATTCCTTGGCAACCGGTCGCCTTATGCTGATCCGGATGCGCGCGCCGTTATCTCAGGCCTTGGGTTGGAGACCGGGATCGACGATCTGATCGGTCTTTATGTCGCCGGCCTCTGCGGTATCGGTTACGGCCTCAAACAGCTGCTCGAAAAGCTGGCGCAGGATGGCATTGCCTGCGATCTGATCATCGCCAGTGGCGGTGCCGCCCAGAGTAACCTCGTGCGTCAGCTTCTCGCGGATACGACCGGTCGGCCGGTCGCGGTCGCTGATACGGAAGAACCTGTTCTTCTCGGTGCTGCCATGCTTGGCGCCACGGCTGGCGGGCGTTGCGGCTCGCTTGTGGAAGCCATGGCTGCCATGTCGCGGCTGGCAAAGAGGTTCGAGCCGGCGGATGGTGCTATCAAGGGGCTGCATGAACGGCGCTATGAAGCCTTCGAGCTGCTGCAATCGGCCGATCGCAGCATCCGCGCGCTGATGGCCTCGTAAGCTCTGCTGCAAATTCTGCTCAACCGCGGTGGCGCAATGCGTCCAGCACCACGGCAAAGGCCGAGGACGGTTGGCGGCGGCTCGGGTAATAGAGATGGTAGCCCGCCCACGGCGGGCACCAGTCTTCCAGCACCCGAATGAGGCGGCCGCTTTCGATAAGCGACTGAACCAGATCGTACGGAGCATAGGCCAACCCGTAGCCATCGACTGCTGCGGCCAGAACCTGGCGAACGCCGTTAAATGTCATCTGGCCGTCAACGCGGATCCGCAATTCTTCGCTGTCCTTTTCGAATTCCCAGACATAATTGCCGCCATGCGTGGGAAGGCGCAGATTGATGCATCGATGAGCCGCGAGGTCTTGGGGTATCTGGGGCTTGCTGCGCCCCTCGACATAGGAGGGAGAGCCGACGACGGCAAACGCCTGATCGGGCGCAATACGGACCGCGATCATGCCGTTTGCCACGGTCTGGCCCAAACGAACGCCGGCGTCGAAACGTTCCGCTACGATATCGGTCAAGCCGTAATCGTTGATTATCTCGACATGGATGTCGGGATAATCCGTCAGCACGCCGGCAAGCTTAGGCCATATGTAGGTATCGACGGCATAATCGACTGCCGTGATCCTGATCGTACCGGCGGGTTTTTCGCGCAGCTCGGTAACGGCAATGAGTTCAGCCTCGATTTCCTGGAAGCGCGGCGTCAGCGATTGCAGAAGACGCTCACCTGCCGGCGTCGGGCTGACGCTGCGCGTCGTGCGCGTCAGCAGTCGGATGCCCATTCGCTCCTCGAGTTGCCGCACCGTGTGGCTGAGCGCTGATTGCGAAACGCCGAGTTGCGCAGCCGCTCGCGTAAAGCTCCGCTCTCTGGCAACCGCAAGGAAAAATAGCAGATCGTTGACGTTTTCACGCAGCATCTATGAGTAGCCCTCATATGTTGGGTGCTGCTTTTACCATGAAGTAGATGGTTGTTATAGCGCGCGAACGCGCAACGGCTTGTTTCTGGCCCATCGAGGTGAGGCTTATGCATTATAGAGGTCGATATTTGGGGAGTGGAATTTATCGGCATGACTCATAAGTTTATGCGACGCTACCACCCTATTGTTCCGTTTAAGATGTATTAGATTAGCGCCAATCGGTCGCTCCATCGCATCCCTTGTCAAGGAAGGACATAATCATGAACATCAACAGGAACGGTACGCAATCTTCGGGAAAGGGGCCTTCTGACTGGTTCACCGGCACTGTGCGCATCGACCCGCTATTTGCCGCCAATGAAGCACGCCGCGCCGCGGCAGGCAGCGTCACTTTCGAACCGGGCGCCCGCACTGCCTGGCACACCCATCCGCGCGGCCAGACGCTGATCGTCACGGCGGGGTTCGGGCGCGTCCAGCGAGAAGGCGGTCCGATCGAGGAAATCCGGCCGGGAGACATTGTCTGGTTCGAGCCTGGTGAAAGGCACTGGCATGGCGCCTCGCCAACGACGGCCATGACCCATATCGCGATCCAAGAACACCTCGACGGCAAGGTGGTGGATTGGATGGAGCACGTGACTGACGATCAGTATCAGGGAAAATAAAGCCCTACGGCTGCAGTAGGCTCGACATCGGACGAAACGCTTCCCTGACCATTTCCGCAAGCTCGCGGATTGCCGGGCTCGAATGGTAGGGGTTGCGGCGCAGCACAACGCGGGAAGCATCGACCGGGGGGAAGCCGTCCTCGATCGTCAGCTCCCTGCAGCCGTGCGGGATATTGCTGCGCGATAGGGTCGAAACGGCAAGGCCTGCGAGAACCGCACTTTTCAAGCCTGAACCGGTATCTGCGATGAAGGCGACACGATAGCGCAATCCCGCCTGCTCCAGCGAACGCAAGGCGAAATCCCGGCACCAGGTCGAGTTCCGGTAGACGGCGATGGGCAGTGGGCTTGCTTCGTGCAGGCGGTGAACCAGGGAGGTGACCCAAACCGTAGGATCGACGCAGAGAATTTCACCCGTGTTCTGGTTGCTCCAGTCGAAGACGACGGCAAGATCGAGTTCGTCTCGCTCCAGGGCTTCGAGGTTGCGTGATGTGTAATCACAGGAAACCGTCACCTCGACCGCCGGATGCCTGATGGCGAAGGCCGCCAGTGCTGCCGGCAGGATGGTCTGGCTGTATTCCTCGGGAATGCCGATCCGCACCGGACCATCGAGCGGCTTGGTGCGGATTGTGGCAGCGGCCTCGTTCAGAAGTTCGATGACCCGCTGCGCGTAGGGAAGCAGCTGATTTCCCGCCCGGGTCAGAACCGCTCCCCTCGCATTCCTCTCAAAGAGCGTTTCGCCAACGGTCTCCTCAAGCCGGCGGATCTGCGCGCTGACAGCCGATTGCGTGCGCCCGATACGCTGCGCGGCAAGGGAAAAGTTGCACGTCTCGCTGATGACGAGAAACGTCCGAAGCAGGTCGCTTTCGATGGGGTCGCGCATGAACGGGCCACAAATATTTCTGATAACTACTATCTCTACTATTCGTTTGCCTGATGTCAAATATCGGCGCACACACGTGACATTCAGTCACCATTTCATCTTGAGTCCCCTAAAATGACCTTTCAGTTCCCAGCCCGCTCCGCTTTCGCTAGCGACTACGAGAGGGGCGTCATCCTCGTGGTCATGGCAACGCTGGCGTGGAGCTGCAGCGGCATCTACGCGCGCCTTCTGACCACGGATATTTGGACGGCGATCGCCTGGCGGTCGCTGCTTGGCGGCGTGTTCCTGATCGTCCCGAGCTTCTTCCTCGAGGGCGGGTTCTCTCGGCGTCAATGGAGATCGATCTTTCATCCCGCCGGTGTTGCGATGATTGTCTGTCAGGCGCTCAGCCAGGCCTGCTTCATCGGTGCGCTCTACATGACCACGGTCGCGAACGTGACGATGATCTATGCGACGGCGCCCTTCATCGCCGCCCTTCTGAGCTGGGTGCTGCTGAGGGAGCGTGTGGCCAAGCGAACCTTGGTTGCCGGGGCTGTCTGCCTCATCGGTGTCGCTGTCATCGTGGCATCCTCGATCGGGGGCGGTACGGGTATCGGCGATCTTCTGGCGCTCGGGATGACGGTGACTTTCGCCTTCATCATCGTCATTCCTCGCATGGACCGCAGCGTGCCGATCCTTCCGTCGAGCATCGTCAGCGGCTTCCTTACCTTTGTCGTTTTTGCGCCGATGGCTTCGACCGCTTCACTCGATACCTACAACTGGCTCTTGCTTGCCGCATTCGGGGCAACGAATTTTGCGCTGGCTTTCGTGCTGTTCCTGTTCGGGTCGCGACGCATGCCTGCCGCTGACGCGGCGCTCATAGGCTCGATGGAGATCGTGCTGACGCCGTTCTGGGTGTGGCTCTTCTTCTCGGAGAGACCACCGGCCGCTACCTTTATCGGCGGTGCCATCATCTTTGCGACGATCGTCTGGCACACGGCGGCCGACCTGCGTCATAGTCGCCGCGCGCGTGCGCCGATGTAGAAGCCTATAGCCATCGGCTCCGGTCTCGGCAAAGATAGCAGTCTCGGTTCGCGGTTTTTTGGGAGGAAATGGAAACCACATGGCGTCTAACGATCCTTTGCTCCAGCCCTATCAGCTTAAGCATCTCACGCTGAAGAACCGCATCATGTCGACAGCGCATGAGCCGGCCTATTCCGAAGATGGCATGCCGACGGATCGTTACAGGCTTTATCATCGCGAGAAAGCAAAGGGCGGCATCGCGCTGACCATGACGGCCGGATCTGCCGTCGTCTCACCGGACTCGCCGCCGGCTTTCGGCAATCTTCATGCCTATAAGGACGAGATCGTGCCGTGGCTGAAGCGGCTCGCCGACGACTGTCACGAGTTCGGCGCCGCCGTAATGATCCAGCTTACCCATCTCGGCCGCCGCACGGGCTGGAACAAAGGTGACTGGTTGCCTGTGCTAGCGCCATCGCCGCTACGCGAGCCCGCGCATCGGGCCTTCCCCAAGACGATCGAAGACTGGGATATCGAGCGGATTGTCGGCGACTTTGCTGCGGCCGCCCAGCGCATGCAGGATGCGGGCCTCGACGGCATCGAGCTCGAAGCTTATGGTCATCTGACCGATGGCTTCTGGTCGCCGGCGACAAACAGGCGTGAGGACGAGTTTGGCGGCTCGCTCGAAAACCGCATGCGCTTCTCGATGATGGTGACTGACGCGATTCGTAAGGCGGTCGGCCAGGATTTCATCGTGGGTATCCGGCTCGTTGCCGATGAAGATTGGGAAAAAGGGCTTTCGAAAGAGGAAGGTATCGAGATCGCCAGGCGTCTGGCCGCTTCGGGAAACATCGATTTCCTCAACATCATCCGCGGTCATATCGACAGCGATGCAGCGCTCAACAAGGTCATCCCGATACAAGGAATGGCATCGGCGCCGCATCTGGATTTTGCCGGCGAGGTGAGGGCTGCGACCAAATTTCCAGTCTTCCATGCCGCGCGTATCGGCGACGTCGCCACCGCACGGCATGCGATCGCGGAAGGCAAGCTCGATATGGTGGGCATGACGCGCGCGCACATTGCCGATCCCCATATCGTCAACAAGATCATGTCGGGGCAGGAGGCGCACATCCGCCCTTGCGTTGGTGCCACCTACTGTCTCGACCGCATCTACGAGGGCGGCGAAGCGCTCTGTATCCACAATGCGGCAACCGGTCGTGAGGCGGACATGCCGCACGAAATCGAGCGGGCGTCGGTATCCCGAAAGGCCGTTGTCATCGGTGCCGGCCCCGCTGGGCTGGAGGCAGCGCGCGTGCTTGCGGAGCGTGGTCATACCGTCAATTTGCTCGAAGCAAGCGGCAAGGCGGGCGGACAGGTGAATCTGCTTGCGCGCAATCCCCGCCGCAAGGAAATGGTCGGGATCGTCGATTGGCGGCTTTCGGAGCTGGAGCGTCTCGGCGTTGAGATCCACTACGATGTTTACGCCGGTGCGGATGACGTCCTGGCATTCGAGCCCGATATTGTCGTCGTGGCGACCGGTGGTATCGCGCAATCCCCTGAACTCGATGGCGGCGACAATCTGGTTACGTCTTCCTGGGATATTCTGGCGGGAGCCGTAAAGCCCGAGGGGCAAGTTCTGCTCTACGACGACAATGGGGGGCATCCGGGCATGTCGGCAGCCGAAGTCATTGCCAATAGCGGCGCCGAGCTGGAGCTGGTTTCGCCGGAGCGCTTCTTTGCGCCGGAAATGGGCGGCATGAATCACGTGCCCTATGCCAAGGCATTCGCCGAAAAGGATGTCCGGGTTACCATCAATACGCGCCTGAAATCGGTGCGCCGCGACGGCAATGCGCTGGTTGCAGTGCTAGGGTCCGATTTCTCTGAGCAGACGCAATGGGAACGCCGGGTTTCCCAGGTCGTGGTCGAACACGGTACGATAGCCAATGACGAGCTTTACCTTGAGCTGAAGCCGCTTTCACGCAATCTTGGCGCCGTTGACTATCCGGCATTGATAGCGCGGCGACGACCTTTGCCGGAGAGGAATGGGCAGGGCAGCTTCGATCTGATCCGCATCGGCGACGCCGTTTCAAGCCGCAATATCCATGCTGCCATCTACGAGGCGCTACGCTATTGCTCGCTCTTGTGAGAACGCATCTGTGGAGGAGCGAGCGTCTAATGATGACGAAAGGGGCGTGGTATTTCGATATCACGCAGATGACCGGATGGCGCGAGAGAAGATATAGATTTTTGAAAAATTCATGTGATAACAATATATTCTGATTAAAATCTAAGGGAACGCCTTAAAACTATTCCCGCAAAATCAGGCCGGTGAGGCCGCCGCGTTCCTGAAACAAAATGTAACAACTTATAACACTGCGTTACGTCCGAATCGGTATATTGCGACCTCTCGAACGAGAGGTTGCTTGATGCATTCAGACAATTCGCTGGCCCCTTCGCAGACAGATGTTTTGATATGCCTCGACAATCAGCAAGCTGCGACGCGCATAGGCTCGGTGCTTTCCGAGCGGGGCCTGACGGTGGCCTCAATTCCTTCGACCGGGATCCAGCAGTGGTTTGAGCCGAGTGGTTGCCAAGTGGTGGTCACGCACACGGCAATGATAGGTGAGGTGCGCACGCGGTTGAAGTTGCCCATCGTCAACCTGGAAGCCTTCATTTTCGACCGCCCGGAACATGTAACAGAAGGTGCGGCCCGGCAGTTCGATGGCGAGGCATTCGTGAAGCGGGTTTTCGCGATCATGGGGGACGCCCGGAAGCGAGCGTCGCGCTAGGGCGTTTCCGTTGTTCTTCGGAGTGTGAAAGCACTCTATCCTTTTGTTTTTGTGTAGCTCCAGGCAGAGATCCGCGACACATTTTGCGGGAATTTTTCCAGTTGCCTCTCGGCAACCGCCGCCAACTGATCGTCATCGGCTAATGCTCGTGCCAGTCGAAGGCGCTCCTTTCGATTGGAGCGCGATAGTCCGTTCGGATCGCGCCGCAAATGTGGCCTCCCCAGCAAAATTACTTCGATTTGCGATCGTGCCCACCGCCAGTATCGTAAGAGCGGCGGATGAATCTCGGAAACTGCTCCGGCAATTTCAGATAGAGTTCAGCCTGCGCAATTATGGTCCGCCTCGATTCCGAGCAGAAGACCGGCAGGGCGCTCGATGAGCCTTGCCGGCCTTTTGTCGGAAGACTGTTTCGCAGCGAAGTTCATCGCACCCGTTCCGGTGCAAAGCCCCCTAAAGAACCGAGGATTTCGAAACGTGGCTGATGTTTGTACGCAAGGCGTAGACACGGGCTTTGTCGCCCTGGGCTATGCCAAAATTGCTGTTCTGGGAGTCGTACAGGGTTTGACGGAACTCCTGCCGGTCTCCTCCACCGCGCATATGCGCCTCGTGCCAGCCCTGCTTGGCTGGCAGGATCCCGGCTCGGCGTTTTCGGCAGCAATGCAGCTTGCCGCGCTGGCGGCAATCATTTCCTATTTCTGGAGTGATGTCCGCTACGTCACCTTTGGATCGCTCGATGCTATCAAACGCAAGGATTGGGGCTCACCCGCCATGCGACTTGCAATCGCCATCATCATCGCAACGATCCCGATCGTCATCGTTGGCCTGTTGCTGGCGTCGTCGCTGAATGCCTGCGGCACGTCGTTCCGCAACCTGTGGGTCATCGGCATCGCCTGCGTCGTCATGGGCGTGCTGCTGGCCGTTGCCGAATTGTATAGCCGCCACAGAAAGAATATCGAGCAGATGACACTGGTCGATGCGCTGTTCGTCGGCATCACCCAAGTCGGCGCGCTTGTGCCGGGCGTTTCGCGCTCCGGCTCCACTTTGACCGGTGCACTCTTCCTCGGCCTGAAACGCGAGGAGGCAGCCCGCTTCTCGTTCCTGCTCGGATTGCCGGCGATCGCACTTGCCGGCCTGAAGGAGCTGTTCACGCTCTACAAGGCTCACATTCCGATGGAAGCCTGGTCCATCCTCATCGTCGGACTGATCGTCGGCAGCATCTCGTCCTTCATCACCATCTGGGGGCTGATGCGCTTCCTGGAGCGCTTCTCCACCTGGCCCTTCGTGGTCTACCGTGTCGTCCTGGGTGTGGTCATCCTCTTTGGTGTGCTGACCATGGGCTGGGCCTGAGCCTCGAAATTCATATCGGACCAGGAAATCAGGAGAAAGGCGTCGACCGTTGGTCGGCGCCTTTCCGTTTTTTGGTGTTAGCCGAAAACTAGCCCGCCATCGACGATGAGGTTCTGCCCGGTAACGGCACGAGCCCAGGGGCTTGCGAAGAACAGAACCGCGTCAGCAGCTTCGTCCGGCGTCGTGACGCGGCGAAGAGGCGTATTGGCGGCGATGATGTCAAAGACTGCTTCCGGGGTGGCACTGCTGGCATCCGTCGTGCGCAGCAGCCCGCCCGAGACCATGTTGACCGTAATGCCAAGTGGCCCGAGTTCGGCTGCAGCCGTTCGCGTCAGCGACAGCAATGCGGCCTTTGCCGCAGTATAGTCGTGATAAGGTACGACCGGGTTCTGGAAGAGGTTCGTGCCGATCGTCACAACCCGGCCAAACGTCGCGCGCTCCATCGCCGGCCGCGCCGCCTGGATGAGGTTGAGAGCGCCCTGCAGTGCCGTCTCGAGCTGCATTACCATCTCGGCCCAGCTTAAGGCGTCCAGTTTCGATCGTGCGTCGCCGTTGAAGCTGAAATCGGCAAGGGCGTTGTGCACCACCGTCGTCGGCGCACCGAAATGAGCCGTCACCTTTTCCACGAGCCGCTCCGTTTCGGCAAGGCTGCGCATATCCGCCTGAAAGGCTTTTGCGCCGCTGCCAATTTTCTCGGCAAGGGCTTCTGCCTGTTGGCGGCTCGCTCGATAGTTGATCGCAACTCTGGCGCCTTCGCGGGCGAAGGCCGTGGCGATTGCGGCGCCGAGACCGCGCCCCGCGCCTGAGACGATGACGATCTGGTCCTTGATTGGCAGGCTCATTTCCTTACTCCTTCATTGTCTGCCCATAGCGCATGGAAATGCTGCACGGGGCCGTGGCCGCTGCCGACCGAAAGCTGGCCCGCAGCGGCGACCGCCTGGGCGAGGTAGTCCTTGGCCGAGGCAATGGCTTGCGGAAGCGGCAAGCCCTTGGCGATCTCGGCAGCGATCGCACTGGAAAGGGTGCATCCGGTTCCATGCGTGTTCTTCGTTGGCAACCGGTTGGCCTCGAACCAGGTGATGGTTCCGGCGCTTGCCAGCACGTCGGGGCTCTCGTCGCCGTCGAGATGGCCGCCCTTGACGAGCACGGCGGCCGGGCCGAGCGTTGAGAGCGCGAGCGCCTGGCGCGCCATATCCTCCCGGCTCTTTGCTTCGGCCTCATGCAGCAACGCGGCAGCTTCCGGCAGGTTCGGCGTCACGACCGTCGCCAGTGGCAGCAGCCGACGGCTCAGAACGTCGACGGCGTCGGCCGCGAGAAGAGCTGCACCGCCCTTGGCGATCATAACGGGATCGAGCACGACCGGAACATCGCGATGCCGCTTCAGCACGTCGGCGACGACCTCCGCGATCGCCGCATTCGCAATCATGCCGATCTTGACCGCATCCACGCCTATGTCGGCGAAAATCGCCTCGATCTGAGCACCGACGAATGTCGGAGGTACCGGATGAACACCGGAAACGCCCTGCGTGTTCTGAGCCGTCAACGCTGTCAGCGCAGCCATTCCATAAACGCCGAGAGCCGAAAAGGTCTTAAGGTCGGCCTGGATACCCGCGCCGCCCGAGGGATCCGACCCGGCGATGGACAGGACATTGCGGGTCATTTGCGCGCCTCCTTGATAGCATTGGCGATAAAAGTTGTTGCAGCCATGGGATCTGGCTTGCCGCAGATCGCTGAAACCACTGCCAATCCATCTGCGCCGGCCGCCAGCGCATCGGCCGCATGCTCGGCTTTCAGCCCGCCGATGGCGACCGTTGGAACCGGGCACAGCCCAATAATACGGGTGAGGCCATCAAAGCCGATCGGCTGCTTGTGATCCGGCTTGGTCGGCGTCGCAAAGACGGGGCCGACGCCTGCATAGTCGACGATCTTGGCATCGATAGCCGAAGCGAGCGCCTCAGTCTCCACAGAGAGGCCGAGGATCATGTCCGGGCCGATCATGCGGCGGGCGTCGTGGGCGTTCAGATCCTCCTGCCCGATATGCAGGCCGTCCGCGCCAATTGCGATGGCTGCCTCGACATCATCGTTGACGATGAGGCGCGCGCCGCTTCCGGCGAGCACCTGTTTGAGGACGAGCCCCGTCTCGATCATGGTCGTGGTCGAGGCGTGTTTGTCGCGCAGCTGGACGATCGTTGCACCACCGGCAACGGCAGCGCGTGCGGTTTCGATCATGCCGATGTCGGCGCAGAGTACCGGGTCGAGAACGAGGTAAAGCGAGAGATCGAAGCTTTTCACGCTAATACGACCCTTGCTTTGGCGGTGAGCGTCTCTGCGTCGAGAGTGGCCAGCACGTCGAGAAAGCGCCAGGAGAAGGAGCCAGGACCATCGGCTGCCGCTCCGGCTTGTTCTCCCGCAACGGCAAAGACAGCGAGGGCTGCGACCGTCGCATCGAACGGGTTGCCGGGTGCGGTCGCGGCGAAAGCTCCGACAAGGCAGGTCAGCGAGCAGCCGAGTGCGGTAATCCGGGGCATCAATGGCGACCCGCCTTCTACCCGTTGCGCCTTGTGGCCATCGGTTACGAAATCGGTCGCACCTGTCACTGCAACGACGCATCCATGCCGGCTGGCGAGTTGCCTCGCCGAATCCTCTGCCATTTCGACGGGATCGCGGCTGTCGACACCCTGGCCGCGGCTATTGCCACCGGTGAGAGCTATGATTTCAGAGGCGTTGCCGCGAATGATCGTCGGCCGCAGCTCCAGCAATTGCGCGACCGCCTTACGACGGAACGCCGTTGCATAGTGTGCGACCGGATCGAGAACCCAAGGCTTGCCGGCGTGATTTGCCGATCGTACAGCCGCAAGCATGCCCGCGAGCCAGCCGGGCGAAAGCGTGCCGATGTTGACCGTCAGAGCTCCGGATATGGCGGCGAATTCGCCGGCTTCTTCTTCCGCATGCACCATGGCGGGCGAGGCGCCGGCCGCAAGCATCACGTTGGCGGCGATATTCATTGCCACGAAATTGGTGATGCATTGCACCAGCGGCGGGTTACCGCGCATGGCGTCGAGCAATGCGCCGAGATTGACTTGGTCTTGCATATCGCCCCTTTCAGGCGGGCGAGGCGCATGGGGGCACGAGCATGTTGCAAAGCCCCGAGCGACTCCCTCCGCCAGCATGATCTGGTTCAGGTTCAAAGGGTACTTCTCAGCCCGCCATACAGCGGACGCCCCTGTCTCTCAATCCTTCCCTTGTCGCAGACAATGGCTGCCCTGTCATCAGCAAATCGCGATGGCCATCACGGATCGATCGGAATGAGGTTGTTGGATGTCTCGATGATCCATGCATCCGACGCATGGGTGCAGTGACGCCTTGGCTCTGCAAAAAGCGAGGAGCTTGAGCTATATATTTCTCATCGAAGCGAACGAAGCGCCAAGCACGGCAGCTCAGCTTCGAATGCCCAAGGAAAGGGGATCATCATGAACGTAGCACGCTCTTTCAATAACTGGCGCAAGTACCGTCAGACGGTCGCTGAACTGGGCCGTATGACCACACGCGAACTGCATGATCTGGGTATCGAGCGCGGCGAAATCCGCAATGTTGCCCGTGCAGCCATCGCCGGTTAACAGCCCTCACGGCTAGGTTACAAGCTGCATTTTGTAGGCGCCTGCTTCCTCCCGAGCAGGCGCTTTTGTTTTGTCAGCATGGGAATCCAATGGCGTCTTCCGCCGAAAAATGCTCCAGTGGAGTGCTCCGGTTTTCGCATGGCGCATAGCTGTCCTGCAAAGAAATGCCTATCAACTGAGCAAAAGTCTGCTATGTTTGGGTCATCGAAGTGATGCATCTCCTCCCGCATCCTTCGCTTGGCAGACACCTACTCCTCCTCCCAAGGTCGTCTGCTCGAACAGCGCCTCTCCTCCTCCCGAGCGCTGTTCAACCATTGACGAAAGCCTGCCGCACCTCCTCCCGCGGCAGGCTTTTTTCGTTTCAACCAGGAGCATTAGAAAAGCAGTGCGGCGGCTCTCGCAAAAATGAACGGGCGTGCCTATGTGCGACAGGGATAGCGCGCTACATCGAAGATCGCTCCCAAATCTGATTCACCCCAAAAGGAGGATGCTTATGACCGGTTCCGCCGAATACACGCCGCCGAAGATCTGGACCTGGAACAAAGCCAATGGCGGCCAGTTCGCCAACATCAATCGTCCGATCGCAGGGCCCACTCATGAGAAGGAACTGCCCGTCGGCCGCCATCCTCTGCAACTTTACTCGCTGGGTACGCCGAATGGCGTCAAGGTCACCATCATGCTTGAGGAGTTGCTGGCGCTCGGCCATAGCGGCGCAGAATATGATGCCTGGCTGATCAAGATCGGCGATGGCGACCAGTTCGGCAGCGGCTTTGTCGATGTCAATCCCAATTCGAAGATCCCGGCCTTGCTCGACCGCAGCGGCCACAAGCCGATTCGCGTTTTCGAATCCGGCTCGATCCTGACCTATCTCGCCGAAAAATTCGGCGCTTTCCTGCCGACGGAACAGCCCGCCCGCGCGGAGTGCCTGTCTTGGCTATTCTGGCAGATGGGCAGCGCGCCTTATCTCGGTGGTGGCTTTGGCCATTTCTATGCCTACGCACCGACGAAGATCGAATATGCGATCGATCGTTTCGCGATGGAAGTGAAGCGCGAGCTCGATGTGCTCGATCGTCGCCTGGCGGAAAGCGAATATATTGCGGGCAGCGAATACACGATTGCCGATATTGCTATCTGGCCTTGGTACGGCGGCCTTGCCAAGGGGTGGCAGTATGGTGCTGGCGAATTCCTGCAGGTGCAGGACTATAAGAACGTGCAGCGCTGGGCCGATCTGATTTATTCGCGCCCGGCAGTTAAGCGCGGCCGCATGGTCAACCGCTTGTCGGGCGATCCGTCCGAGCAACTGCGCGAGCGCCATGACGCCAGCGATTTTGAAACCAAGACGCAGGACAAGATCGAAGCGGTCGTATGACGCTGGCCGCCTTGCCATGGTCTAGAGATGCTCGCGGCTGAAAGGCCGCGAGTTTTCGTTTGGGAGGGCCGGTTCACGCCCCCCGGCGATCACTCCCCTCCGATCCGGCGAATTCGCCGCGGACGATACCGTGGCGTTGCAGCTTGTCGTAGAAGGTCTTGCGGGGAATGCCGAGGGCCTCGATGGTGCGCCGGACATCGCCATTATTCTGCGATAGGGTCTCTCGGATGAGTTCCGCTTCATAGCGCTCGATCCGAGCGGGCAACGGCAGTGTTCCGTCGAAGCTGGGCGTGTCGCGGGTTTTTTGCATCGCCGCCGTCTCGAGGCCGAGCACCAGGCGCTCTGCGAAGTGCGAGAGTTCGCGCACGTTTCCCGGCCAGTCATGCTGCTGCAAATGGCGATGTACGGAGCTGGACATTTCCGGCATTTCGCGCTTGAAGCGGCTGGCGGCACGCTTCGCAAAATAGCTGAACAGCAGTGGTATATCGGCGCGCCGTTCGCGAAGCGGCGGGATCGAGAGCGTAACGACGTTCAGGCGATAATAGAGATCTTCGCGAAAATCGCCGCGTTGGGCGGGATCGCCCAGATCCACCTTCGCTGCTGCCACCACGCGCAGATCGACGGGCCGAACCTCGTTCGTGCCGAGCGGCGTCACCTCGCGCATTTCCAGAACGCGCAGCATCTGTACCTGGATCGACGGCGGCATGCTCTCGATTTCGTCGAGAAAAAGGGTGCCCGCGCTTGCATGCTCGATGCGGCCGACCCGCTTCTTCTGCGCGCCTGTGAATGCGCCGGGCTCGTGGCCGAAGAGCTCACTTTCAATGACGGTCTCGGGGAGGGCGCCGCAATTCAATGCGACGAAATTGCCCTTTGCACGGCGGCTCCAGCGATGCAGCAGGCTTGCCACCACTTCCTTGCCGCTTCCTGTTTCTCCGGTGACTAGTACATCGACATCGGTATCGGCGATCTGCCGCAAAGTATGCCGCAGCCGCTCCATGGCCGGCGTCTGGCCGATCAGCGGCAGATCATCCTGCGCTTGTTCCGCTGCGAGGCGAAGCGAACGGTTTTCAAGCACCAGCCGCCGCTTCTCGGCGGCACGCCGCACGCTTTGCACCAGCCGGTCAGTCGCAAAAGGCTTGGCGATGAAATCATACGCGCCGTCCTGGATTGCCTGCACCGCCATCGGAATGTCGCCATGACCTGTCATCAGGATGACGGGCATGTCCGGGTCGCGGTCCTTGACGTGTGAGAAGAGCTGCTGCCCATCCATTTGCGGCATGCGGATATCGGAGACGACAACTCCGGCAAAGTCTGTATCGAGAGCGCTGAGCGCATCGCTCGCCGAAGAGAAGGCCGAGACGGCAAAGCCGGCCAGTTCAAGCGTCTGCTTCGTCGCCTTGAGCAGATCCTTGTCATCATCGATGAGAAAGACCGGGGAACTGTCGTTCATGTCGTTGCCCTGTGCAGATGAATGGTGAAACGGGTGCCGCTACTGCTGCTCTCCACCTCGATCCGGCCGCCGTAGTCGACGACGATATCCTTGGAAATCACGAGCCCAAGCCCAAGGCCTTTTTCCTTGGAAGTGTTGAACGGTGTGAAGAGCGAATCGAGAATTGCGGCGGGAATGCCCGGTCCGTTATCTGACACGACGATCTCGACATCGTCGGTCATCTCCCGCACAGAGACTTCGACCTTCGCGCCGTCTCGACCTTCAAGGGCTTCCAGCGCGTTTTGAAACAGGTTGATGAGAACCTGTTCGAGCCGGATTCTCGTGCCGACGACAGTGAGCCCCGATGGCGGCAGCTCGATTTTGAGGGCGTCGAGACGGCCCGCAAATCTGCTTCGTAGCAGGACGACAGCACCCTCGATGACAGCCTTGAGCTCCACCGGTTCGGGAGCTGTCCGTCCTTTACGGGCAAAGGCCCTCAATTCCTCGGTGATTGTTCCTATCCGCTCCGTCAATCCGGCTATGGCGGACAGGTTATGCCTGACGGGATCGATCTGCCGCCGTTCGAGGAAGATATTGGCGTTCTCGGCATAGGCACGAATCGTCGCGAGCGGTTGATTGATCTCATGGGCAACGCCCGCGGCGACCTGACCAAGGATGGCGAGACGATTGGCCTGCACGAGATCCTGCTGAACCCCCTGGAGCTTCTCGTCCGTCGCGCGATGGTCGGCAATCTCCGCCTCCAGACGGTCGCGGGCGCGGCTGAGATCATCGGTGCGCTCGAGAACTCGTCGCTCCAGCTCTTCGCGGGCGATCCTGCTGACGGCGATCTGCATGGTGGAGGCATGACGCCTGCGAAGCAGAAAGGCGGCGAAGACAAGGATTGGCAAAAGCACCGTCAATGTCAAGAAACGTGTCTCCCGGACGGAGGATGTCACGGCCGGACCTGTCGGTATCAGATAGCTGAGTTGCCACGGGGTTGACGGGACTGCGGTCGTCAGTCGCAAATATTCATCGGCGCTGCTACCGGGCAAAACAGCGCGGACGATGGTCGTATCGGGGCCGATCGTCTCTGGGCGGCTGATTGGCAGCGGCGAGAGGGGGGCCGCGCCAAACTGCAGGCTCTTGCGAATAACAGCCGCTTCGTCACGTGAAAACGGTGCCGTTGTCATGAAGCGCCAAGAGGGCAGGTTGGTGATCAGGACGACACCGCGCTCATCGGTGATGTAGGCAGGGCGGCCGCTTTCGCTCCAATCCGCCTCCAACTGATCGAACTCCATCTTGACCACGACGACGCCCAAAGCAGAGCTGGCATCGCCGACCCGGCGTGAAATATAGAGACCCGGCCGATTGCTGACCGTGCCGAGTGCATAATGCTCGGCGGTTCCGGTCTCCATGGCCTTGCGGAAATAATCGCGAAACGAATAGTCGTTGCCGACGAAGCTCAGCGGCTCGCGCCAATTGCTCGAGGCCATGGCGATGCCGTCCTTGCCGACGACATAAAGAACCGCGGCACTCGTGCCGGAGACCAGACTCTCCAGCTTGCGGTCGAGTGCGGCCACGGCGTCAGTCTGTCGCTCTGCCAGAGCATCGCGCACCTGCTGATCGTCCGCTAACAGCAACGGTAGTGCGCGTGGTCGCTCAAGCACCGCTCGCAAGAGGGCAACCTTGAGGTTCGCATCCGTGTGCCCCTGGCGTTGCAATCCTTCGATGGCGGTCAAGCGCCCGTAGAGGCTGGCACCGTACAAGGCGGCGGCGATGATGGCGGCTGATAACAGCGCGAAGACAAGCCAGACCTTCCGGGATCGCCGTCCCAACTGCTCTGGCGTCAAAAATCGTTCACTCACCGGTCGCTGCGGCATAAGTACATTGTGCATGTTTTCGCTCGATCTGCAAATCAATCTGTGCGGATTGTCGCACGCATTATACCGCAAGGGTCGACGGTGAAGCTATAAATCGTTTTAAATCATGTAGTTACATGGACGGAACGAGATTGGCACGCTCGTTGCTATGGGAGAAAGAACAGTCGGAGGCTGTTGAATTCTAGTCGTCGCCCGGAGGGCCGAGAGATCGGTTGGGCTTAACGGAGGACATCATGATTGCTCCCATCGCTGCCGCCGATACGCGCGGCAAACTTCCATTCTACCGGCATCTCTACGTGCAGGTGCTTACCGCCATCGCTGCGGGTGTCCTGCTCGGCCATTACTATCCACAGTTCGGCGCTTCGCTTCAGCCGCTTGGCGATGCTTTCATCAAGCTCGTGCGCATGGTCATCGCGCCGGTCATTTTCCTGACGGTCACCACCGGCATCGCCGGGATGTCGGATCTCAAGAAGTTCGGCCGGGTTGTCGGAAAATCGTTCATCTATTTCCTGACCTTCTCGACCCTGGCGCTGATTGTCGGCCTTATCGTCTCGAACGTCGTGCAGCCGGGTGCCGGCATGCATATCAACCCGGCGACGCTGGATACGAAGGCCGTCAACAACTACGCGGCACAGGCGCATGATGCCACCGTCGTCGGCTTCCTGATGAACATCATTCCGGACACAATCGTCGGCGCATTCGCCAAGGGCGATATTCTTCAGGTGTTGTTCTTCTCGGTCATCTTCGGCATTGCGCTTGGCGCAGCAGGTGAACGCGGCCGCCCGGTTGCCGATTTCCTGCAGGCGCTGACGACCCCGATCTTCCGGATGGTCGCCCTGCTGATGAAGTTTGCGCCCATCGGCGCCTTTGGCGCCATGGCCTTCACCATCGGCAAATATGGCATCGGAACGATCGCCAACCTGGCATTTCTGATCGGAACCTTCTACGCCACGTCGCTCCTGTTCGTGCTCGTCGTGCTCGGCGCAGTCGCCCGCTACAACGGCTTTTCCATCCTTGCGCTGATCCGCTACATCAAGGAAGAGCTTCTGCTCGTGCTTGGCACGTCCTCTTCCGAAGCGGCATTGCCCGGCCTGATGAACAAGATGGAGCGTGCCGGCTGCAAACGCTCGGTCGTGGGTCTTGTCATCCCGACGGGCTATTCCTTCAATCTCGATGGCACCAACATCTATATGACGCTGGCAGCTCTGTTCATCGCGCAGGCGACCGATACGCCGCTGTCGCTCGGCGACCAGATCCTGCTGCTGCTGGTCGCCATGCTGAGCTCCAAGGGTGCTGCCGGCATCACCGGCGCCGGCTTCATTACCCTCGCAGCTACGCTTGCCGTCGTACCCTCGGTCCCGATTGCCGGCATGGCTCTGATCCTTGGTATCGACCGTTTCATGTCCGAGTGCCGCGCCCTGACCAACTTCGTCGGCAATGCCGTCGCGACAATTGTCGTTGCACGTTGGGAGAACGAGCTCGACCAGACGAAGTTTGCCGCCGCCATGACCGGCCAATTGAGCGAGGACATTGAAGTGCCAGCATTGCAACCGGCCGAATAGGTCTCCCATCAATCCTCTGCAATGCGAAGCGGCCCTACGGGGCCGCTTCCGGTTTCAATACCTGCTCGGCTTGCCGCTCACCGCACGGATCGAGCCAAGCTCATCATCAACAGCGATCTTCATAAAACTGTCACTGCAACGGCTCACAGCATGATGTTGACAAGGCCGAGTATCGATAGGGCCAGATGCGGGGACAGGAGAGGAGCGTGGCGCTAATGATTTTGGTGAGGGCGCTCCTGCGGACTTCCGGGCTGAATGCCCGCTCGCAGCAGCATAGCGAGTAGTTGTGGCGATATGGCATCGTCAGCGCAGGACAAGGGCTTGAGGCGTTCGGAGAATTATCTCTCCGAGCTGGCATCTCACGCCGACACACTGTTTCGCGGGCGCTTCTACGAACAATATGCGGCGATCTGCTACAGAAAACTGCCGGAAGGGCCGACCGTAGAGGTTCTTATCGTGACGAGTCGGGAAAGCGGCCGGTGGATCATACCAAAGGGCTGGCCCATGAAGGGCAAGAAACCGCATGAGGTCGCAGCGATCGAGGCTTTCGAGGAAGCGGGTGTGGGCGGCAAGGTGAAGAAGAAGGCCTTTGGATATTTCACCTATCTGAAGCAGTTAACCGACGGCAGCGATGTTCCCTGTGTCGTCGCAACGCATCTGCTCGAAGTTGCGCAGGTTTTTCAGGATTTTCCCGAGCGCGGCCAGCGTCGCAGCGAGTGGGTTTCCTTCATCGAAGCTGCAAGTCGCGTGCGGGAGCCCGAGTTGAAAGGACTTCTGCTCGCCGCGGAGCGCAAGATACTGAAATCGATCGGCAAAAGGCAGCTGAGCTAGTCACTTCAATTTGATGGGTGTCGGCACTCCATCGTTGGCGCCAGCCCTGAATTCATTCCTGACCTAACCCGCGCCATCGCAGGCGTTTGCCGGTACATCGGCATTCAAGGAGAAGGCGAGCCGCGACCCAGGATATTGGCAGCTATGCGCTTGCCCGCTTGCCTACGCCGCATTGATGCCTATATTGACGCAGCATTCGGCCATATTTGTTGCGGTCGAAGTGCTCCATGGCTGCAATAGCTGCCTTCACCCGGCATTCATACTGCCGGTGGACTTTGGAAGGAGAAATTTCATGTCCATTACTCAGAATAATATCGATAGTTCAAAGGCTTCCACCGTTCCCCATGGTGAAATTGCAGCTGCCGTCCGGCAGGCGCGCGAAGCCATAGGCTACACGATCGCCGATCTCTCCGAGACCTGTGGTCTCACAAGCGAGGAAATCGTCGACATAGAAGCCGGCGCCGATTCCGATCCCGCAAAGCTTCGGCGAATTGCCGCTGCGTTGCAGGTTGCCCCTTCGACTTTCTTCGTCGTTTGAGTATAAAGGGCGCGCCCTGATCAGGGTGCGCCTCCAGAAATCCGTGGCGTCGGTTTCCGCAACAGATTTCCATTCTGAATTTCAAAAGTCCTTTAGCCGATCGAAAATTGATCGCGCCGCTCATGCGCCTTCGATCCCATGTCGAGCGATGAAGAAGCTCGACGCGCGTCAACGCTCACGCTGTCTGGCAAAAATGCGGGAAGGGGGCGCACCGCTACGTCCGGCGCGGTGATGTTGCTTTTGATTTCGCCAGCCATCAGGCTTTTATATGGAGCTTAGATCGAAGTGAGACGGCGTTCTCTCCGGCAAGGCAGACGGCATTAGTCTTACTCATTTTCCAAGCGTGAGCTGCCTATTCCATTAGGTCTCCGCTTGTGTTGGTGGCATTCCTTTGTTGCTTAACATTTCCCGCTCAAGAAATTTTGTAAATCAACGTTTCCTGCGTCGAAGTTTCCGTATTGGTGCCGTAAAACCGTTCTTCTCAGGGGGGCGATAATTTGTATAACGGTTGGAAAACGGGATGAAACCTATGACCGCGAGCGCTGCGCCGGATATTTTGATAGTGGATGACGACCACGAGATCCGCTCGCTCCTCAGCCGATACCTGGAGGAGCAAGGGTTTCGCGTGTCGACGGCAAGTGATCTTCGCGGCTGTAACGATGCCCTCAATCGCAGGCACCCCGATTTGATTGTCCTGGATGTGATGCTTCCGGACGGCTCTGGGCTCGATCTCTGCCGCGACTTGCGCAACCGCCGGCCGCGGGTGCCTGTCATTCTGTTGACGGCACTCAAGGAAGACATCGATCGAATTCTTGGGCTTGAGATTGGGGCTGACGATTATCTCGGCAAGCCGTTCAATCCTCGAGAACTGGCGGCGCGCATTCGCGCCGTGCTGCGCCGTACGACAGAAGATCTTTCACCCGAACCCGAACAAAGGCGATATCAGTTCGGGGATATGATGCTCGATCCGCAGCTTCGCCGTGTCACAAGAGATAACGGCGAGGTCGTATCTTTGACTGGCGCCGAATTTGACCTTCTCAAGGCCTTTCTGGAGCGCGCTGGGCGGCTATTGTCACGCGATCAATTGCTCGATTTGACACAGGGTCGTGACCGCGATCCGGCAGACCGTTCGATCGACGTGTTGATGAGCAGATTGCGCCGCAAGCTCTCGGAAACAGCGGAGGAGCCGATCTTCAGAACGATCCGCAACGGCGGCTATCAACTCGTAGTGCCGGTTACGGCGATGAAGGGCGATTCATGAGATCGCTAGGTGCACGGCTGGCGCTGCTCCTGCTCACGGCCATCGTTCTCGTCGTCATTTCCTCGTCATTTGTCGCAAGCTTCGTCATGCGTGGGCCACGGCCGAACATGATGATTCAGCCGATGGCGCGTCAACTTTCCATTATGGCAACATTCGCCGAAAAGGATCGGGCGTCCGCAACCTCGGCCGGACTGGTCGTCTCGTCAAAGCCGGCCGACGGCCCTCGGGATGAAGAGCTGTCACGCTTTCTCATGGAGGCGCTGCTCCGAATTTCCGGCATGCGCGAGGCGGTCATATCGCACCAGTCGACGGGTGGCTTGATTGCGTCGCTGAAGCTTGCCGACGGCGCTTGGCTCGTCATGCCGATGCCGCAGCATGGTCCTCCGCCGGGCGGCTGGAAGGTTCTTGCCGAATGGCTTGGCCTGATCATCATCGGTAGCGTGCTGGTGTCGATCTTCGCGGCATCCAAGATCATGAAGCCGCTGCGTTTGCTGGAGCAGGCCGTGGCCGCGGTCAATCCCGACGGCACGTTGCCGCATATACCCGAGACGGGGCCCGGCGAAATTCGCGTCACCGCACAGGCGCTCAACGGGCTTTCGGCCAGGGTGAAGGCCGCCACGGAAAGCCGAATGCGGCTCGTTGCCGCTGCAGGGCACGATCTCAGAACACCTATGACGCGGATGCGTTTGCGTGCGGAGTTTATTCAGAACGATGAAGAGCGACACAAATGGCTCGCCGATCTCGAGGAGCTCGACCGAATAGCCGATAGTGCCATCAGGCTGGTGCGCGAGGAGATTTCCAGCGACAGCCTCGAACAGGTCAGGCTCGACACGATCGTCGGGGATATCGTCACCGAGCTGAAGGCCATCGACATGAATGTCGAAAGTGGCGAGCTTGAGCTTGCAACGATCAGCGCGGGGCCACTAGCCGTTACAAGAGCGCTGCGCAATCTTCTCATCAATGCCGCGACGCATGGACAATCGGCCCTGGTTACGGTCACACATCTCGGTAGCAGGGCTGTGGTGCGGATTATCGACACCGGCCCCGGCATTCCTGAAGAGCGGCTCAATCAGGTCTTCGAACCTTTCTTCCGCATCGACATTGCAAGACAAAGATCTTTTCCCGGTGCCGGCCTCGGCATGGCGATCGCGCGCGAGATCGTCACGCGCTTCGGCGGAGAGATCACTGTGCGCAACCGGCAGCCAACCGGCTTGGAGCAGGTGGTATCGTTCAAGAGTGTCGACAGTAAATTCGCCGGCTGAGCGAAAGCGATCCGGGGATCGTAATGCGTCGAGCGGGACGTTACATGGCGGCTTTCGAAAGTATGACCATCAGTGTGTAATCGCCTTGCTTGCTCTCTTGTCGGATTAGTTCCGAATCATCAAGGATAAGTTAGCAAAAATTCATGTTTTACTTGCGTAGATTTTTCGAAGCTTCCAATGGATGATAATATGAAATTAAGTTTGTAGAGCTTACTAAATAATAATACTCAGAATAGAAAAGCCGAGACATTAAATTTCGTAAAAATGCCCAATTTCAGCAACATTCAGAAATGTTCGGCTCATCGACTCCTGTAGAATTACAGTCGATCAACATGCTTGGCTCAATCAGGCATTGATCGCCCCGCGTACCCGGCTTCGTCACGACGCCCCCAACACGAATGGCGAAGCCGGATTACCTCCAGAAAGCGCGGTGAAAATACTCCCACGCTGCCGATCGCGAGGCAAAGGCCCGACGAATCTATCTGTTCGTCAGAGCCGAAACAAATCCTGCAATGAGACAATTATAAGATTTCAGCGAGGCGAGGCTTCACTGCATCAACAGCTTGTCCATCGGGCCCCACGTTCAGGGGAAATGGGCGACGTTGCACGCACCATATTGGCTCGGGAACGCCGGCGGGGCATTCCCGAGCCATTCGGCTCCTAAAGGAGCCGCTCCTTCCAACCGATTGGGGGCGTCCGGGGGGAACCTGTTCGGTTGGAGGCAGAGAAGAAATGGTCCTGCTGTCTTGGCTAGGAAGGTTAATCCGGCAGACCCTCTAGCGCCGATTACTGAATGGGCGAGGCCCAGGAGCGAGTGATCGTTCTGCATTTTCCAACTTGGCAAGCTGATCGGCGGTGAGCACGCTGCGCAACGCGGTCGCTTTGTCTTTGAGCACGGCCGCCTCAGCGGCGCGATCGAGCGCGAAATCGGCCATGCGCTCGCCGAACAGTTCATTCTGTTTGTCCGGCTGGTTATCGCCGTCGTGATCGGATGGAGGCGTCGCATCGTCGCTCGGCGTCGGCGATCCAGGCTGCCTATGCCGCGGAAAAGCTAGGAAATCGGTCAGCGCGCTGGTGTAATTTCTCCAGGCATCGAGCTGATTGCTGCGAATACCGATCAACGTTTCCAAAGCCGATAGTTTGCCGGCAATCTCCAAAGCGAGGTTTGGCCCGCGGGCGAACCCGCCGGGAGGCCCGAAAGGCGGCATTGGCTGACCATCGCCAAAGTTCATCATCGGACCGCCTGGATGCGGACCGGGCCAAGACCAAGCGGGTGGCGGCATTGGGCCTGGTGCCGATTGATCAGCTCCGACGCCAGCGGGTGGTTGCGCCTGCTGCGTTGCTGGTGGCTCGGCGGCAAACGCCGAAACACTTGCCCCGGCAATGGCTGTCAGCAGCAAAGTTGTGACAATGTATCGTTGCCTCATGTTCAGTGCCTTCATCGTTATGAACTGACGCCGAAGCTATGCAGGCTGCATGAACGCAATAGGTCTCAAGGTTTCCCGATGTTTCATGGGAACGTGATGTTGCGAACAAAGTTTGCTGATCGCGGCGCGGCAAAATTTCGTTACAATTTTGCCGCCGCGGAGGTGGCGCTACCGGGCGGATTTTTCCCTGAAAGGGGCAAGGGAGGCGTGCGATAGAATCGAAAGGAGGAGGGGAGAAAACCTTTGAGGGGTTGACTGGCGGTCCCCAATTACCAATCTCCGTCATCAAAGGATCCGTTAATTGCGGTGTGCTTCCAATTCCTTGTCGACATTTTGCCTACAAGATCATTAGTGTCGACACCGCAGCGCCGCATGGGGCGCAGAACGCATTCGACTGAGAATATTGAGGAGAGTTGAAGAATGTCGTGGCAACATCCAGTTCCCCGGATCACCGAGGAGGAAAGGCAGGCGCGTCTTTCGCGACTTCGCCAAGTGCTCGATGCCGAAGGTTTGGCCGGCATGCTGCTCGGGCCGAGCGAGAGCCTGCGCTATTTTACCGGTCTCGTATGGCATGCAAGCGAGCGGTTTCTCGGCGCATTGGTGACGCAGTCCGGGCTCTACTATATCGTTCCGGGGTTCGAGCGCAGCCGTGTCGAAACCTTGCCGCATCTGCCGGCGGAAATTCTCGAATGGCAGGAGGAGGAAAGCAGTGCGGCGCTTGTCGCACGCCTCCTCGGTGAACGCGGCATTCTAGCGCTCGATGATGATATGCCGCTTTATTTCTATCACGCACTGGCGGCAAAGCTCGGTGCCGAAAGGCTTGCGAATGGCGGCGCGCTCATCAACGGCCTCCGCCGGATCAAATCATCAGCCGAGATCGCACTCATTCACTATGTGATGAACCTAACGCTCGATGTTCACAAGCAAGCGCATGCGCTGCTGAAGCCCGGTATTCGCGCCTCCGAAGTGGCTGAATTCATCAATCGACGGCACCGCGAGGCTGGAGCATCCGCTTCGACCTTCTGCATCGTCTCCTTTGGCGAAGCGACGTCGTTGCCGCATGGCGCCGATGGCGACCAGATCCTTGGGGAAGACGATGTGATCCTGGTCGATACCGGTGCGCGTATCGATGGCTATCACTCCGATTTGACGCGAACCTACAAGCTGAAAGCCGGGGATACCGTCTTCGAAGATGCCTGGGCCATCGAGCGCGAAGCGCAGCAGGCGGTCTTTGATGCCGCCAAGATCGGCGCGGCTTGCTCAAGCCTTGACGACGCAGCGCGCGCCGTGCTTGCCAAGCACTCGCTTGGACCGGACTATAAGCTGCCCGGTCTCCCGCATCGTGCCGGCCATGGCCTCGGACTTCAGATCCATGAGGAACCCTATATCGTGCGCGGCAATTCAACGAAGCTTGCCGCCGGCATGTGCTTCTCAAACGAGCCGATGATCGTCTTCCCGCAGAAATTCGGGATCCGTCTGGAAGACCATATCTATATGACGGAAGAAGGCCCTCGTTGGTTTACGCAGCCATCGAAGAGCCCGACCGAGCCTTTCGCATAAGGCTCGACCACAATTCACAGCGAAAATGGAAGGGCGGTTTAGGCCGCCCTTTTTCCTTCTTCGTCGAAAACGTGCAGATGCTGAGCCGGGAATGCGACATTGACCCGGTCGCCGGCACTCAGCGCGCTGCGATCCAGCGTGAAGACCTTGAAGGGCAGACCGTGCAACGAAAGATGCAGGATGATGCCAAAGCCCGTCGGCTCGATGAGTTCGACACTGGCGGCCATATCACCTGGGTTGGACGATAGCACCACATGTTCCGGGCGAATGCCGAGCGTCACCTTCGTACCGGCTGCCAGCTTCAGGGGCTCCGAAAGTGCAACGATCGTGCCATCCTTCAGCTTGACGCCGTTCCCTTCATAGATCGCATCGAGGAAGTTCATGCCGGGCGACCCAATGAAGCCCGCCACGAACAGATTGGCGGGGTGATCGTAAAGTTCAAGCGGGCTTCCCACTTGCTGCACGACGCCGCCATGCATGGCAACGATGCGGTCCGCAAGCGTCATCGCCTCGATCTGATCATGCGTCACATAGATCGATGTCGCTTTAAGATCGCCATGCAACTTCTTGATTTCGGCACGCATTTGCTCGCGCAAGCGCGCGTCGAGGTTTGAGAGCGGTTCGTCGAAAAGGAATGCTTTCGGCTGGCGGACAATGGCGCGACCCATGGCGACGCGCTGGCGCTGACCGCCGGAGAGCGCCTTCGGCCGGCGTTCGAGCAGCGGATCGAGGCCAAGCTTTGCTGCTGCGTTGGCGACGGCCTTTGAAATGCCCTCCTTGGCAATTTTTCGCAGCCGCAGGCTATAGCTCATGTTGCCGGCCACATTCATATGCGGATAGAGCGCATAGGACTGGAACACCATGGCGATGTCGCGGTCCTTCGGGTGCAGCTCGTTGACACGGTTTTCGGCAATGCGGATTTCACCGCCGCTGATGTCCTCAAGGCCGGCAATCATTCGGAGCAGGGTGGACTTGCCGCACCCTGATGGGCCGACGAGAACGACGAATTCGCCGTCCTTGATCCGAAGATCGATGTCGTGCAGCACCTGCACATGTCCGTAGGCTTTCTTGACGTTCTGAATATCGATCGATGCCATTTGACTAACCCTTGACCGCGCCGGCCGTTAGACCCTGCACGAGATAGCGTTGGATGAGCAGGAAGAAGAGAGCGGCCGGAATGAGCGCCATGACGCCCGCTGCCATCATCTGCCCGAAGTCCACGGAGAATTTCGAGACGAATGTAAGAAGCCCGACCGGGAACGTTGCAGCCTGATTGCCGTTGATGAGCATCAGCGCGAAGAGCAATTCGCTCCATGCCGCCGTGAAGACGAAGCCGAGCGTCGCCGCGATGCCGGGTAGCGTCAGCGGCAGGATGATCTGCCGGAAGGCCGTGAACTGCGTCGCGCCGTCGATCATCGCCGCCTCTTCTAGATCCTTCGGAATGCCGTCGAAGAAGGACTGCATCAGGAAAGTGGCAAAGGGCACGTTGAAGGCAGTGTAGACGATGACGAGGCCGGTCAGACTGTTCGTCAGGTGCAGCGGCGTCAGGATCTTGAAGATCGGAGCGACGAGCATGACAAGCGGAAACATCTGCGTCAGCAGCATCAGCGCCACGATCCAGTATTTGGCGCGGAAGTTGAAGCGCGAAAGCGCGTAACCCGACAGCGAAGCGCAGATGGTGACCGTGATCGCCGTCGAGGCGGAGACGATCAGACTGTTCTTGAAGAAAGTGGGAAAGTCGCTGTGTTGCAGTACGAAGGAATAATGCTCCCACGTCGTGCGAGACGGCCACATACGAACACCCTCCGTATAGAGGAGGTCATTCGGCGTCACCGACACCTTGAGCAGCCAGAACAGCGGAAAGAGCGCGAAGACGACGTAGCAGAGGATCGCCAGCCGGTGTGCAATGGTAGGTATGATGGATCGTCTCATGGCTCAATCCTTCAGCAAGGTCTGCCGCAGCAGGATGATCAGCATGGAATAGGCGAGCAACAGCACGAGCAGGACCAGCGCGATGGCCGAGGCATAGCCGAAGTCCAGCCGCTTGAAGGCCTGCGTGAAGATGTAGCTGGCGACAATCTGGGTGCGGTCGGCGGGACCACCGCCGGTCATGACGATGATCAGGTCGGCGAAGTTCGACACCCACACCGTGCGCAGAAGCACTGTGATGGCGATTGTCGGCGCGAGGAAGGGAAGCGTGATCGAGCGGAAGCGCTCGAACCAGCCGGCGCCGTCGATCGAGGCCGCTTCATAGAGATCGCGCGGGATCGCCTGAAGTGCGGCGAGCAGCGTAATCGCAAAGAAGGGAATTCCCCACCAGACATTAGCGACGATCGGCCCCCACATTGCATAATGCGGATCGGACAGGATGTTGCTCGGCTCGCTCATGAGGCCGATGGCGTAAAGCCAATGAGGAATTGGACCGATAACCGGGTTGAACAGCCAGGACCAATTGAGGCCGGCAAGGAAAGAAGGAACCGCCCAGGGCAGAAACACCAGTGCCTGCACCAACGAGCGGCCGACGAAGGGCTTGTCCAGCAGCAGCGCAAGGGTCAGTCCAAAGATAAACTGCAGCGCAACCGAGGCGCCCGTCCACCAGAGCGTGTTCTTCAACGCCCAGTAGAAGGCGGTATCCTTGGAAAGAGCGCGAAAGTGCTCCAGGCCGATGAAGCTGCCGGAAAACGGATTGAGCAACTGGATATCGCGAAAGGCATAGGAAATGCCGATCACCAGCGGCACCAACATCACGGCAATGATGAGGATGAGCGCAGGTGCGCTGTAGAGATAGGGTTCGGAGGCGTCGGCGAGGCGCTTCAGCCACGGCCTGCGGTCTTGCCGCCCGGCGAGCGTGTCGGCGATCGTAGTCATCTGCGATAGTTCCCGTTCGCGGCGTTCGAACGCCGTCTGTTTCAAGGGCAGGAGCGGCGGCGGATTGCTCCGCCGCCGCGCATGCTCATTATTTCTTGGCGAGGAATTTCTGCTGCGCCTTGGTCAGATAGTCTGCCCACTGGTCGGCGAGATCCTTGGCCGAGATATCGCCGAGCATCGCTTGCTGCGACGTCTTGATGGCGAGCGAATCCTTGAAGAAGGCGAATTCTTCGAGGTAGGTCGGCATGACGGTGGGAACGGTGTTCTTGTCGGCCAGCTCCTGGAACCAACCCTTGAACTGGTCGCCGGCGTAGAAGGGGTCCTTCTCCGCAGCCGTGTAGGCCGGCAGAGCACCGATCTTCTTGTTCCACGTCAGGTTGCCTTCAGGACCTTCGAGCGTCGCGATCAGCTTCCAGGAAAGATCCTTGTTCTGGCTGCTGGAGAACATCGACCAGCCACCATAGCCGATGGTCGGGAAGGACTTGCCGTCCGGTCCCTTCGGCAGCGGCGCTACGCCGAAATCGTCTTTGTTCATGCGTTCGGCGACGGCGATCAGCGCGTCCGGATCCTGGTCGAGGAAGGCGCAGGTGCCGGAGTAGAAGCCGGCGACGACTTCGTTGAAGCCCCAGTTGACGCTATCCTTAGGTGCATAGCCCTTCTTGTAGAGATCGACCATCCATTCGATGCCCTTGGCCCAGCCGGGGCTGTTCATCGTCGATGTGCCGTCGTCCTTGAAGTACTTGTTTTCGCCGGCCATGGAGGCAGCAAAGATCATCCAGCCGTTGAGGCCGCCCGGACCGCCGCGCATGCAGTAGCCGTACTTGCCAGGCAGCTTGGAGATGGCTTCGGATGCCTTGACGAACTCGTCCATCGTCTTAGGCGGTTCGGCGATGCCGGCGTCCTTGAGGATCTTCTTGTTGTAGAACATGGCGCGCAGATAGAAGCCGTAGGGCAGCATATAGGCGGTGTTCTTGACGTAGCGACCAAGCTCGAGCGCGCGCGGCGTCAGTTCCTTGGTGTGGTCCCACTTGGCAAGGTACGGTTCAAGGCTTTCGAGCATGCCGTTATTGCCGTAGAGCGATACCCAGGTGTCCGGCATTTCCATGACGTCCGGAATGTCACCGGCCGAAACCATGGTCGCGAACTTCTGGAATGCTTCGTTCCAAGGCAGGGAGATGATGTCAACCTTGGTGCCGGGGTTTTCGGCTTCGAACTTGGCGACGATCGACTTGAGCGTCTCGGTACGTTCGGGGCTCGTGATCACTTCCACGAGCTTCAAGGTCGTGCCGGCAAAAGCGGTGCCGGCCATCATGGCGGTAAAGAGTGCTGCTGTTATCAGTCTTTTCATGTTGTTCCCCTTTTAGGTTTTCCTCTCAGGTTGCTTCATTCACGAGGCGGCGGCGATTGCCTCCTCGAGTTCCTTCCAAAGGGCCTCGGTACCTTCGAGGCCGATATGGAGACGTACGGAGCGTGGATTGATGCCGAAGGTATGGGCCGAATTCGGCTGCGCCTTCTGCTGCAGAACGACTTCTCCCGGCACGATCAGGCTTTCATGACCACCCCAGCTGACGCCCAGCTTGAAGAGCTTCAGGCGATCGGCGAAGGCACGAACATCAACACCCTCGCGGAAGATGAACGAGAAAAGCCCGGAAGTGCCGTTGAGGCCGGCAGGCAGGCGGTTGGCGAGACCCGGATGGCAGACCTGCTCCACGACGTCGAGCTCCTGCAGGCGCTTGGCGATCGTCATCGCGGCAGCCTCATGCGCTTTCATGCGGATCGGCAACGTGCGCAGGCCGCGGATCAGTAGCCATGCATCGAAGGGCGAGAGCTTGCCGCCGAGATAGGGATAGGCCTCGGCCTTCAGGCGGGCGATCATCTCCTTGGAGCCGGCGACGATGCCGGCGACCACGTCGCTATGACCGCCAAGATATTTCGAGGCGGAATGAATGACGAGATCGACGCCGAGCTTCAAAGGCTGCTGGAAATAGGGAGTAGCCCAGCTGTTATCGATCATCGAGACGACGTCATGCTTCCTGGCAAGAGCCGCGAGCGCACCGACATCATGCGCTTCCATGACCCAGCTCGTCGGGCTTTCCATGTAGAAGACCTTTGCGCCGGGAAGTGCCTTTGCGACGGCCTCCTCATCACGGCCGTCGACATAGGTCACCTCGACCTTCATGCGCTTGAGAACGGTGCCGAAGAGGCGGAAGGCGTCGGGATAGACGTGCTTGACTGCGACGATGCGATCGCCCGGCTCGACGAAGCTGAGCACCGCGGACGAAATCGCCGCCATGCCGCTGGCAAAGCCAAGCGCATCTTCAGCACCTTCGAGCTTGGCCAGCATTTCTTCGAACAGGCGCACCGTCGGGTTGAGGCCGCGCGTGTAGGTCGGCCGCACTTTCTCGCCGCGATAGGAAGCGATCATCTCGTCATAGCTGGAGAAGGTGAACAGCGATGTCTGGAAGATCGGCGGCACCACGGCATCGGCGAAATTGCCGTCGTCATGGGCTGTGATGAGGGATGCAAGTTCGAATGGCTCAAGCCCGTCAGTCATTTGGACATTTCCTTGATGTCTTCCTCGACCACGTCGAGAATTTTCAGTGTTTCGGCGCGCGCTGCCTCGGGATCCTGATCGGCGATGGCGTTGAACAGCGTGCGGTGGAATGGGAATGACCGGCGGGCAAAATCCTCGCGGTCGAAAGGGTGGTCCCAGAAGCGCTCGAAGGTTTCGCGCATCTGTTCCAGAAGTTGCCTGAACAAGGGATTGTGCGTGGCATCATAGACTGCCAGGTGAAATGCCAGGTCTTCCGGCCCTGACGTACCTTTGGCGATATGAACGCGCTCCATCTCGTTGAGCTTCTGCTCAATGATGACGAGGTCTTCGTCGGTACGCTTTCGGGCTGCGACCATGCCGGCTTCGCACTCAATGCCGCGACGAACTTCCAGCGTCTGCAGCAACGCATCACGCAGATGCGGCGGATCGAGCGACAGTGGCATGTGGATGGTCGCCTTGGAAACGGGCTTCAACAGGTAGGTGCCGCTGCCCTTGCGCGATTCCATAACGCCCAACGCCTGGAAATAGGTGATCACTTCCCGGATCGTCGAGCGCCCGACGGAAAGCGCCGTCATCAGTTCGCGTTCGGTCGGCAGCCTGTCGCCAGCCTGCAGCTTCGACGACTCGATGAAGCTCGACAGCGCGTCGATGACTTGCTGCGTCCGGTCGATAGAAGGAAGAGGTGTCAGCATGGCCTTTGTCATGGACGGTAAATTGGTCTGACATCTGCCATCAGGTCAATCCCTTTTTTTTGAATAGTAGGATTTTTCTGTGGCCGATCTCGCCATCTCCATGATCTCAGGAGTTTGAGGAAATCCAGCGAGGGCGTCCGTCGGTCTTCAAGACAGAGGACGGCGCTGATAAAAGGGGCGCAACATGAGTCCCGGATTGGTAGAGAATGGCTGCGCGAGATCGATATTCACGGAAACTAGAATGTGCAAAGTGTGGCCATACTGGCTTTGCCGAGGTTTCGGAGACCGATAATCGCCGCGCATCTACCCGCGACTTCAAGATCGATGAGATGCCCCGCGGCTTTTCCACTGAGCGGCCGTCGCCCGATCCGCGCAAGCACATGGTGAAGTGTCGCTGCGGGTCGGTGTTCCGGTTTGAACAGGATACGGTCTATGCGCCCGGCGGCGAGCCGCGCCGATAGCGGGCAGTATGCCAAAAAGAAAAAAGCCTCGCACAGGCGAGGCTAAGCTTGTGCCGCTCCGGGGAAATCGGAAGCGACGCGGCGTGGTTTAGTCGCGACTATTCAATCCGACTAGGTCAGTTTTGGCGATTACGGTACGCTTGATCAAAAAAGCTCGGGACCTTGCCAACTCACCGACCTGCAAGAATCCCGCAATAATTGCGCGATGTGGAAAGATCCCCTTTGAGATGTGTTGACATTGGAAACAAAGCCATCCTGGCGTGTATCTGTGTTCAGCTACCGTTCATTTTGGCGAGAGCAAAAGGCATTTGCCGCAACGCCTTGCGGTGGTCGAGACTCGGCTTCCGACCGGCTTGCCGGTCAGGTCGCCGGGTCTCGCAGATACTGAAAAGTTTGGATATTCGCATGCGACTGCTTCTCGCCTTCATCGACTGGATCCGTGGTCGCCGTCAACGCCGGCTTGAGGGGGAGACGCCCCAATATTCGGCCGACGATCCATGGGTCTTGCAGCAGATCGAAAAATTCGAGCGTGAGTTGAAGCGATAGCGCTGCGACGCTCCGATTACTGGCACCCCGGTTGGGTCTTCATCTGTCTATGGCTTGCTCTGTCGTGCCCGCCGCAGGTGGTTGTAGACGGTCGCCCGCGAAATGCCGAGCAATCGGGCGAGGTAAGGGACCAGGTTGCGGATGGAAAAATAACCCTCCTGTTCCAGCCTCTCGATCAGGGCGGCATGATCTTCCTTTGCAAGGGCGGAGGCCGCAAGCCCCCGTTCGCCGAGAAAGTCCGCAATCGCGGTATTGACGGTTTCTTGCCAGTCCGCATTGAACAGAGCGGTTGGCTGCGTGCCGGCCCCCTGAAAAGCCGCGAGCAACGTTAGTGCGTCGCGAGCAGCCTCGATTGGCGCGAGGTCGAAATTGATACATAGCAAGCCAAATGTCTCGCCGCTGCTGTTTCGCAGCACAGCCGTAATCGATTTGAGCTGCCGACCGTCGAAGTTTGTTTTCGGATAGGGGCCAATGACATCGGTGCCAAGCTCCCCGATATCCTTCAATTCCGCGAGCGACGAACCGCCGACATCGCGCCTGGATATATTGTTGGCGATATAGGCGATCGTCTGCGTTCGCAGATCGTGAATGACGACTTCCGCATGCGGCTTGAGCAGGGTTGCAACAGCCTCGGCGACGGGAACGAATTGCAGCACGTCGCCCTCGATCGGCTTTGCTTCTCTCGGCGCATCTGTCTTTCTCGGCATGACGCCCTTTCTGTCTTCGTATTTACAATCAGTCTATATTTGACAATTTGTCAACTAGACACTAACGTTCTGCCAACAAACGCCAGCGCGAACGTGTATAAGTTACTGCGGAGAAATACCCCATGCCGGTCCTTCCAGATTTCAAGCTCGAAACCTATTTCTCGAAGTGGGAATTCAGCGCGCGCTATCATATGACCGCGTCCGACGCGCAGAGCATGACGATGGCTGAGTTGCTTAGCATGGCGACTACCGAACAGCGGCAAGCTCACGAGAATCTGTGGCTTGGGTACACAGAGACCTTCGGTGGTCCGGAACTGCGTGATACTATCGCTGGCCTTTATGAAACGATGTGCCGGGCGGACATTCTCTGCTTCGCGGGCGCGGAGGAAGGCATCTACATCGCAATGCACGCGCTCCTCGACAAGAGCGACCATGCGATCGTCGTAACGCCCAACTACCAGTCGTCTGAAACGATCCCACTCAGCATTTGTGACGTTTCCGCCGTGGCGCTTAATTCGGAAGATGATTGGTCGCTCGATATCGATGCCGTCAAAGCGGCGATCCGACCCAGTACCAAGCTGATCTCGATCAACTTCCCACACAATCCCACGGGCAAGGTGCTCGAAAGGGAAAGATTCGACGCGCTGGTGGATCTCTGCCGTCGCCATGGCATCTGGTTATTCAGTGACGAGGTCTATCGGGGACTAACCGTCGAAGGCCGAGACATATTGCCCGCTGCTGCTGATGTCTATGAACGGGGTCTGTCGCTGGGTGTCATGTCGAAAGCCTATGGCTTGCCGGGGCTGCGCATCGGCTGGCTCGCCTGCCGCGATCACGAGGTGCTTTCGAAAATGGAGCGGATGAAGCACTACCTCTCCATCTGCAACTCCGGCCCGAGCGAAAGCCTGGCGCAGATTGCACTGCTCAATGCCGACAGGATCCTTGAGCGCAACAATAAGCTCATTGCCTCCAATTTGGTCAAGCTGAAGTCCTTCTTCGCCGAATTCGAACACCTCTTCGACTGGTACACGCCCGATGGCGGTTGCGTCGGCTATCCGCGTTATAGAGGTGAGGATGGTGTCGAGAGTTTTGCCCAAGACCTCGTCGAGCAGTCTGGGGTGCTGCTTTTACCTGCCAGCCTCTATCATTCCGATCTCAACGTGACACCCACCGATCGCTTTCGCATAGGCTTTGGCCGCGCCAACATCGATGAAGGCATCTCGGCCATGCGTTCTTATTTGCTGCGCAATCGCTCTTGAGCACTGGCCGTTGGAAACAAAGACAGAACGGATGGCGCAAATCAGCCGCCGGTACTAGAATGTCGTCATCGAAAATCGAGAGTGACGATAGTGGCGCAAAGATCTGGCAAAGCTGACCTTCCGTTGCATGGCGGCCGTGTGCCGCGCTGGCTCGGCGATCGGATGACGCGGCTGGGCGCAGTGATCACCGAGGCGATCGTCCAGCATTATGGGCGCGACGAGCTGTTTCGCCGGCTAGCCAATCCATTCTGGTTCCAGTCCTTCGGCGCCGTCATGGGCATGGACTGGCATTCTTCCGGCATTACCACGAGTGTGCTTGGCGCCTTGAAGCGCGGCCTCACGCCGCTTTCAAGCGAGCTCGGCATCCATGTTTGCGGCGGGCGTGGTGCGCATTCGCGCAAGACCCCGGAAGAGCTGCTCCATATCGGCGACCGGGTCGGTATCGATGGCTCTTCGCTTGCGAACACCAGTCGGCTCATCGCAAAAGTGGACAGCGCAGCCGTCCAGGATGGCTTCGATCTCTACCTGCATGGCTTTATCGTCGCTGATGACGGCAAATGGGTTGTCATCCAGCAGGGCATGAATGGCGATCGCCGGCAGGCAAGGCGATATCATTGGCTCTCCGAGGGGCTGGGCAGTTTTCTCGATTCCCCACATGCCGCTATCGAGGGACGGGATCAGGGTGAGATCATCAATCTGGCCGATCGGCGCGCCGACTGCTCCCGCGATCGGCAACTGGATTTGCTTGCGTCACTTGGTCCGGATAAAATTATTCGTGAATTCAAAGTGTTGGATGGAAAAACTCTAGAAAATTGCGAGCAGGATGTTCAGCCGCTGCTGCCATATCTCATCATGCCCGAGCATCACGATGTGCGCGAGGAAGACGTGAACATGCGGCGACTGCATGGAAACCTCGCAGCGGCGGCCGATCGTGGTCCGGTGGATTTCGAAGATCTGCTTTTGACCCCGGGCGTCGGCGCGCGAACGGTAAGGGCATTGGCGATGGTCGCCGAGGTCGTACACGGCGCTCCCTGCCGATTTTCCGATCCGGCGCGTTTCTCGCTGGCGCATGGCGGCAAGGATAGGCATCCCTTTCCGGTGCCGTTGAAGGTCTATGACGAAACGATCAGCGTAATGAAATCCGCCGTCAGGAGGGGGCGGCTTGGCCGCGATGAGGAACTGGCGGCGCTAAGGCGCCTGGACGATCAATCGAGAGTGCTGGAGCGCTATGTCACCGGCCCGGACTTGAAGGAGATCGTTGCCGGCGAGTTCGAGCGATCCTTCTCCTATGGTGGCCGCAGCGTCTTTGGCTGGGAGCCTGCCCCGGACTCGGAAGATACCGATCCAGCGGACAAAGTTCGCGTTTCGAGGGGCTAGTTTGCGAAGCTGAAATTCAGGGGCGATTTGGCGCGCGCGACACCGCGGCGGCGTTCGGATTCGTTAATGGACGTAGTTAATTTTTTAACAATTGAGCTGATACTGCTGGAACAGACCATAGATTCGAGAGTTTCCGTGCAAAGGCGGAGGACCAGTGATGAATTTGAAGATCGTTACCGCGCAGTCAGAAGTCGAAACCGATGATACCGGAACCTATCCGGACGGACTGATGGAGCGCATCCTTGTCGACCTGTCGACAAGTTACGAGCAACAGCACCGCCGGTCCCACGAGCGGGACTACGGCACGCGCAAGATGAGCAGACCCATTCCGGCAGGCTTGGTGTAATTCCCAGCACTTTTCCTGAAAATGCCCTAAGCGGCGCTCAAATGTAGAGTGGTGCCATCTTGCGCCACGCGCCAGCCCTGTGAGCGCGGCCATCCCACACGTGCAGGCGATGGTCGACGCCTTTGTCGGCAAGAAGCCGGCTTAGATAGCGATTGTTGTCGATAAAGGGATCAGCGTCGCCGATCGTGAGCACGATATCGATCTGCCGTAGCCTTTCGAGCTGCCACTCGCAGGCTAGCCCCGGCAGAAAGTGCGTCGGCATGTGGAAATATATGTCGTCGTCATAATAGCCATCGAACAGATCCACGAAGGATTCGACCCGCATCGTCAGATCGTAACGTCCTGAGAAGGCGACGAGCTTGCGAAAGAGATGGGGGTGACGGAACACGAGGCTGGCCGCCTGGAAAGCGCCAAGGCTGCAGCCGTGGACGATCGTGCATTCATGAGAATTTTTCTGCGCCATCAGCGGCAAAACTTCGTTGAGGATGTATTCCTCAAAAGCCCTGTGTCGGCGGATGCGCTCCGATGGGTGTCGGCCGGAACCATAGAAGGTTTCGCCGGCAAGTCCCTCGATACAGTAAATTTGAAGCTGCCCTGCGTTCAATTTCTCTGCGAGGCTGGCGACAAGCCCCATCTGCTCATACTGCCAGAACCGTCCGTCCCTCGTAGGGAACATCAATACCTTGGCGCCGGCATGGCCGAACACCAGAAGCTCCATGTCTCGTTCCAGTCGTCGACTGTACCAGCGCAGGTATTCGCGGTTCATGGCACCTTGAAAAAATGTCCTACCTTGTCTCGCAGAATTGCGTTCTGCTCGTTCATGCCATCGTATTCGAAATGGCCCGCATCCAGGATGAATATTTCGTTAAACTTCTGCGTCGCATTTGCGACGGCGAACTGGCAGGGTGGCGCAACGGCCGGATCGAAAAGGGCGGGCGCAATCAGCATCGGCACCTTGATCCGGCTTGCGGCAATCGCAGCATCGAAGAAGCGAAGGAGTTCAAACACGCTCCCGTGCTCTTGCTGATAGGCCTGCACCGACTGCGCGCTGCCAACGGTCGGCAAAGTCAGCCATAGCGATCGATGCCCGAAAGTCGGAACCACGAGATGGCCGCGGTCGATACGGGTATCGAAAGGAATCGCAAGAGCGCCGAGGCCGCCGCCGAAGCTGATGCCGCTATAGGCGATGTTGCCTGCGATCCGCGGATAGAGCGTCTCCAGCGTTGAAACCGCAAGCCAGAGATCCTCTACGCAACCGCCGATGACATAGGTGTCGCGGCTCTCGATGCCGCAAAGCACATGGCCCGAGGCATCCGCCGGAATTTGCGGGCATGCGCTGAGAGACAGGCCACGGAAACAGGGAAACAGCACCGCCGTCTCTTCGAGCGGCAGGTCAAAGTCCGGCTGCTCCCTTCCACCATAGCCGTGCCCTACGACCAATCCTCGACGCACCTGCCCGTGGCGGGGAAGGAGAAGCCAGCCGTTGATCTGAAACGAGTTGGTCGACATGTAGCTGATGTCGAAGACACGCCAGCGATCATCGTGCAGCTTGCTATGGCGAAGTCTCGGTTGCGGGTCGACGGCAAGCGCACGCTTGTATCGCTTACGCCAGAAATCGTCGAAGCCCACGGGCGCGTCCGGCAGCTCGATGGACTGCAGTTGCTCCAGATGCATGCCACAGGTCGGATCGAAAGCGAAGGAATGGATTGTCGGTATCGTCATCACGGAGTTTTCGCGCGGAAGCGCTGATGGTGCAAGGCTGATGGCTAGAGCGCTGGCCTGTCGATACGATAGAGCACATGCGGCCGCAGGATATTTCCGGGCGGCACGGTGACGTCATCGAAGTCAGCGCGTTCGACGCGAGACATCCCGATCTTCTCCATCGCCTGCCGTGAGGGAAGATTGATCTCCGAGGTATAGCCGATGACGCATTCGGCTCCCAGCCGCCGCCAGGCAAAGTCGAGACAGCAGCGGCCGATTTCTGTGGCATAACCCCGCCGCCAGTAGGCTCGCCCAAGAATCCAGCCGATTTCCAGCGGAAAATCGCCCGGAACTTCCGCTCCCGGACGCGACAGACCTGCACCGCCGATCAAGACACCGTCAGCCTTGCGCTCGACCGCGAGGAAGCCGAAGCCGTCCCGGAACAACCGCTCATTGGCGTCATCGATCAGTTCACCCGTTTTGATTGCTGTGAGCAGGCGCGGATAGTAATAGCGCCGTACCTCGTCATCCGCGTTGATAGCGGCAAATGGCACGCGATCTCGATCTTGCCAGGGCCTGAGGACAAGTCGGGAGGTTTCCAGATTGAGCATGGTACTTCCTGTGGCAGAATAGTCGACGCTCGTCTTGTTCATCTAGCGGCCGAACGGTTTTGCCGCATTTCCTTCCATGAAACCGTGAGGAAGTCCACTATTGCGTGTAACCGGCTTCGCTCTGCAATATCTCGAAATTTACCTCCCAAACCCGGCGACCTTCAACGAAAAGATGAAGGGGATAGGGTTGCTTTCTTGCGCTCCGAGGTCGCCCCGGTGCCTCTCTTGGAGTATACTGGGCAGATGATCAGGATCTTAGTCGCACTCGCTGGACTATCGATTGCAGGCGTCGCGCTGGCGGGGCAGGGGCAGGTCATTCAGCTTGGCGACAAGGTCCGGGATTGCTCGAACGCTGCCGATGAGGTCCTGTCGAAAACAAAAGGGCGTCTGCTATCCGTCAAGCCTCGCGAGAATCGCTGCATCGTCACCGTAATCGTACCGCATGGCGAACAACGGCCCGAAAAGGTCGTCGTTCGTGTTGACTACATCGATGCCGACAACAACACCGAGAATAGCCAGTAGCTGCGTGTCACAAAGGGACCGTGTAAAAATGGGCGAAATTATCCAGTTCAAGCCCACAGTGAGATTCAGCAAGCCGCTTGAGCGGCAAGCCGGCATGGAGAGGGAGTTGCTGCTTCCCTTCTCGAAGGCGCAAGCAGCAGCGAAGCACCCCCCTCGCATCGATCCAGATAGGCCGGCAACGGCAAGCGCTCCATCCAAGGCCAGTCTCCCACTCCATGGTATCGCCATCGTCATAGGCGCGGTCCTTGTCTACGCGCTGATGATTTCGCATGTTGTCGGTCAGCCGCATTATTCGGCTCGCGCAAACCTCATGCCTGCGGTTCTCGTCGAGAACTGATCGTCGGGAGCACTATCCCGCCATTGGGTGCCTGCGTGCCGCGCTTTGTCACTATCCAGGCGGATTAGCTGACGCAATTCCGGCGTTTTTCCTGCCTATGCGCCCGCTTTGCCACAGCAATTGTCCCGGCAAGCTGATGATCCATGCGTGAGAAATATTTAAGCCTGTTCGTTAAGTGAAGATTCCACTGAATCTGGTGTAGTCTCCCTCAGGCAATTGTTTGTGGAGAGCATTCCTTGTCGCGGCTTAGAATACAACAGCTGCAATGGATCGGAGCCATAGCCGTTATCATGGTTTGCTTGATGATGGCCGGCTCGACAATTGCCTTCAGCCTATCGGACTATCTCAACTACAAGCGTGGTGTTGCGGAATTCAATCGGTTCCATGTTGCGTTGCATGCCGCGGCCGCAATTTCCAGGGAGCGAGGCCCCGCGAATAGTCTCATGGGGGCGCCGGAAGAGCAGCAGCCGCAATTCATCGCTGCCTTGAGAAATAGCAGGCAGGAAACGGACCGCGACATTGCCAGCATCGAGACGCATTTCCGGACGGAAATCGACGGGTCTGCGGAGATGCGCAATGCCTTTATTGCCCTCAAGTCGCAGCTGCAGACCGGCCGAAGCGCAGTAGATGCGGTCGCCGCTACCCCATATCATGAGCGCAGCGGTGCAAGAATAGCCGAGGCAATCCGGGCGATGTTCCGCGCGGCCGATCGCGCTCAGGATTACCGCGACATCGCCGGGCGATCGATCATTGCGCTGGCACCCGAAACCAGCGCCGAGGTGATACTGACTTCCCTCGCCGGGACGCTCAGGGAGCGAGCCGGTAGAGTTGGGTCCTATGTCGTGATGATGGCGACTTCGCAGGGAGACGCGCGCCGGAACTATCGCGAGGCATTCGACGGGGAGCTAAACCGGCTCCAGGAGGTGAATGCGATCCTGAAGACCTACACGCCAATCGCTCTGCAGTCTCCGGCCATCGCTCTCCTGCTGGATCGAGTGACGGTAAACTACTTCTCCGGATCCTTGCTCTATGCGCAGCGGGTCGCTTTCGAGCTGAATAACGGCAACCCACCGTCTCCGGCCGAATTCAGCGAAAAATATGTTCCAGGACTGAGCTCGACCGAGAAGTTGCGCGAGGAAATCGAAAACAGTGCGCTGAGTTCCCTTGAAGCAATGCGGCGAAAAGCCTTCAATACGATGCTGGTCTCGATCCTGCTCGCTGGCACGGCAATATCTGTGATGCTCGGTCTGGTCTACGTGCTCGGGCGATCCATTTTCCGCCCGATGCTTGCGGCCATACGGCAGATTGACGATATTGCCGCTGGCAATCTTCTCCAACCACCGCCCATGCGCCATGCGGGAAGAGAGGCGCGTGAGATGTTCCAGCGGCTCGACCTGTTGCGTGAGCAACAGCGTCTGAAGCGACATCTGGAGATGGAGCGCAAGTCGATGACGGAGGAGCTGAGGCGACTGTCGCAGACCGACGCGCTGACCGGCCTTCTCAATCGCCGCGCGCTAGGGGAGGCTATCGGCGAACTGCTTACTGCTCCCCGAGCCAAGCTCGACGGAATTGCCGTCATCATGTTCGATATCGACCACTTCAAGCAGATCAACGATCGCCATGGCCATGCTGTCGGCGACTTGGTTCTACAGAGAACGGCGCAGATTTTGAGCCCCTATCTGCGCGAGCAGGACTTGTTTGCGCGCTATGGCGGTGAGGAGTTTCTGATCGTACTGGTCGATGTCACGGAATCCTTTGCGCATGCGACCGCTCAGCGGCTGTGCGACACCCTTTCGCAGGCCGTCATCAGCGACGAGCACAAGCTGACGGCCACTGCCAGCTTTGGGGTCGACTGGCGATCGCAGCATGCGATCGAGCATTGGGAGGAACTGGCCGCGGTGGCTGATCGGCGCCTCTATCAAGCCAAGCGAAACGGCCGCAACATGGTTTGCTTCTCTGATATGCCGGAGGATAAGGCTGTCGTGCCCATTGCAAAGACCAAGCCGGGTGGCGCCGGCGCTGCCTGAAGAAGCATCCGCTTCGGCAAGGCCTGCCAAGTGCAATCGACAATCTAAAATGCAGAGGGCGAGACTGAAAGATCGTGATGCGGTCTAATAGGTCAGCGTAACGACGACTGTGTCGACATAGCTGCCTGGCGACGGTGTCGTTTGTGGTGGCACCCGACCATAGACCGTCAAGAGTTGCGCCGTTCCGTTTCCGGTTCCAGCCACGGTGCTGCCGGGTGTGTTGACATCGCCCCATGGCTGCGAGCGGCTCGAATCCTTATAGAGGCCATAGGTGACGTTCTCCGTGCCCTTGGACATTTTTCGCGCCGTCGGCGCGGCGTTAGCCACGCCGCCGTTCAAAGAGATCGTGTAGGTCGTGCCGGGCGTGCAAGTTGCCGTGACTGAGCCGGTCGCATCGACATTGCCGCTCAGCACGCCTTGGGTGCCGAAGTTGATGTTCTGGACACTCACCAGGCAATTGGCGGCAACGCTCGCGCTCACGGCAAACGTAGCGGTTCCAACCGAGCCGGAAGGAGAGTCGCAGGTGGTGGCACTGCTATAGCTGTAATAGAAGGCCGTGTCGGCGCTCGAGAAGTTCGAGGTAAAGGCACCTGTTGCCGCAGTTGGTTGAGAGCCGAGGACAGCGCCATACATGGTCATGCTGCCGGTTGCGGCGCTCAGCAGGCCTCCGAGCAAGGTCATGGTCATCGCAAAGGCGGGCGCTCGTGACGGGTAGGCCCAGGTGCTTGATCCCCACACCACGCTCATGCCGCTGTCGGAATAGATTTGGTAGTTCAACGGGTTGATCCCGTTCAGCATTTGGCGTGCTGTTGCAGAGGAGGCGCCACCGCTGCCCGGGCCGAGATTGGGGCAGATCAGGATACGTCTCCCGCCGTCGAGCAAGCCTCCGGTGCAACTGATGTTCATCGTCGCCGTCGTCGTTACAGGGTTGCCGGAAAGGCTGTCGACTGCCCCGAAATTCATATTGGTGACGGTGAAATTGCAGCTCTGCGCGAAGGCGGGCGCCGGCAGCAGGAGAGCAAGCAGAAAGACGATCGAGCGGAACATCTTTCAACTCCCTCTCAAAAACATCTCAAATTATCGATCACGACTTGCTCTCCACGCTGCGGCTTATAGGGGAAATCGCCATGGCAGTTGGTGCCGTCCTCAAACGAAACCTCGATCGAGTTTCGAGCATGCAATCCGCGGATATAGGCCTGGCCGTCATAGCCGATGACGAAATCTTCGCTTGCTCCCTGCAATCTGCCGCGGAGGCCGGCGGGCAGGAAGGCGCCATTCTTATCCACGATGGTCACAAGCGCGGCCTGCGGTGCCTCCGCAACGCCAAACTTGACGACGACGCCACTGCGATCTGCAGGTACGACGATCTCCTTCGTCGCCGGCACATCCGCGTCGACGGGAAGGTTTTTCGGATCGATGGACACGGTATTCGGTTCGTAGGAATTGAGATTGGGCACGAGTATACGGCCGCTCTGGCTGGTCTTGCCGACGGGCCTGTTCTGCTGCTGGACCTCGACGTCGGGAGCGCCGACATCGACGATGGCGAAGGCGTCGTCGATACGATTGGTGGCGAAAACCCCCCCGCCGGCGGTCGCGATGGCGCCATCGAGCCGGAGCATGGCGCGAGCGTCCCGATCCTGTTGCTGGACGCCGGCCTCGATCTGCCCAAATGGCGCACGGTAGCTGAGGGCCGCTTCCCTGTTGGTGTTTTGCCCTTCGGATGTCCGCAATCGCCAGCCAAAGTTGCCATTTTCCTGCTGCATGGACTTGGAAACGTCGGCAACCAGTCCGAGACCATCCGGTCCGCTCTGCACACCGGTATTGGCGGTGATATTGCCGCCGAAGGGAATGGAAAGTCCGGCAAAGACCCCGAAGTTGCCTCGCTCCTCCAGATCCGTGAAGGCTGTGGCGTAAAACGTCGTGTGCTTGAAGGTTTGATTGTATGAAACGCTGGCGATCTTGCTCTTCGTGCCGTCTGCACTTTCAAGCCTCGTGTACGAAAGATTGAGGCTGGAGAGATCCAACGGCGTCGGTACGCTCAGGGTCACCTGGTCGATGGCGCGCGGCACACCTGCACTGAGTATTGCAAGTCCGCCGGCGGTACTCGTCGTCGGCTTGGCGGACACGGATGCAATATCGTCGTAATCGTCGAAGGCGCGCTGTACGCGCGCATAAAGAGCCCATCTATCGTAACTCAGTTCGAGCGATGCATTTGCAAGCGAACCGGAGCGATCGCCACTCTTGCTTGCTGCACCAGCAACCGAAGCGACACCCCAACCGCCCAGCGGGAAGGCGGCTCCGACACCACCGTTCAGGAGATCCACACCACCTTCAAAATGACCCTCGAGCGTCAGCCAATCGGTCAATCCGTAGCGGGCGGTAGCGACACCCATGATGCGGTTGTCGTAGTCATTGGACTCTGTTCCGAAATTTCGACGAGGGACACCAAGTTCCGCTGAAAAATCCAAAAGGCCGCGTCGAAGCAGAAGGTTGGAGGAGTAAAACGGCAATGTCTGAGTTGTCTCCCGCCCAAGGCTGTCGCGCAGCACGACGGTTGCTTGCCCTCCGCCCGAGAACACCGGCAAATTGTTGACTTCAAATGGCCCGGCGGGAACATCCCCGGAATAGGTTCTGACATTCTGGGCGTAGATTTCGAGCGTGGAAGGAACAGCCGCAGTCCCGGCAAATGCGGGAAGCGGCTCCGTCACCAGATCCGAGCGCAGGCTGAAATTGCGTTGGAACTGGATACCGCCGAAGTAGACTGGTCGTGTCCAGGAAAGGCCGCCGGTCGTCAAATCGCCTGCGCGATAGGTGAGGAGGTTCTTTGGATCGGAATAGCTCCAGGTGGTGTTGAGGCGGGTGACGCCATCCAGGCTGGCGTTGGAGTATCCGGCGATGAAGGATTGGCTGAGGGTGCCGTAGGGGCTGAAAATTCGGGCATCGAATGATCCGGATATTCCTTGGAAGATATCGGAACTGTTTTTGAAGAGGCTGTTGGAGCTGGCATAGAGAGAATAGTTGAGTACGGCCCCATAGCCGGATTGAGGCTCTGAAACCTTGCCGTCCTCCTGCTGTCTGACGTTGATCACGTGTGGCGCGCGCTGTTTGTCGCCTGCTTGAACATAGAGTCGCTGGGTCGGATCATCGACCTGATAGGACAAGCCAGGCAAAGTACCAAGCTCAATGAGCGTGGTTTGGTCGACGTGCGCTGGAGGCTTTATGCCGACTTCACGCAGTTCCTCAGCCGTCGCCGCGAGCGAGCCATTCGAGCGCTGTTTGAAATTACCAATCATCTTCGTCGAGACGTTGTTGATGAATACCTCAAGATAGACGTCGCGTGTGCCTGCGGGCTGATCAGCAGTAACAACAGCTGCAGGCGGATTGGGAACTTCCTGAGCACGCAGCACCGAAACCGAAAGAAGGATACTTGCAAAGACGGTGCCGGCACTAAGGTTTCGCAACAGCAACGTTTGCATTGAACGGCCCAAGATCGCTCTGGCCTTGCAAGATGATCGCGCTGCTGGAGAGGGATTTTGCCGTGGCAATTGGCCACCGCATCGTCGCGCCGCTAAGGACGTACCCGACCAGGCCGTTGCGACTGGCGATCTTTGTGCCTCCTTGTGTGACCGTCAGGTTCGACAACCGAAACCGGCTGTCGCCATTGTTCTTGCCGGTCAAAAACAGGCTATTGCCTTGCCTGTTGAGGTTCCAAGAGACGTTAGCCGGCTTGATATCGGCCCGTTTGAAAAAGATCGGAATCGAATGGCGCATGATCAACGTCACCGTTCCGGCGCGCGCGAGCCGCGGATCGGGCAGTTCATCGACGATGACGCGATATGTCTCCTCCGCCTTTACCGGAGCTTTGCTCGTGCGCACCACCCTGACGACGTATTGGCCGTTTGGACTCATCTTCGTTGAGGGAGGGCTGGCGACCACATCTCTGGTCGGTTCGAGCCGTTCGGTTCCCCCCGTCTGGCTCCATTTGAAAATGCGAACCTGGACGTTGATGGGGTGATCGCCATCATTGGCGAGATTGAGAACTGCGGTGCCGGATGGAGCGACAAGCTCCAGGCTGGTGGGGGCCACACGCAGCGATGCTGCGTTCACGCTGTGGGAACTCATAAGCAGAAGCATAGTCACGGCAATGCGTGGCAACCTGTGTTGCATGGCAGCCTCCTGTGCGTATGGTTTGCTCTAGTAGGTGACCGTAATCGCCACCGTATCGGTATAGGCGCCGGCAGCAGGGGTGGTCTGGGGCGGGACCCGGCCATAAACCGTGTAGTTCTGGACGCTGCCGTTGCCCGTGCCTGTTTCCGTATCGGTACCGATCGTGACCCCCCAACTCTGAGACCTTGCGGAATCACGGTAGAGCCCGTAGTTGATCGTTGCCGCCCCAGGGCCGGTCATGACCCGAACGGCTGTCGTAGCGCCGGCCCCCGCACCGGCACTTAAGCCCACATTATAGGTTGCTCCAGACGTACACTGGATTCCTATCGTGCTGGTCTGATCGATGTTGGAGGTAATAACTCCGTTAGTGCCAAAATTGAGGGTTCCTGCCGTCTGGACCAGGCACTGTGCCTGAATGGTGATGGTAACCGTCATATTGCCGGTTGCAGTGGCAGCCATGGCAGCCGGTTCTGCGATGATCATGGCGGCACCCACGAGAGTTGTACCGCATAGCACTTTCAGCATTCGCGATCCCCTAACCGTGCCTCCAAACATCGGAATATAAGAAACTAATCATATGTTTCCGATTCTGGCAATGCGCTAGAAACCGTGTGCATTGACCGCGAAAGTATCGAAAGAGTTGCCGAACAGTATAGGTTGCAACTACTCGGCATGTGTTTGGATGCAAACACCAATTTTGAAAATCATGGTTAACGTTTAGTATCTTTGATTATTATAATTTATGTAAATACAATAGGGGCATATGTATCACTTCCAACGATGCATTCGCACGCAGTCTTGCCAATGACCAGTCACTGAGTCGATCTGGTCACGCGGAAGGAGGCTTGTCCAAATAGCATGTCTCATCCATTGGATGAGGTGACACTCACACTCGCAATGCGGGCAGGGCACAGCCAGCTAGCACATACGAGGTCGATCCGGCAGATTAGTCGCGAGACAATCCCAGAACCACAATGCCAAATCGTTCGTCGCTCTTTTCAGCCGTGTTCAACACGTCGTGGCTCACCGTGTCGATGATCGCATATTTCTCGGCCTGATAGCGCCAATACTCAGATACGAAGGTATGGGACAGCCAGAAGCTGCTTTTTCCCGGGGCGCCGACCCAACCAACACTACCGAATTCAGCAGCGCGCTTGAACAGACGCTTCAAATGCGTCTTGGAGATCATGAACTGACTCTGCAAGACCTTCATCGAGAGCGGACCAATTAGCACTTTATCGGCGGCAAAATCCATCGAGGTGATGCGTGAGATGAGATAGTCCACGACCACGCTGCCAGAAGTCGCCCAGTTGAACAGGTTGAACGTCTCTCCGGGATTGCGCAAAATATCGCTATCAATGATACGTTTGGCGATGATGGGATGCATGCGCCAGGTCGCGTCCGGGTCCATAGCTATCGCCGCCATGCGGTTTCCGCCATCAAGCGTATCGAGCACGATGAGATGGGTGTGTATCCACCGCATCATATACTCTCGTGTAAATGAGGTCGGCTCGAGCAAGGTGACACGTCGATCCGAACCGCGTTGTATCGGTTGGATGAACTTGTAGGCCAGCATTTCCTTGAGGAACGCGGCCGCGGTATTGCGGCTGGCAATGCCGTGCTTTACGGCAAAATCCGTGAACCGACTGGCGTAAAGCCCCGGTATCGGCTCATCCGGATAGCCGAGAAACAGCGAAAAGCCGGCATGGGCCATCAGCCATCGCTGCTGCGCCGCCATAATCGAGGCAATGCGGGGATTCTCGCTGTATATGGCCATGAGTTCATGGGCGTTCTGCAACATTGCCGATAGAAAATGCTGGTTGCGAACAAGCTCATCTGCCGTGGATACCATGTGCCGAAATTTATCACCCTAGGTTTCAGAAGGAATCCGTGGCTCGACCCTAACCCGTTCCACGATACAATAAGATCACAAGAACAACGGTTTGTCTTGTGGTACTCGTGACTAACTCTAAGAATTTTAAGGATAAAGCTTAACGGCGAAATATATCTCGCCAAGACAAGCTTGGGTTGGCGACGGTGCTTCCTCAATATTTCTTTGCATATGGCCCGCAATTGGCCATGTTTCGGTAAAATCAGCGCCATAGTTCTCAAGAGAATACATATCCGAGAAGTTGTCAAAAGGAGCGACCGATGGATATGCAGCCTGTGAGATGGTGGAACGGTCAGAGCGAGGTGACCCGGAGGCTCGGTACCGGCCTTGCCGTTTGTGGGACAGTGGTTGGCGCACTCTATCTGATTGTCGAAACCGCGCCCAGCGAACGCGCGATGCGGCTTTTCGACGATAGTGGACGCATCACGATTAACAATGCCAGGTCGTTGGATCATGTCGCAACAAATGGGCCGCAACTCGCGATCGATGCGAGCCCGTCCGCCCGCCAGATGGTGGCGGCGGCAGTGCCGATCCCGATGCCACCGCCTTTCGCCAGCGCCAAGGCCGCTGCGCCGGTTAAGCATGTCGCTTTGCGCTCCGACGCCTTAAAGGCCAAGCCTGCGACTGCCACCGGTGTTGAACGTTTTGACCGATGCTTGCCGCAATGCGAAAGTCGCGATCCTTTGATTACCGGATATCCGGAATATGCCCAGGCAGAGCCGCCATCGGTGAATCAGGACCCACCTCCAATCGTGGAGGAAAAGGTGGGGTTCCGTCCATTGGTCGGCGCACGCGAGCTGTTGAACCAGGCAGTCGATGCTCCCGGCGCGATCTTGCGCCGCAGCCGGCAAGCGCTCGACAATGTCGCCCATATAGAGTGGTGAGGCTTTGCCGCCTGCAATATAGGTGAGCGTCCATCGCCATATTCCTACGACGATGGGCGCTCATGTCCTTCAGATCGCCAAGCCCGCCGTCAGAGACGGATGCCGGGGGCGAGTATCACAGTCTGCCTGCGAGAGAAGTACTGTGCAGCAACTTGCAGAGGTTGACGAGACCTGCGTCGAAATCGCCTGAGGCCGTAACCTGACGGCAGGCAATAAGCATGCGCTTCTGCTCGGCAGTCGACAAAGTCCGGAAGGCTGCAAGGGTACGATTATTCGAACCGGTGCCGAGGCCGGAACCAGTTCCGTTCGCGCCTGTTCCTGCACCTGCCGTACCCAGGCCACCCGTACCGCCCGTGCCGGTACCAGTACCACCGGAGCCGACGCCGACACCCGCTCCGACGCCAAGTCCAGACCCGCCCAGGGACGCACCGACGCCGGCATTAATGCCGCCGGATCCGCCAACCGATGCCCCGAGGCTTGCGTTTACTCCGCCAGAGCCGACAGACGTTCCAACGTTGGCGTTGACGCCGTTGGAACCACCCAAGGATGCGCCAACACCTGCATTGACACCGCTCGTTCCGGATACGGAAGCACCCACTCCTGTATTGACGCCGTTCGTTCCGCCGACCGAGGTAGCGACACCGGCATTCAATCCGTTGGAACCGAGACCAGCGCCGACATTGGCATTGATGCCGCCGAGGGAGACACCCACACCTGCGCCAAGCCCGCCGCTACTGGACGAACTGCCACTGTGATCCGTCCCGCCGCCAGGTTCTGCATAAGCTGTCGAAGCCAACAAAAGAAAAGCGGATGCCGCAACCGCCATCCGTGAAGATCGTACTCTCATGACTAAACTCCGTTTCAGTTTTGACCAGTTAAGCAGCCAGTTTCTGATTATCGGAGCGCGCGCACCGTAGAGTTGGAATGAATGGGCGACGCTTGTTGTCCTTTCCTCCCAAGACCATCGTACAGAATAAGCTAATTTAGTAATATAGCAATAAAGAATTGCACGGATGCCTTGCGCAATGATAACACAACCAACCGAGCGCAGAATGAGCTGCCCCATTTCGCAACAGGGTTGTTCTTACTTCATATTTCGGACAAGGCTACTCTGCGAAACCGAGTGGCTAGGCGCGCTCAGCCCAGATCTTTGCCAGTTCAACGAGCGTTTTAACAGCTTTCTCCATGTCCTGGCGACTGACCCATTCTAGCGGCGAATGAAACGCGTGGCCGCCGGCAAACAGATTGGCGCAAGGCAATCCCATGAAGGAGAGCCGCGAGCCATCCGTACCACCGCGGATACTGCCGCGCACAGGCTCCATACCTGCACGATGGATTGCCTCGACGGCATAATCGACGATCTGGGGATGACCATCGAGGATCGTCTTCATGTTGCGGTATTGGTGCTTCACAGTGAATGTGTAGGAAGAGCCCGGATAGGTTGCCATGACATCCTTGACGATCCCCTCCAGCATGGCCTCCTTCTCAGCAAGACCAGCCTCATTGAAATCGCGAATGATGAAACCAAGCGAGGCTTTCTCCATGGCAGCGCTGATACCCGTCGGATGAATGAAGCCATCACGGCCGGCCGTTGTTTCAGGCGCAATGCTCTTGGGCAATCTGTCGATGATCGCGCCGGCAATCTTGATGGCGTTTTCCATCCTGCCCAGCGCAAAACCGGGGTGAATGGCAACACCCTGTATGTGGACCTCGACACCATCGGCCGAAAAAGTCTCGTCTTCTATGTGGCCGGCGGTTTCGCCGTCGACCGTGTAGGCAAATTGCGCACCGAGCTTCTGGAGATCCACCTTGTCTACGCCGCGGCCGATTTCCTCGTCAGGCGTGAACAGTAGCTTTATGGTGCCGTGGCGGACTTGCGGATTGGCGACGAGATATTGCGCAGCGGCCACGATCTCGGCGAGTCCGGCCTTGTCATCGGCACCGAGCAAAGTCGTGCCGTCGGAGGTAATGATGTCGTTGCCGATCTGATCCTTGAGGGCAGGGTGCTCGTCGAAACGAATGATACGCTGCGGATCGCCGACAAGCCTGATGTCGCCGCCGGCGTAGTTTCGCACGATCTGTGGCTTGACATTCGTGCCGGTGAAGTCGGTTGCTGTATCCATGTGAGAGCAGAAGCAGATGACCGGAACCGGCCTTTCGACGTTGGAGGGTATCGTCGCATAGACATAGCCATATTCATCCAGGTGAGCATCGGACAGGCCGATCGCCAGCAACTCTTCGACGAGGATACGGCCTAGGTTCTTCTGCTTCGCGGTAGACGGATGGGTGGCCGAATTTGCATCCGATTGGGTATCGACAACGACATAGCGAAGGAAGCGATCGGTGACGGTGGTCATGAGTCTGGCTCCAATGGTCCTCTGAGTTGCATAGCTATAGCGATACGCCGCCTCGCCTTGAAACCATTTCCGCATCGGAACGAGGCCGCCGGTGAAGCTCAAGCCTATCGAAGAAATGAGAGCTGCCGATCGGGCTCGACGGCAGGTGAATGTTGATCATCGATACCTTTGGAACCGTCGACGAAAGGGCCGCCCCAGCCGATAGCGGGGCGGCCGTCAATTTCACATCGCCTTGCAGCGGCGCAACTTAGTTCGTTGCAGTCAGCGTAACGGACGTACCGGTTGCGGCAAGGTTAAGGCCGAGCTGACCCGTAACGCTAACCGTCTGAAGCTGGATGGAGCCGGCAGTGCCGCCGACGAGAATGTTGGTGCCGACGCCAGCACCCACAGTCGCCTCGACCGTGGCGCCCTGATAAAGGCCGCTCAGAGAGCCACGATGGTAGCCGGCTGTCGGCGCGAATACCAGCCAAACGAGCCGGCTGCGGGTCGTAAAGCCGAGATCGACGCCCATCTTCCTGATCGCACCGGTATAGTGATCGACGCGCGCCTTTCCGACTGTCGAATGGAAGGTGCACTCCACTTCCTTCGCGGAGCCAAGGACATAGCCCACACCGCCGCCGATTTCGCAATCGAGGTAGCCGATCTTGACACCATTGCGCTCGTCGGTTCCCTCGTCGCTATAGGTCGTCAGATCCGCTGCGCGCACTGCCGCCGTGCCGGCGACCATCAGCGATACGGCAGAAAGTGCCAGTGTCAGGATTTTTCTCATCTGTTTTCTCCTTGTCAGAGTATTTATGGGTGGGACACCCTTTGGCCAAGCCGACGGAATCAGCTCTCAACTACAGTCTGTAACTCCAGAACGATCCTCAAAATAAGGCGGCTATCGTCATGATCCACCTTAGATTATAGGGAGCTAGAACGGCGATCACAGCCCCTCGTTCCTTCACGTTTTGCAACCGATTGAATCGCGCGGCTTAAAATCGGCCGCGGGAGACCGCAGAACCAGCCAATAGTCAATCACGCATTCTCGGGCAGCTTTTCTTTCGCGGTGAAGGCGAAAACATCGACCGGTTCACCCAAGCCCTTCAGTGGAAAGGAGCCAAGGCTTTCCATATCGCGCTGACAACTGGCCATTTCGACGAAGGCTCTGGACAGAAGCACCGGCCGCTTCACCTGCTTCGTTAGCGATTCCAGCCGTGAAGCAATATTGACGGCGGGGCCGATAACGGTGAAGTCGAGCCGTGTACGCGAACCGATATTGCCGTACATCACGTCGCCGACATGCACGCCCACTCCGTAGCGAAGCACCTCACGGCCATGCTTTCGGTTCTCTTCGTTGAGTGCCGCTACCGCGGCCTGCGCTTCGCTGATGGAGACGAGGAGATTGTGGCAGGCATTGGGGTCGCTGAGCGGAAAGATGGCGAGAAGCCCGTCGCCCATGAATTTCAGGATTTCGCCGCCGTGCTTCTCGATCGGTTCAACCATGGCATCGAAATAGCCGTTGAGCAGCTCGATGACGTCGTCTCTCGGCCACATATCGGAGATCGTGGTGAAATCGCGAAGGTCACAGATCAGGATTGCGGCGCCGACAGTGGCGCCGCTGCCGCGCGTCGTCGCTCCCGCCAGGATCTGCTCGCTGGCATGCGGTCCGACATAGGTGCGCAAAAGAGTGCGCGCCATAATGTTCTTGAGCCTGATCTCGGTCACCATCGTCAGCGCCGGCAGCAAGTCCTTCAGGAAGGTGATGTCCCGTTCGGTGAACCCGCCCGGCGCATCGGACGCAAAGGTGACGATGTGGCGCTTGCCGAGCGTATGATAGATCGGCCAGGCGATGTAATCCGTCAGCCCTTCCGCATGCATTTCCTTGTACAAGGGATAGGACAACTGGTTTTTGTCCGAGACCTCCAGATTTTGCCGGACTTCGATTGCACCGTTGAAAATCTCGTTGATGGGACTGGCCAGAAACTGTGGCGTCTTCTCGACGCCATAGCTGAAGGTGGCGATGTCGCCTTCCTTCATGCCGGTGCGCCAGAGGATCCGCGCGCCGAGCCATTGCGGATGCAATGTTCTGAAATGCATGGTTGATCGGGCGACCGATATTCCGACCGCTCGCATCTTCTCGCATAGTTCAACGAGGATGTTGTCGATGAAGCGCTGCTCGCGAACATCATGCATCAGCCAGTCGAGGATCTTGCTCTGCTTCGTCGGCCAATGACCGCGATCATCGATTTCCGTGCCGACCGTTGCTTCAATAGAGGATTCCATTTCCTACCCCACAAATTCTCTTGCCTGTCACCGACGGTCGCTGCTTGCGCCGAGGCGAATATATCGCCCTCGCCATTTGCCGGAAACGATGTTCCGCCAGAAGTTTGCGGATTTGCACGCCAATTCTTCCGCTCTGGCGCGACAACGCTGAATCGGTCATATCCTTCATATGGTTCGGCGGCTGCCGGGCTGCAAACAAATTGTTTAGGGGTAGCGAATTGAGAGCTTATTTGGCAGGTCCCGAGGTGTTTCTTCCCAATGCGCGGGAAGTGCTGGACCGCAAGATCGCCTTGGCGCGCAGCTATGGCTTTATGCCAGTATCGCCCGGCGATCTGACCGTTCCGGAAACGGAAACCAAATATCAGCGTGGACTGGCAATCAGCGCCATCAATGAGAGCCTGATGAGCAGCGCCGATCTCATCATCGCCAATCTCACGCCATTTCGGGGCGTCTCGGCGGATGTCGGCACGGTTTTTGAACTGGGTTTCATGTGCGCACGCGGCTGCCCCGCCTTTGCCTTTTCCAATGCCACCGAAAATCACTTCGAGCGCGTCAGTACCTTCTATCGGTCGGACGTGCATCTCGGTGCCGATGGACGCCATCGTGGGCCGGACGGCATGGCTCTCGAGAATTTCGACATGACAGAAAATCTGATGCTGGATGGCGGAATCGCCACGCGCAATGGCGCGATAGTCACGCGAAAAGTGGCGCCTGATCAGCTGTTTCTGGACCTGACCGCCTTTGAAGAATGCTTGAAGCTGGCGGCGGAGAGACTGTTGAAACCTGCCATCGGCGCCTGACTGCCTACGAGAGGCAGTGTTCCTTCCAAAACGATCGATCGGGCGCGATGCGACGGCGCCGCAGATTCACCAACGCCCTGAAAGAGCGTCATCGATTGCTTTGGCTCTTGCTGGAAGCTGGCCATAGGCCGCCATATCCGGCTTGGCGAATCCGGCAAGGCCGAGCGATTTCAAAATGGCGCGGCCGTCCGGGCTTCGGTGTGCATCGAGAAGTGCCGCCTGAAGCGCATCGATTGTCTCGAGAGGCAGCTGCCTGGCCGCGACGAGGAGCGGGAAGGGTGCCGGCCTTGTCGTCGCGATCACTCGCAAAGGGGCGAGCATATCAGGCTCGTGCAGTTCCAATAGTTGGAAAGCATAGGCGTCGATCGCACCGACATCGATCGCATTGGTGCGGATTGCCTCGATCACGCCATGCGGATTGAGCAAGGGACCGACTGTCTCTAGGGCTGAATGTTCGTTTGCGATTTCGGCGAAAAACTCCCGCGGCGCATTGTAGCCGGACTGAGAGTCTCGCACTGTCCAACCCCAGCGCAAGCCTGGAAGATCTGCAAGATCAAATGACGCATCGCGCCCCACGACGATGTGGCTGGCATAGACCGGTTGTCCCTTGCTCCAATCCGCGAGGGAAACCGGTGCCGCGAGCGGCACGGGACGTTCCTCGGCTGCCAGTTTGGAAAACGGATAGCCGCACATGAAAACGACGCCCATATCCGAGCGCGCCCAAAGTTCTGAAAGGGGTGCGGGTGCAGCGTGGGGAATAACCTCGAGATCGACATCGGAACGGCGAGAAAGCCAATGGAACAAGCGATCCCATTGCTCCGAAATCCGCGGGCTGAGATTATACATGCGCGAGCAAGCGATGGCTGGGGCTAGGGGCGTCGTCATATCAGGTCACGCAAAGCGAAGGCGTTGGCCGATATTCATGCATCTGGCCTTTTCGACCATCGCCGCGCCGAGCGCGACATCGGTGGTGCTGAGCCCGCGATGCCAGAAGAGGATAGTCTCCTCGTCATTTTCGCGGCCAGGCTTGGCGCCGCAAACGATCTGACCGATTTCGGCATAGAGCGTCTCGGCCGTCACCTTGCCCTCATCGACATGTCGGCGCAGCGCGCCGAACGGCCGACCGGGACCGCACTGTCCCCAATCGTCGACGACGACCTTGTCCATAATGTCGGTCAGGTCGAATTCGAGCGCGCTCATCGTCCCGTAGGGAACGACGAATGCACCTTTCTTCACCCAGCTCGTTTTGAAGAGTGGCGCAGGTTCCGGCAGGCGGCTGGCCTCAATCATGATATCGGCGCCCTTGAGGCAATCTTCCCAATTATCCGTCACGACGATCTTTTTGCCGAGGTCCTTTTCCAAGCGCGCAGCGAATGCATCCCGGCTTTCCGGGCGGCGGGAGTGGACGCGGATTTCTTCGAAATCGAAGAGATGATCGAGCAGACGCACATTCCAATAAGAGGTGCCGCGCGCTCCGATATGGCCGAGGATCTTGCTGTCCCTGCGGGCAAGATGGCGGGCACCGATAGCCGTTACCGCGCCAGTGCGCATGTCGGTAATCGCGGTCGCGTCGATCACAGCCTTCGGCACGCCGGTATGAGGATCGAAGAGGTTGAGCATAGCCATTTCCGAAGGCAGGCCCTGTTTGTAATTGTCAACAAAGTCGCCGACGACCTTCACGCCTGCATAATCCAATGGTTTCACATAGCCGCGCAAGACATTGAAATGTCCTTTATCTGAGCTCTCTGGAACGAGATGGACACGAGGCTCGATCACGGTCTCGCCGCGCCCTTGCGCATCGAGTGCTGTGGTCACGGCGTCCAGAATTTCATCGTTGGAAAGTGCCAGTGCCTTCGCATCGAGAGCATTCAGATAGTCGATCCAGATTTCCTGCATTGCCATTCTCCAAGTCACTTACCGGCTGAGCCGGTCTATCGATAAGGCGGGTTGCGCGCCTGTTGGGCACCGTCACGAATTTTGGACGAGACCAGGTTTCCAGCCGGTATTTTCGATGAACTCTGACAGTCTTTCGAAATCCGGCCCTTGAGCACGATCCTCACCGAGAGGCGGCACGAGAGCACGAACCTGCCGGTAGGCTTGCCCGGTGAGCGTGCCAAGCTCATTCTCCACGCCACGGAGCTCAACTGCTTGCGCCGAAGCGATAAGCTCGATGGCGACGAGGTAGCGCAGCCGCTCGATGATCGCCCCCGTCTTGGCCAGAACACCCGGAGCCATCGACGCCTGATCCTCGACCCCGTCCGCAACCGGAAGGGGTGTGAGCGAGATCGGTATGGCCAGATGCCGTATCTCGGCCTCGAGCGCCGAGACCGTCTTTTGCACCGTCGCGAAACCCGTGCGGCTCTGGCCAAGCGGCGTGAGGAACCGCGGCAGGTCCGACATGGCGGTCGACATGATTTTCATCGTGCGGTACGCGGTGGCGGCGGCACAATGCGCCAGCGCCTGACCGAGGTGTTCCCATGCCAGCACGAAGGCGGTCATGTCGAAATTTCCATGCGAGAGAATAAGCCCTGCATCGGCGAGCACGACCGGGTTGTCGCCCGAGCTGGCAAGCTCGATCTCCGTCACCTCATGAGCCTGGCCGATTGCATAGTGAAGCGCACCCCAGACCTGTGGAGCGCAGCGGTAGCTCAAGGGATCCTGCAACCGCCGGGCCGCACCATCGGCGAGCAGTGAGCCTCCGGTAAGCAGCTCGCGAAGCCCGGCTGCGACATCCCTCTGGCCAAAGGCCGGTCTTGCAGCCAGCGCCCGGTCGTCGAAAGCGGATGTGTTAGCGCGGAAAGCCTCGAAATTCAAAGCGATTGCAGCAAGCGACCAGTCGAACAGCCGAGAAACGTCTTCGAGACAAAGACATGCCCTGCCGACGGACAGGCTGTTGGCGACGACGAGAACATGGCCATCTTTCGGTCCCAGCGGAAGCGGTTTCAAACCGGCCCTTTCGAGAGCTTCGCCCGCCGTTGTTACCATACCGCCGACCTCGGCCTCACCATCTCCCAGCAAAGCTCTGCCCATGTGCGCAAGCGGAGCAAGATCGGCCGCGCCGATAGAGCCAAGCGACGGCACGACCGGGTGAAAACCTGCATTAAGCGCGGCCACCAGTCCTGAAAATACCGGCAGCGACACGCCGGACCCGCCAGCCGCCATGCCGGCGAGGCGCGCCGCCATCATGGCTCGAACAGCCTCGCGCGGCAGCGCAGGGCCGACTCCGACCGCACGCGCTTGCGGCACGCGCATCTGAAAGGCAATCAGATCATCCGCATCAAGCCTGGTATCGACACCCGCACCCAAAGCGGTTGTCAAACCATAGACCGGACGATCATCGGCGAGATAGCCTTCCACGACCGCACGGGCTGAGCGGATCTTTCCCTCGACCTCTGGCGAAATCGCAATCGTCGCGTTTCCTCTTGCGATCTCGACGATATCCTTCACTGTCGGAGGCGTTCTGGTGAAGGATACGGTATTGTCCGTCTTGCTCATTTCCGCTTGCCTCCAGCACCTATGATCGCCTTGCCGCCAATGTCCATCGTCGGATCAGGTAGGTCAAACGCATACCATGTCACAGGGGCAGCGGCAGTCATATCGATTGAAGAACACCGCTATCCTATTGTGCGGCGATCCCCCTGTTGAAAAGCCAGGTAGGCGGGATGATTTTGTTTTCCGTGTTAGGATATTAATGTAAGCCATTGATATTTTGCTATTTTTATTGAGAATCATTCCGGCTCCAGCATCCAAGCCATAGGAACTATGGCTGCCTGACTTCTGATATCGGCTTGGCTGACGCCTTGCCCATTGTTGCCAAAACGGCGAGGTCCGAACCACTTTTCACAAAGTGGTCCTTGCCGAGCCATCCATTCGCGGCTCAGTTTGCAAGCTCAAACATGACGGAGGAAGCTGATGGCTGAGGAAGACAAGATCGTTTTCGCGAACGGTAAGGGCGAGTTCTGGACCGACGAACGATGCTATATTACGGAGTTGCACAATTGCGATGCGTCTCCGGAAGCGTCGCTAGCGGTCGCTCGCGTTGAGACAGGCGTTACCACGCGGCTGCACAGCTTGACCGGTGTGATCGAGCGCTACATCGTTCGCCAAGGCGAGGGCATCCTCGAAATCGATGGCGTAAAACAGCGGCTTCAGGTGGGGGATCAGGCAGTCATACCGGCCGGCGCGGCACAGCGTATCGAGAATACGGGCGCAGTAGATCTCGAATTCTATTGCCTGTGCACGCCGCGATTCTTCCCGGAATCCTATGTGAACATGGAGCAATAAGTAGGCAGGTGGAATTGCTAGGCGGGGAAAGTCTCGCCTGCCAGATTGCAAATGGTGTCGATGGCGAACTGCATGATCGCCGGCGGGCGGACGAAAGGCAAGCGGATGAAGTCGCCAAAATTCTCATTGGCGGAGTAGCCGGGGCCGGCCGACAGGAATAGGCGGTGGCGTTGTGCCTCTTGGCACAGCGCCACTGTATCGACACCGGGCATGTGGATCCACATGGCAGTGCCGCCCGCAGGACGCGACCAGCGCCATCGGCCTTGGACGCGCTCCGTAATGAGATCCTCGGCGGCTTTCAGGTGGCCGGCAACCTCCTGGTGACGATAAGTCCGTGCTTCGCTGATGTTTTCGAGCAGGCCGACGGCGAGATGCTGATCGAACATCGAACAACCGAGGTCGTTGACCGCTTTGAAACTCGCGAGCCGCTTCACGACTGGAGGCGTAGACCTGATCCAGCCGATGCGGATACCACCCCAGAACAGCTTCGATAGCGTTCCGATCGTTGCGACGAGCTCCGGATTCGTCTGGCCGGCGAGTGGACGCGGTGTTGTTCCAGCGAGGGTGGAAAGTTCGTTTTGCGCACCATCTTCGATGAGGAAAGTCGGGTAACGTTCTAGCAGATCCACAAGCTTGCGGCGACTGGCATCGTCCAGCGATCGCCCCGTCGGGTTATGCGCTTCCGGAAAAAGATAGAGAAGCTTTGGCCGGTTCCTGAGCGCCTTTTCCAATTCGACCATGTTCAGACCGGTATCTGTGGCAGCAACTGGAACAATCCGCGCATTGCGCCGGCGAAAGGCCTCCAACGAGCCGCGATAGACCGGGTTTTCGACAACGACTGCATCCGACGGATCGACAAGGGCGTTGGCGAGAAGCCAAACCGCCTGCTGGGCGCCGCTGGTAATCAGAATATTGTCGGGATGGGTCGGAAGTCCGAGGTCTGTATAGTAACGAGCGACAGCCCAGCGGAGCGCAGGCAGACCGGAGGCATCGTAACCAAGGCCTGCGGCCACGCTCGCAAGATCGGCACCGCGCAAAGCGGCAAGCATTCGGGTGAGAACGGGTGAGGGCGGCAGGGCGCCGCTGGTCATATCGATATCCTGGGGGAGCGCCAAGACTTCGCCGGCAAGGCGCGTATGCGCAGCCCCCGAGGTGGTTGCAGACGCAACGATGCGATGGCCGCTGCCATGCCGGCTGTCCAGCACTTCCGCATCCCGCAAAGAAGCATAGGCCGCAACGACCGTTCCCCGGCTTACTGCAAGCGCCGTCGCAAGCGCTCGTTCCGAGGGTAACAGACCACCGACGGGCAGCTCTCTCGCGGCGATCAACTTGGCGATTGCCAAACTCAGCTGCTGGCTGATCTTGCCCTCGAGCATGCGCCAGTCACCAATGAGCCGGCTGATCCTTGCCGGTGAAATCCTGTTCATTCCTGATCCACTTCTCGACAAGTGGACTTTGTCAGATCTCGAAGAATGGAGCAACTTGGTTTGCGGAGAACGAGATGAAGGGCCTCGGTCAGTAGGCCCAGGGGAGGAAAAAATGGGATCTTTCGCCACCAGGGGCGAGCATGCGCCATTGGCCATACGGCAAGTCGTGCCAACGCGCTCGCATGCTGGCAAACGTTATCTAGTCCTCGGCGGTGCAGGCGGTGCCGGCAAGGCCGCCGCTGAACTGCTGGCGGCTGAAGGCGCCTCGGTCGTCATCGGCGATGTCCGCGAGCAGGCCTTGAATGAGGCAATTGCAGGCCTCGGGCCACATTCCAAAACGGTTTCTGGCGTCGTGGTCGACCTTAGCAGCGCCGAGTCTATCGCAGCGGCAATCGGGCAGGCTGAGTATCGGCTCGGCGCCCTGGACGGGCTCGTCAACTGTGCGGCCATCGTCCGACATGTCGATCCTCTTGAAACGCCCTGGACGGATTGGGAGCGCATTTTCTCCATCAATGTCTTTGGCGCGTTCGAAGCCGCGCGACTTGTCGCCAAGGCAATGATTGCGAAGGGCATCAAGGGCGCAATCGTCAATGTCGCATCGGAGGCTGGCAAGAAGGGACACACCCAGTCGCTCGCCTACAGCGCCAGCAAGGCGGCCATGATCAACTTCACGCGCGTCCTGTCTGAAGTGCTCGCGCCGAACGACATCAACGTGAACTGCGTCTGCCCAGGCGGCATGGCGACGGACATGCTCCGCGAGGTCGCAGTCGCCTATGGCGGTCTCGTCGATCAGGCTCCCGATGACGTGTTCAAGCAGCTCGTCAGCTCGCAATTGCGCCGGCACATCGATCCGGCCGAACTCGCGCGCACGATCTCGTTCCTGCTCAGCGACGACGCGATGATCATTCGCGGCCAGGCGATCAACGCCGATGGTGGCGATACGCCCTATTGAACCAATGCGCCCTGGCTGTTCGGCGCTTCTGCGTTCCGCAACTCCCGCGACATACTTGCCCTTGGAGTCTCAAATGACCACCACCAGCAAATTCCTGAATATCTGCCTCGGTTCCGCCCTTGCCCTTGCATTGCTTTGGGTGCCGGCCAAGGCTGAAGACGCCACCTACGTTCTGGTCACGCCCAGCCGCATTGGAGTGAACAAGTTCCTCGGCCTCGGAAAGATCGGCATCGAAAAAGCCGCAGAGGCTCACGGCGTGAAAGCGCGTATCTTCGAAGGCACCGATCCATCTACCCGCAGACAGAACGTCCAGGCCGCAATCGACATGAAGGCCCAGATCATCGCCGTCATGGGCTTTGAGTTCGGCGATATCATCGCCGATCTGGCGCCGGATTATCCGGAATCGAATTTCGTCATCATCGATACCTGCATTCCGGATGCGCCGAAGAATGTTCACTGCGCCGTGTTCCGCGAACAGGAATCCGCCTATCTCGCCGGCGCGGAGGCTGCCTTGACCTCGAGCAGCAACACGGTGGGTGTGATCGGCGCTCTCGATATCCCGTTCCTGCATCGCTACACCGATTCCTTCGCGCTCGGCGCAAAGGCGGTGCGCTCCGACATCAACGTCCTGCCGACCTCATGGATCGGCGGCGATAATCCCTTCCAGGATCCGGTGAGGGCGCAGACGCAAGCCGCATTGCAGCTCGCGAATGGAGCGGACCGCATCTATGCGGTCGCGGCGGGCAGCAATGGCGGCGTCTTCAAGGCGGTGGCTGACAAGCCCGGCGCGATGGCGATCGGCCTCGACGTCAATCAGTGTGGCGATGCTCCCGGCGCCATCCTCGACAGCACGCTCAAGCGCGTCGATGTCATTCTTCCTGCCACCATCGACGGCATCCTCAAGGGCTCCGCCAAGCCGGTAGTGGGCTTCGGCCTTGCCGAAGGCGGACTGGAGCTGCTGGCCATGTCACCGGACGTTGCGGCCTCCGGCTGCGCGGTCGCAAAGGAAACCGAAGTCATCGGCAAACTCAAGGAAATCCAGGCAAGGATCGTATCGGGTGCGATCGCTATCCCTGATCCCATGGCTCAGTGACGATTCCGGAGCACGACAATGGCCTTGCTTCAGATGAAGGGCATTACGAAGCGATTTGGCAGCCTTGCTGCCAATGACGGCGTCAGCCTCCAGGTAAACAGCGGCGAGATCCACGCGCTGATGGGCGAAAACGGGGCCGGCAAGTCGACCCTGATGAACATCCTCTATGGGCTCATCAAACCGGATGCCGGCGAAATCGTGATCGATGGCAAAACCATGGATTTTGCAAGCCCGCTCAGCGCCATCGCCGCCGGCGTCGGCATGGTTCATCAGACATTCAGGCAGTTTCCGAACCTGACCGTCTGGGAAAACCTGGTGTTCCAGAACGAGCCCGGCAATGGTCCATTTGTCTCAGCCGATGCCGCTCGCGATTTTGTTCGCAAGCTCGGCGCCAAGCACGGGCTCGAGATCGACCCCGACAGCCGTGTGCGCGATCTGGCGGTCGGCATACGCCAGCGCCTCGAGATTCTAAAGGCGCTGTCGCGTCAGGCGAAGATCCTGATCCTCGACGAGCCGACGGCCGTCCTCACGCCGCTAGAGCGCGACAGCCTCTTCACGGCCATGCGACATCTGGCAAGCCAAGGCATGGCGCTCATTCTCGTGACCCATAAAATTCCGGAGGTCACCGCCGTCACAGACCAGATCACCGTCATGCGTGACGGCCGCCTCACGGGTACCTTGACGACGGCGGAGACGAACGAGGCCGAGATCATCCGTGCCATGATTGGGCGAAATGTGCCGCCAACGGTCGCGACGAAGGTGGTGTCGACCGCAACGCCGATGCTCTCTGTCCGGAACCTTTCGATCCGCAAGGCAAATGTTGCCGTTGTTGACGATGTGTCTTTCGACGTTCGACCTGGGGAAATCGTCGGTATCGCCGGCGTTTCCGGAAACGGTCAGCCGCAGTTGATTTCAGCCGTCACGGGACTTGAGCGCGCGGTGGGCTCGGTGGTCGTCGCTGGGAAGGACGTTTCCGATTTCTCGGTCGCAGATCGTCGGTCCGCCGGCATCTCCTATGTGCCCGAGGATCGGCATCTCACGGGAACTGCCCCCGCAGCCTCGATTGCTGACAACATCGTCTTTGGCACGCATCGTGTTTCAGATGCCTCTCACCGGGGATTTCTCCGCAAAGAGGCCATCCGCACCCAGGCGCGCAGGCTGATTGAACAATTCAGGGTGAAAGCCACCTCGGAGCAGGTGCCTATCGGCTCGCTCTCCGGCGGCAACATGCAGAAAGTGGTCATAGCCCGTGAGATCGAGCACCAATCGCCGCTCATCATCATTGAGGAGCCGACACGCGGGGTGGATGTCGGAGCAATAGAATTTATTCACAAGACGCTGATTGCCGAACGCGACAAAGGCCGGGCGATCCTGGTGGTCTCATCCGACCTCAATGAACTGCTGGCGCTTTCGGATCGCATTCTCGTGATGTTCGAGGGACGGATCAACGCCAGCCTCACCGGAAACGATATGAACGAAAGCACCATCGGCGGCTGGATGATGGGGGGAGTACAAAGCGCATGACGACGGCGGGAGGCCTCGATACGAAATCAAGAATGGTGGCCATTGTGCTCTCCATCATGGCTGCGGTTGTCCTGGGAGGGCTTGTCGTTCTCTCGACCGGTGCCAATCCGCTCTCTGTCTATCGTGAGATCATCACCGGCGCCGTCGCCGGCCGCGGACTGGGCGAGACGCTCACTCGCGCCGTACCATTGGTCGGTATGGCCTTGGCGGCTGCGATCGCGCTGCGCGCCGGCCTCGTCAATCTCGGCGGCGACGGGCAGATGCTGGTCGGCGGGCTCGCAGCCGCGCTTGTTGCGCTTTACCTGCCGGCGCCGGGTGTCCTCAGAGCCGTGTTGGCGTTGCTGGCCGCCATGTGCGCAGGTGGCCTTTATGCCTGGATCGCGGCCATCCTTCAGCTAAGTCTCGCAATTCCTTTTCTGATCGCGAGCCTGCTCCTGAGCTATATCGCCCGCGGCCTGACATCCTATCTCGTTCGCTATCCCCTGCGCGATCCATCGACGGGTATGCCGGAAACCTATCGTGTCGCGACGGCAGCACGCCTGCCCAGCAGCATTCTCGAACTGCCGATCAGTTGGGGCATGGTGATCATGGCTGGGGTCGCAATTGCCGTGGTCGTCAACGACCGGCACGGCGTCAATGGTTTCGAGTGGCGCATGACGGGTCTCAATGCCCGCTTCGCGCAATATTCAGGAACGAACTTGCAGCGTCAGACACGCCGGGTGGCTTCCCTGAGCGGCGCCCTGGCCGGGCTGGTCGGTGCCCTGCTTATACTCGGACAGCAATATCGTTTCACCGATGGCGCCTTGCTTGCTCCGGGCTACACCTGGTCCGGACTGATGGCTGCGGTTCTTGCTATGGCAAGCCCGATTGCGACCATCATCACATCGATATTCTTCTCAGCCTTGCAGGTGGGTGGATTTTCCATGGAGCGGGCGCTTGGCTTACCAGCCGTCCTCACATGGGTCTTGCAGGCATTGATCATTCTTTGTCTCGCCGCACGCCCAATCTTCCTGAGGAAGCGATAGATCATGATCAATATGCTTCTTTCCCAGGTGCTCGATCTGATGACGCCGGTGCTGCTGGCGGCGATGGCCGGAGCGCTGTGTGAACGCGCCGGCGTTTTCAACATCGCGCTTGAGGGCAATATGCTCGTCGGTGCCTTCGTGGTCGTTGCGGCAAGCGTTGCCTTTGGCTCACCGGCACTCGCCGTGCTGCTGGCTCTCATCAGTGCTGCAATCTTCGCGACGCCACTTGCTCTCGGCGGCGCGCGGTTCGGCGGTGATCCGATCGTCATCGGCATCGGCCTGAACCTGCTTGCCTCCGGATTGACGACTTACTTTCTGAGCGCCCTGTTCGGCGTAACCGGCACGCTCGTCGATCCGTCCGTTACCGCTCTGCCTCGCTTCGGCATTCCGGGTCTTGCTGACGTTCCGGTGTTCGGCGCGATTGTCGGCGGACACAATGCGCTCGTCTATCTCTCATGGCTGCTGGTGATCCTCGTCAACATCTACCTGTTCCGCACACGCTGGGGCTTGCGGCTGCGCGGCATCGGCGAGGTACCGTCCGCGGCAGCGGCGATGGGCGCGAACGTGAGCCGCTATCAAACTACCATCGTTGTTTTCGCCGGCGCTCTTTGCGGGTTGGCGGGGGCAGAGCTGGCGCTTGGCTCCGTTGCGCTTTTTGCCGAAAACATGACAGCCGGGCGGGGGTGGATAGCTGTAGTCGCCGTAATGCTGGGCCGCGCCCATCCACTCGGGATCGCCTTGGCATGCTTCGGCTTCGGCTTGGCGGATGCGATCGGGCTACGGCTCCAGGGGCAGGGGCTACCCAACCAAATCACCGACATAGCCCCCTACGGCATCACTCTGCTGGCGATGATCGGCTTGGGGCTACGCACAGCTGCAAGAAAATTGAAAAATACGTGAGGAGGAAACGATGACTATGCCGAAGACCATTTATGTGGCGGGTTCCTGCGATACCAAGGGAGACGAGCTGCGCTACGTCGCGGAGCTGATCAGGGCTCAAGGGATGACCGCCGTGCTGGTCGATCTTTCGACGGCGACGCCGTCTACCAATGTCGACGTCGATGCGAAGACCGTCGCCGGCTTCCATGCGGGTGGTGTTGAAGCCGTCTTCACGGGAGACCGCGGTTCAGCCGTTTCGGCGATGGGCCTTGCGTTCGAACACTTCATCCTGTCGCGTAGCGACGTCGGCGGCGTTATAGGCCTTGGTGGCTCGGGAGGAACCGCGATGGTCACGCAGGCCATGCGGGTTTTGCCCGTCGGCACCCCGCGCGTGATGGTCTCGACCGTGGCCGCCGGCAATATCAGCGCCTATGTCGGCCCGAACGATATTTCCATGGTGAACTCGATTACCGACATTGCCGGGCTTAACCGCATTTCGCGAACGGTCCTGTCGAATGCCGCCAATTCGATCGCCGGCATGGTCCGCAATCGCAAGGAGGCAGAACAGGACGACAGGCCGTCGCTCGGCCTGACGATGTTCGGCGTCACCACGCCTTGCATCACCCAGGTTGTCGAGCAGTTGCGCGACCAGTACGAGTGCCTGGTATTCCACGCGACCGGCATCGGCGGTCAGTCCATGGAAAAGCTTGCCGTGTCCGGCTATCTGGCCGGGGTCCTGGACATCACCACAACAGAAGTATGCGATCTGCTGTTTGACGGCATTTTGCCGGCGACGGAGGAGCGTTTCGGTTTCCTTGCTCAGCTACCGCTGCCTTATGTCGGCTCCTGCGGCGCACTGGACATGGTCAATTTCGCTGGCATCGACACCGTTCCGGAGAAGTATCGTCACCGCAATCTCTATGTGCACAACCCGCAGATCACGCTGATGCGCACGACGGTCGAAGAAAACGTGGCGATGGGCAAATGGATAGGCGAGCGGCTCAATCGCAGCATTGGTCCAGTGCGCTTCCTACTGCCCCTCGGAGGGGTGTCGCTTCTGGACGCTCCAGGCCAACCGTTCCACGACCCCGAAGCAAACGCCGCGCTGTTCGACGCCATCGAAAGCACGGTGCAGCAGACTCAGGACCGCCGGGTGCTTCGGGTGCCGCATGCAATCAATTCCCCGGAGTTCTGCTCCGAAGCCGTTCGACACTTCCACGAAATCAGCACGAGGCGTTAGTATGAAGTTCAAAAGAAGTCAGTTGCTGGAAAAGTTCCGCCAGCAGATCAACGCAAAAATTCCCATTATCGGCGGCGGCGCCGGTACCGGCCTTTCGGCCAAGTGCGAGGAAGCCGGCGGCATCGATCTGATCGTCATCTATAATTCCGGCCGTTACCGTATGGCCGGAAGAGGCTCGCTCGCCGGTCTTCTCGCCTATGGCAACGCCAACGAGATCGTGCTCGACATGGCCCGTGAAGTGCTACCCGTCGTCAAGCACACCCCGGTTCTTGCCGGCGTGAACGGTACGGATCCATTTTGTAATTTCGACCATTTTCTCGACGAGCTGAAAGGGCTGGGATTTGCCGGCATCCAGAACTTCCCGACTGTCGGTCTGATCGACGGCACCTTCAGAGCCAATCTCGAAGAGACCGGTATGGGCTATGCCCTGGAAGTTGAGCTCGTCCGGCTGGCGCGCAGCAAGGACTTGCTGACGACGCCCTATGTTTTTTCGGTCGAAGACGCTCGTGCGATGACCGAAGCCGGCGCAGACATCGTTGTTGCCCATATGGGACTGACGACGGGCGGAGCGATCGGCGCCGACACCGCGCTGACCTTGGAGGCATGCGTGGAGGAGGTCAATGCGATCGCCGCCGCAGCCCGGAGTGTCAATCCCGACATCATCGTCCTATGCCATGGCGGTCCGATCGCCGAGCCGGAGGATGCCCGCTACATTCTGGAGCGGTGCCCGGGTTGCCATGGCTTCTATGGCGCTTCCAGCATGGAGCGCCTGCCGGTGGAAAAAGCGCTCGTCGAACAGACGAGAGCCTTCAAAAATCTTGTCATCAAACATTAGGAGGGGAATGTGGCCAAGGCATATGCAAGTGCAGTGATCGATGCGCCGATTGAAACCGTGTGGAAACTTGTGCGCGATTTCAACGGTCTGCCGAATTGGCATCCGGCCATTGCGAAAAGCGAAATCGAGGGTGGGCATGGCAGCGGCGACGTCGGCTGCATCCGCTCGTTCTATCTCACGGATGGCGCGCATGTGCGCGAACAGTTGCTCGCGCTCAGCGACGTTGATCATTCGCTGTCCTACAGCTTCGTGAAGCCGGCATTTCCGGTGAAGAACTATGTTGCAGGGATCCGATTGCTCCCGATCACGGAAGGGAACCGCACATTCGCGGAATGGACGGCTAGTTTCGACGAAGAGCCCGAAGATGCAGGAAAATACGTGGAGATCGTTTCCACGCACGTCTTCGCTGCCGGCTGGACAGCCCTGCAGGCCACGCTCAGCAAATAGGCAGGCGCTGATGCGCCATTAAGATCGGCGTCATTCGAATGCTTGGCGGAGCGCTTTAGAACGCGCTCCGCTTTTTCCGGAAAGGCCTCTGTCTCTTTTCTCGGAAAGCGATTTCCGCGGCCGTATCACGCCGGTTCGACATGGCGGCCCTTGAAAAAGATCAGGGGCTGCTGTTCGTTCTCCGACTGAGCGACGCTCATGTCGTTCATCAGCCCGATCACGATGCGATCGTCGCCGGCAAGATGTTCTTCGTAAAGCGTGCAATCGACCCAGGCGAGAGATCCTTCGATGACCGGATTGCCTGAAGTCGTTCCGCTCCAGGCGACGCCTTGCCACTTGTCACCTAAGGCGTTGGAAATTTCCCTTTGTCCTGACGCTAGAATATTGACCGAAAAGATGCCCGCAGCTCGGATCTTCGGCCAACTCGCCGAGCTGTGCATGACGCTGAAGGAGACCAAGGACGGCTCCAGCAAAAGGCTATGGAACGACTGGCAGGTAAATCCCACCGGTTGCCCTCTGATATCCGCTTGCCTATTGGATCGCCCATCAGTCGCCGGCGCGTCAAAGGCGGCTTCTCGTCCTCATACTGACGCCTTTCTGGACGAGTTCGCTGGTCAAGAATTTTGCCTGGCTGGTCCGGCTCGGCCGTAACGGTCCGTTCTCCAACCTGCAGCACTATCTGGGCATGCCGGGGGAGGGAACCTTCTGTTCAATCGAGGCACAGTGATATTCGCGATCACGCATACGCTGCTGCCGCTTGCCGTCATCATCATGTTTCCCGTTCTCAATGCGGTAAACCGCAGCCTGGTGTCGGCGGCCCGAACATTGGGTGAAGGCGGCGCGCAGACATTCTGGCGCGTCTATTTTCCGCTGACCATGCGCGGCGTGGCAACCGCCGGCCTGCTGGTTTTCATTGTGGCGCTTTCGCTCTTCATCACGCCGGCGCTGCTTGGCGGCCCAGCTCAGACCATGATCGGCCAGCTGGTCATCGAGCATATCAACTCCTATCAAAACTGGCGCGTGGGCAGTGCGCTTGCCGTCCTACTTACACTTATGACCATGCTTGCCGTCTTCGCCGGCGATTGGTTGTTTTCGCTGTCGTCGGCCATGGGAGGGCGGTTCGAAACTGCAGGGATGGGATGATGTGTTCATGCAGGTCAGTCCGACACTTGCGGCCGCGTCGACGGTCATTCTGGCAATCGTAACGCTGCTATTCCTGACCATGGAGCTCCTGCAGCGCAAGCAGCCATCGCAATAGGACGCGACGGCGCTGCCTGGGAACGGCGCGACAACAATGATAAGTCGACCCCATCTATGGATGGGGCCGGCTTTTGGCGTTGATACCGGATCAGCGCACGAAATGCGCGAGCTGCTTGCCGCTTAGTGAGCCGCGACAGTCCAGAAATAGTAGGCGAGCGGGATGGCAAGAAGATACATGCCGGTCGACACCTGTTTTGCCTCGCCCGACAGAACCTTGACGATAACGTAGAACAGCAGGCCTCCGGCAATGCCGGTCCCGAAACTGTTTGAAACCAAGGTCAGCAAGACCATCATCAGGGCGGAGAGACCGTCTGAAAAGTTCTCGAGATCGACTTTCTTCAGTGCGCCGAACATCGACATGCCGACGAGGATCAAGGCCGGTGCGGTGGCGGCGGCCGGGATCATCAGCGCGATGGGAGTGAAGAGCAGGGTGAGGGCGAACAGAGCCGCCGTTGTGATGGAGGCAAGGCCGGTGCGGCCACCTACTTCCGCGCCAGTGGCGGATTCGACAAGCGCCGTGGCTGAGGGAATACCAAGTAAAGGGCTGATCGTTGCGGCAATGGAGTCGACCAGGAAAGGCTTGCCAAGATCCTTCATATTGCCGGCTTCGTCAACCAGACCGGCCTTTGCACCGACAGCAAGCGTCGTGCCCAGCGTCGAGAAGAATTCCGAGGCGAAGAAGGCGAAGAGATAGGGGAAATATTGGATCTTGAGCGCGCCGAAGAAGTCGAGCTGCAGACCGATTTCGGAGATGCCGTGCGGTACGCCGAAAAATGTGGTCGGGAGCTTCGTGACGCCAAGCGGAATGCCGAGCAGCGTGCTGCCCAGAATGGCCCAAAGGATCGGTCCCGGCACTTTGCGCCCGCGCAAAAAGACGGCCAGGAAAATCCCGAAAACGGCGATGATGGCCTGTCCCGAGCTGAAGGATCCGAGCATGAGCGCATGGCTCTTGGCGTTGACGTCAACCAGCCCCGCATTCTTGAAGCCAAGAAGGGCGATGAACAATCCGATGGCCGCGCCCAAGCCGAGCTTGATCTGGGCTGGCACCATGCGGGCAATGACCTGGCGCACACCCAACACGGTCAAAAGCACGAAAATGACGCTCGACCAGAACGAGATGGCAAGACCGGTCTGCCACGGAATGTGTTCCAGAGCCGCCATTGTCGGCCCGACCAGAACCGAGCCGCCGATACCGGGGCCAACCACGAAGGGCATGTTGGCATAGAGCGCCATGAACAGTGTCGCCCCGATGATGACGAGGATGGTCGCCGTCGTCGCGGCCGCGCGATCGATACCGCCAGCCGAAAGCAGGGACGGAATCACCACGAGTAGATAGGCGGCGGCAAGGAAGGAGGTAATGCCGGCAATCACCTCCGTTTTCGTATTGGTACTGCGTTCACGCATGCGGAAATAAGTCTTCCACCACACTTCCGATGCTTCGCTTGGCTGCACAACATTCGTGTTTGAGGCCATCGTATATATCTCTCCTAAGTCGGCAATCATTGCCGTGCAGCCAGTGACGTCAGTTTGAGCCTGCGGCCAGAAGCGGTCTGATTTGCAGTGTCGTGCCGTCTGTCAGTCCAAGGTCGGTGACGTGCGGGCCGGGATTGCATGCAAGGCTGGCTCCGACGACCGCCTTGAAGGTACGAATTGGCGGCATCCAATCGGCGAACGCGTCGGCTGCCAAGCGCAGCTTGGCGAAATCCTCGGCAACCTCGTGTGCTGGAGCATCCGACAGCAGCCCGCAGACGGGCAGGGCGAGCAGCGCCGTAACCTTGCCATCCTCAGCCGTTGCCATGCCGCCGCCGGCATCGATGACGGCGTTGGCCGCCGCGGCCATATCCGCGGGGTTGCGGCCGAAGACCGTCAGGTTGTGGCTGTCATGCGATATTGTCGTTGCCAACGCGCCGCACCAATGGCCCCAGTCTTCCAGAATTCCGATAACGGGCGAGGGGTCTTTTCTCCCATGGCGGTGAATAACCGCCATGAGCAGCATGTTGTCAGGCAGGACGAGCTTGCCGTCCTTTACCTCGACGGCGGCCTCTCCCCATTTTGTGAAGCGAGGGCTGACGACGGTGTTGATGCGGGCCTCGGCCCTGCCAGGCAAGGCAATCTCGAAATCGGCTGCTGACAGCCTGGCAAGCTTTACCGTGTCGCGATACGCGTCCGCCCGTGCACTGCCATTGAGAACCTCCGCAAGTCTGCCGTCATTGGCGACCTCGCGCCCCGATGCGTAGACGCGATCGACCTTGATTTTTTCGAGGTCGGACAGGATGACGATATCGGCGCGTCGACCGGGAGCAATCAACCCGAGATCGTATCGATTGAGCCACATGGCAGCATTGAGCGTTGCGGCTCGAATGGCGTCGACCGGCCTCATGCCATAGCCAATAAGTCGCCTGAGAACGGACGACATTGCTCCATCGTTCACCAGATCATCCGGGAAGACATCGTCGGTGCAGATCGTCAGCGTCTGCGGCAGATGCGGTAGTGTCCTCAGTGCTTCGATCACACCGGGCAGCACATAGTCATGGGAGCCGCGCAACTCGACGGTAAGGCCGGCGCGCAATTTCGCCAGCAGATCTTCCCCGGACGTGATCTCGTGATCGGATTGAATGCCCGCCGCGACGAAAGCCTGCAAATCAGCGCCTTCGAGGCCGCGGGCATGGCCACAGACGCGCTTGCCGCTGGCGAGCCCCGCTTCGATGACCCCGCGCATCGGCTCGCTTCGCTCAAGCACGCCGCGCATGTTCATCACTTCAGCAACGCCCGAAATGTTCGGCCAGCTCAACATGGTCGCCATTTCGCCGGACCGGAACTCTGCGCCGGCAAGTTCCAGCCCGGGCGCAGAAGGCACACAGGACGGCGCCAGGGTTAAAAAGCGCAGCGGCAGCTGTTTCGTTGCTTCCAGCGCCCAGCGGATGCCTTCGAGACCGGCGACATTGCCAACTTCATGAGGATCCCAGCATACGGTCGTCGTGCCCTGTGGGACGACGGTTTCCGCATATCGCCTCGGCGTTACCATCGAGCTTTCAACATGCATATGCGTATCGATGAATCCGGGCGCAATGAAGCGTCCCGAAGCATCGATTGTCTGTTTGGCGTCGGTCCTGCTCGCTGCAGCATGAACACTCGCAATCAGCGGACCGACAAGGCCGATATCAGCCGGCCGAATCTCCGAGGTCGCGACATCGACGATCGTACCGCCAACGATCAGGACATCGAAAGGTTCGAGCGCAAGGGCGGCCCGCACCGCGCGATCGCGCAGGTCGGATGCATGGAGATCATGGGGTTCATTCGGCATTTGTGTCTCCCTGGGCGATGGCTGATGGCCGCGCGGTGGATTGCCTGACAACAAGTTCTGTCGGAAAAATTCTGCTGGTACTGGTCTCGCCGGCGACGAAGGAGAGAGCGTGCACGGCAACGGCCTCAAGATCCTGACGGACTGTCGTCAGCGGTGGCGAGACGATTTGCGCCCACATCAGGTCATCGAACCCCGTAAGCGATAGGTCAGCCGGTATACGGCAACCCCGCTCCCGAACGGCGAGCGCGAAGCCGATGGCCAGCGCATCATAGGCGGCCGCACAGGCTGTGAAGCGAGTGACGTCAAGTTCGCCGCCGAGAGCGCATCCCGCCTCAAAAGTCGCGTCGCTATGCGTCAACGTCGGCTCGATACCAGCCGAACGGAATATCTCGCATATTCCTCTGACACGCTCGCTTGCCACCAATGAATTCTCCGGGCCAGCAAGCACAAGAAGCTTGTCATGACCAAGCGCAAGCAGATGCTGCGCGATCTTGCGGCCGCCTTCGCGGTGATCACTCGCGGCGACATTGCCACCGGTGACCGCGCTGTCGATCACGGCAACAGGAACTGCAACGCTCTCTGGCATAACGGTCGTACCGCGCGTCGGTATGACGATCAGGGCGTCGACGCCGCGCGCGATCATATTCCTGATCTCGAAATCCTGTTGCTGCGGATCACCCTGACTGTCGCCGATGAGAACGGCAAGGCCGCGCTGCTTGGCCGCCCGCTCAATGGCCTGGGCGAAGGTTGGAAACAAGGGTTGACCGATGTTCGGAACGAGCAGTCCGACTGTATTGCTTTTGCCCGTGCGCAGCGCGCGCGCCGTATGATCCGGCACGTAGCTCAGCCTGTCTGCCTCAGCCCGGATCTGCTCGATAAGGGCCGGAGAAACGCGCCCCTTCCCGCGCAGAGCATTGGAGATGGTCGCCGTGGACACACCCAGCCTGTCGGCAATTTGGCGAATGGAAGAAGGGCGCGTTTCACTCATTTCGGTGGTCTTGATCCTTGTTGATTAAACGATTAATCAAGAGATGCTATTTTTGCAAGTGCTTACTTTCCAGTTTCCTAGGAAAGGGCTGACCTCGAGGGGTGCGAAAGAAACCTTACCAATACGCATGTGGCGGCACGCCTGCGTGCTGTCACCGATCAGGAGACCTCCCACCATGAAGGGAGAAGCTTCCCGTGTGAGTTCCAAAACGGCAGCCTATCCGAAAATCGGTGGATGCGTTTTGATGTAGTCCCAAAGACGGTTGGCGACCGGTCCATGCGGTCGGTCGCGACGGCGGGTGGCGACGAGTGCGACATCGGTGCCGGGGAAATGCTGCCCAGCAATCGAGAGCAGCCGCCCTTCGCGCAGTTCCTCCCCGATCATGAAGTGGGGCAGATGACCCCAGGCCATGCCGCGAAGCACGATCTCCTTCTTCATTGTATGATCGGCGACCGTGCATTGCGGTGCGCCTTCCACCACGTAGAAATTGGTCTTCGGAGTATCCCGCGCGGTGTCGCGAATGATGCACTGGGTCAGCCCGCGCATCTGCTCGGGGGTGATTGAGGGCGAGGGCGCAAACGGCAGAAAATTCGGGGCGACGACCGGTACGAACGAGATCGTGCCGAGGTCGATCCATTCGAAGCGCGGGTCGGACTTGTCTATCCAATGGAGGATCAGGTCAGCCTCATCGAGGAGGAGCCGCTCGGATGGACCTCCGATCGTCTCGAAATGCAAGTCCAGCCGCGTGTTCGGGTAGTCACCGAAAAATCCACCCAGTAATTGCAGCCCACCATGCAGCGGGCATGTATCGCCGAGAATGACACGCAGACGTGTTTCTTCGCCCATCGAGAGCTGGTGCGCATGCAGCCGCAAGACTTCCATTTCACCAAGCAGGGCCTGCGCCTTGCGATGAAAGGATCGCCCGGCCTCGGTCAGGCTAACCCGGTAGCCGCTGCGGTCGAGCAGTGCCACCCCAAGGGTTGCCTCGAGCTTGGCGATCGCCGCGAAGACGGCTGTGTGCGACCGGTTCAGTGCCGAGGCTGCGGCCTGGAAGCCACCTTCGCGGGCGACCGCATCGAGGCACTGGATTTCCTGGAGCGTGAAGGGCTGCATTGTATATTCTAATTACAATGATCTTCGAATCTTTTCAATTTTTTTTGAACGAGCGTCAAACTAGCGTCGCACTGTCTTCGGTAAACGCGCTCCACACGGAAAGCGCCAACAGCAAGTGAAGGTGCATATCATGACCAATAGCTCCGCTCAGCCCGCCACGCTCAATTATGACGAACCGACCGCCTTGTCGTTCTTCACCACTGGTGATGGCGTTAAGGTCGCTTACAGGGTCGATGGCCCGGAGGACCGCCCAGCGCTTATCCTTTCCAACTCTATTGCGACCGACTTGCATATGTGGGATCTCCAGATCCCAACCTTGGCCGCGCATTTTCGGGTTGTCCGCTATGATTTCCGCGGTCACGGCGGCTCCGATGTTCCGGCCGGCGCCTATTCCGACGGGCGGCTTGGCCGCGACGTGCTGGAACTGATGGATTGGCTCGGGATCGAACGGGCACATTTCCTCGGCCTGTCCCTGGGTGGCTGGGTCGGCCAATGGCTTGCCATCCATGCGCCGGAACGCATCGACCGTCTGATCCTCAGCAATACGTCTTCCTATCTCGGTCCGGCAGAGAACTTTGACCGGTCGATAGCCGCAACGCTGGCCGCGGCGGATATGCAGGAAACCGCCGAAACCTTTCTCGGCAACTGGTTTCCGAAGCCAATGCTCGCAGCGAATGGACCTGTTGTGCGCCAATTTCGCGACGTATTGCTGAATACATCGCGCCAGGGCCTTGCCGGCCTGTTTGCCGCCGTGCGCGACGCCGACATGCGCCGCACGATCACGCTTATCCAAAGCCCGACGCTGGTGATTGCGGGAGAGTTCGATACCGTGACCTCACATGCGATGGGTGAAGCGATCGCCAGCACGATCCCTGGGGCGAGACTGAAAACCTTCCCGTCCGTGCACTTCTCCAATATCGAATTTGCGCAGGAATTCGGCGAGGAGATCGTAGCGTTTCTCGATCCGCAATCGGTCTGAGGTTCAGTCGCAGGCCCCGACGAAGCCCGGAAAGCGCTGTAGACTGTACGACCTCGCAGCGCTTGCCGAGGATGGCTCCTTGAAGGGTAGCAAATAGATTTCGGCATTCGTCGTGACCGATCTCGCGGCCGTTTTCTTGGCCGCGAGCAATGTCAGCCGGAAGTCAGTTAGCCGGTTGCCTCGAGCGGAAGCGGCTTATCCAGCGATGAAAATATTCCCTTAGACGGTGGATTGAACTAAGCCGCTAATCGCGGCGATTTGTGGCGGCCTTTGAGGAGAGCGCCCTGACTGAGAGGATGGTGGTGTTGCAACCCACCCTTCAGACAGGAGGCCCCGATGGCTGAGATAAGCCCTCTTCGCCGCCGGATGATTGAGGACATGACGGTCCGCAATTTGTCCCCGGCAACCCAGCGATCCTATATCAACGCAGTCCAGAAGTTC
>NZ_JARWLA010000033.1:0-81950 GCF_047445805.1 Rhizobium sp. BR 314 | reverse complement strand
CTCATCGCGTCGCGCAACCCATTCTGATCGAGGTCGCGCGCGCCGATCACATCGAAGCCGGCGGCTTGAAGCGTCTGCGCAATGAGGCCGGCGTCATTGGCAGGCGTCGCCAAGGCGCCAGCCTTGTAAGCCGCGTTGCCGACGACAAACGCTATTCTCTTTTCAGGAGAGCCCTGCGCTTGAGCTGGACTCACGGCAACAACGCCTGCCAAAACCAACATCAGGGCGAGGAATGCAGAGATCGTCTTTTTGAACGACAATCCTATCATCGATAGCAAAGGTGACATACCGGTTTCTTTCACGAAACATGTGGCGCACACGGGATCAATAACAAAGGGTTAGGCTTCGATTCAGGCGATTGCGCGGCATATTCCGGGCAGTATCGGGGCGATGTTACGGTGCATTCACGTTGAGACGCGCCAAATTACAAATGGCGCCGACCGCCCCGCCCGGCTACCAAAACCGGGCCTTTGCATCAAACCAAAATGGTGACGCGCCGGCAAATCAATGCTAAACGCGCCCGGCAACATTCAACAATAGTGAGTTCGCCGCACGACCTTACCGCGGCGTCGAGAGACCAAGATCATGGCTGAGTTCAAATCCGATTTCCTGCGCACACTGCAGGAGCGTGGCTTCATTCATCAGATTTCCGATGAAACGGGCCTCGACGACCTTTTCGCAAAGGAAACCGTGACGGCCTATATCGGCTATGATCCGACGGCATCGAGCCTGCATGTCGGCCATCTCACCCAGATCATGATGCTGCACTGGCTGCAGGCGACCGGCCACCGGCCGATCTCCCTGATGGGCGGCGGCACCGGCATGGTCGGCGACCCCTCGTTCAAGGAAGAGGCGCGCAAGCTGATGACCATCGACATGATCGAGGACAACATCGCCTCGATCAAACGCTGCTTCTCCAATTACCTTGACTACGACAGGCCGGGCAATGCGGCCTTGATGATCAACAACGCGGAGTGGCTGCGCTCGCTGAACTATCTTGAGTTCCTGCGCGATGTCGGCCGTCACTTCTCGGTCAACCGCATGCTGTCTTTCGACAGCGTGAAGACGCGCCTCGACCGCGAGCAGTCGCTATCCTTCCTCGAATTCAACTACATGATCTTGCAGGCATACGATTTCGTCGAGCTCGCAAAGCGCTACGATTGCCGCCTGCAGATGGGCGGCTCGGATCAGTGGGGTAACATTGTCAACGGCATCGATCTCGGTCACCGCATGGGGACGAAGCAACTCTTCGCACTGACATCGCCGCTACTGACGACCTCTTCCGGCGCTAAAATGGGCAAATCTGCCTCCGGCGCCGTCTGGCTGAACGCCGATCTGTTGCCGGTCTATGATTTCTGGCAGTACTGGCGCAATACCGAGGATGCGGACGTTCCGCGCTTCCTCAAACTGTTCACGACATTGCCGATGAACGAGATCGCACGACTTTCCGCCATCGCGGGCTCAGAACTCAACGAGGTCAAGAAGATCCTTGCCACCGAAGTCACGGCAATCCTTCACGGCCGTGCAGCGGCCGAACAGGCAGCCGAAACGGCACGCAAGACCTTCGAGGAAGGCGGGCTGTCCGAAAACCTTCCATCGGTCGATGTGCCGGCATCCGAACTCGAAGCCGGAATCGGGCTTCTGTCGCTGGTCGTTCGCGCCGGCCTTGCCGCCTCGAACGGTGAAGCACGCCGCCACGTTCAGGGCGGCGCTGTGCGCATCAACGACGAGCCCGTCAGCGATGAACGCAAGGTCATCAGCACCGGTGAAATCACCGCCGATGGCGTCATCAAGCTGTCGCTTGGCAAAAAGAAGCACATCCTGATCCGCCCGGCTGCTTGATCGGCTCATATTCGGAATGCAATGAAAGCCGGCGCCACTCGCCGGCTTTTTCATATGCATATCATAGCTTTGATTTTTGAGATCCTTCTGCCGCGTCGCGAAGGTTACGCCCACAAGTCAATCAGCGAGCAAATAAGGAGGTCGCGCCATCTTCAACGATGATTGCGTCTCCATCCCGGATAGCCTGAAAAGGCAGAGAATTTTCTTCGAAAAAGCGCACTGCTTTTTCTGCGGCATCGGCCTCCCCATGATCAGACCTGTAGTGTGGAACGATGGAGAAATCGACGAGGCCCAATCCGTGCCAAAGAACCGGCGGATCATATCCCTCCGCCAGTTCGTGGGGATCGTCCATGAGATCGATTCCTTTCAATGTTCCGGTGGCAACAACGGCGCCGGCGCTGAATCCGCCGTAGACGATGCGGTCCTCCTCCAGCAATCCCGGTATCAGATCGTCGAATCCGCTTTGCCTCATGGCACGACGCAGAAGAAAAGAGTTGCCGCCGAGCACCCACACCAGATCGATTTCTCTCAGCGCTTGTTCCAAGGCACCTGGGTTTCCGAAGTGTCGTCTGAGATCAAGATATTCAGGCTCGGCCCCCAGATCCGACAGTTCCCTCAGTGGACTGTAGACCGTCTCCTCGTATCTTCGCCGCGCGCTGTCGGGAATAAAATCGAGGGCGTTGGCGACGATGCCAACGCGTCGTTCCCCTCGCATAAGATCAAACAATCGATCGGCATGGTCGCCGAGGCGATAGGAAGACAGATACATTCTCACGGAATTACACCCAGCCGAAGATTGATACCGCGGGACGATATTTCCGACGAAGAAGCGAGCATACAGTGTCCGGATTACAATTGTTCCATTGAGACCCACGATAGCTGTCGGTCAGTATAGCCTCATCGGAACGTCGACAAAGGCGAAAGCATTTCTTCATGTATTCACGGGCGATCTCCGGCGATTTTCTTGCGCCCGCTTGTCGGATCACGGATTACGCGTTCGTCCTCTGTTAGGATATACAACATCGGAGGTGGATTATGAAAGAGTTGCCTGTCATCAAGACGAGGGCCAAAGGCCGAAGCGCGACTCAAAGCATGTTGATCCCGAGCGAAGACATGGTCGCCCGCATGCTGCGAGCAGCACCTCCGGGCGAATTGTCCGAAGTGGCCGCTGTAAGAAAATCGCTTGCAGCGCAATATGGAGCCGATGCCTGCTGTCCCGTCACCGTTCAGCGACATCTGGTGCAAATCAGCCAAACCGGTACTGCACCCTTCTGGCGCATTGTCGATCCCGACCGACCATTCGCCAGACGGATGAACGGTGGACCCGACCTCATTCGGGCGCGATTGAAGGAAGAACAATGATCGTTTGTGGAGTTTCCGCTCTATAGTATCAGGCGATATCAGTACTCGAATATCGACCTGAACACCCCTGGCGCGATGATCGACAGCGGATTGATTTGCATGGTCGGCTTGTCGAAGCTGCCGGTTAACCTGAAAGTGATGCCAATCAGGCCGCGATCGCTGCCATTGCCCAAAAGGAAGCCCACGATGGGAACCTCCGCGAACAGGCGGTTCAGGCCATAAGCGGGCATGAAGGTTCCTGTCAGATCCATCTTGCCGTTGGCGTCCTTGACGGTCCCCTGGAAGGTTGCCCCGACCTGCACACCGCGCACGACGCCATTCTCGACCGCCAGTGTCCCATCGCGCAGCACCAGCCGGGCGAAGCCGCGCTCAAAGCTCTGCGCACGCGTATCGATATTCTGCTTCACGGCGGAATTCAGGCTCTTGCCGTTTTTGCCGCTTGGCGTCGAAACGATGGTCGACAGCTTTTTCTCATCGATGATGGAGAAGTTGCGGATATCCAGCGAGCCGTCCCAGTCGTCCTGCCCGATCGAGCGCAGCGACAGATTGAGCAGGCCGCCCTGCAAATGCTTGTAGAGGTCGGTAAAGCGCGCCACCGCGCCCGCGTCGCCGCTGGTAATGCGGATCACGCCATTGTTGCCCTTGCTCATCTGGGTGACGAATGCCTCGCCACTGCGGGTAACGCCGGCAAAATCGACAGCCGTCGTCTTGCCGCCGGAAATGGAATAGACCCCCTTGAGATTGCCGATCGATTCATCGTTGAAGCCGACAACCTTGTTGAGATTGACGCGAACGGTCGCGCTTGTGCTCGCGGGATCGTCGGATCCCTGCTTCCCACCTGATGATGATTTGATACGTGCGAGAATCGGGCGGATATCGGCCGAGTTTCCGGACACCGAGACATCGTAGCCGCCGCCCTTGCCGTGCTTCAGCGATAGTCCGAAATCGTCGAGTGCCGAGAGCTTCACCTCGCTGAAGTTCGCTGAGGTCAAGGTCCCCTTGCTGATCACGAGATCGCCGCCTGCGCCGAAACCATCCCCCTTGAGCACGAAGTTCTTCAGCATCATCTGATTGTCGGAACCAGACGCTTCGAACTGTGCACTCGCCGGAATACCGCTGCCCTTCGACCATCCGATCCAGGGCACCGTCAACGCGGCCTTGCCCAGATCGACCTTGACGCCCTGATGCTCATCGTCGATGCGCGTCAATTCGATCTTGACCGGTCCGTCGATCATGTCACGCAGACCAGGCAGAACATTGTTGCGTTGAGCATCGGTCAGAGTTGCCGATATCACCCGGCCGCGCTTGACGGTCGACTTGCTGTCGGTGGGCTCGACCATGTTGATCTGCGCGGGAATGCCATCGATCTGAGCCTGGGCCTGCAATTGCACCGACTGCGGATCGGCGTCGATCTCGCCATTCAGATCGGTGATCTTGCGATTGTTCATCGGCTTCAGCAGATCGACATCGATGAGCGTCAACTTGGCCTGCCAGTCGGGCGGTGGCGGTTTCTGGTCGCTGATCAGGCCGATCCGCGCGTCGATCTTCGCGACGATCTTGCCGTTGAAATCCTCCGGCTTGAATTCGGTCCTTTGCAACGCCTGAACAGGCTTGTAGGTCAGCAATTCGCCGATGGCATCGCCAGCGCCGGAAATCTCCAGATCCAGATCGGCCATCAAGGGTTTGTCGTATGTGGCGGGGATCGAAAAGTTGCTGTTGTTCAGCGTTATTGTGCGCCCTGTCGGAAAATAGGAGGTCGCACTGGCGATATCGACCGCCATCTTCGGGCCGGTCAGGTCGAAATGCGCCTTCGCATCGCGCAGCGGTGGAATGTCGCCGGGCACGTTGAGGCGCGCTCCGTCGATATCGAAGGCGATATGCAGCTCATTAGGGCCGAGTTGCAGTCGGCCGGTTTGCGACGCCTCTCTCAGCCTTCCGGCTGGAATGAAAACGGATATGATCGCGTTTGTGACCGAGCCGCCGAAAAGATTGTTCTCCACCCAGGTCCTGGGTTTCGACGCCATCCAGAAGGGCCACAGCTGCTTGACTGCAGTAGTGTCAAGCTTATCCGCGCGGCCACCGAAACTGATTTCGGGCGAGCTGTCTCCGAGCTTCAGATGCAGCGAGCCGAACAGCGCACCCAACGGCGTCGATACGCCGAGGTTATCGAACTGAAACTCCTTCGTTGCCGCCAGAAAACGTCCGGTCGCCTGACCGTCGAAGCTTACGGGCTTCTCTCCGGAAACCGAAGAGGCAGCGGTGCCGTTCTTGATCAGGAAATCGATGCCGAAGCCCTTGCCCGCATTCGCGTCGACGCGATCAAGATCGATAAGTGCGCCGGAAAACGGCACGATGGTCCGAGCGAACTGCGCCTCCGATGGCGCAATCTCAAGCGTCTGATGATCGAAATTATAGGATAGGTTGAGGCTTGCCGCGGTCAGATCCTGTGGATCGCGATCCATGTAGAGTGTGCCGGGCCGCATCTTGATCGATGTCTCAAGTTTCGGATCGACGCCGGCGTCCCCCTTGACCGCCGAAAGCGTCACATCGGCAAAGCTCATGAGGCCCTGACGCGGAGCGCCGGACACGTCGTAAACCATCGTCAGCGGCTGGAGGTCGAGATTGGCAATTTTCGCGATCAGCGAGGACGTGCGGCCGGCTTCCTTCTGCTCAGCCCTGATATCCAAGGTCGCCACAGAGCCATTGACGGCAACCTGCCCATAAAGATGCAGCTGGTTTTGCTCTGCACGCTCGAACGTGAGGTTATCTACGACGAGCGCTATGGGCGCAGCTTCCGCGCGCGCCAGCTTTACGGAGAAGCCCGAAATATGCACGGAGTTCGTACCGCCGCGCTGCACGAACCGCTGAAGAAAATCGAGATTGTCGAAGGCGGCGATCAGCGCTTTCGGCAGCGCATCCACGCGCAATGCGGTGAGATCCACAGGATCGCCCTGCGGCAATAGCGACGTATCGAGCGCTATGCCTTCCGCCGCCACGCTCGCAACCTCCACGCGCCCTTCGACGAGTGCAAACGGATCGAGCTCCATATTGACCACCGACATGGTCGATAGATGCTTGCCGCTATCCTGATCGACGACATTGACGTCCCGCGCCTCGAGCGCAAGACGCAGGTCTGATGTGAAGCGGATAGCGGTCGCGCCGACCTCTGCCTTGTAGCGCGGGCCGATTGCCTTATCGAGCGCGATCTGTGCCTTTTGCGACAGCGGCTGGTCGAAAACACCGCTTTCTATGGTGACGATCACCGCCCCGAGGATGATGGTGAGAAACGTGAAGAAAACCAGCGTGATACGGCAGACATGCCAGACATGGGAACGGTTACGGCGGGAGCGCTCGGGCACATGCACGATCAACGGGTCATCGACCTGAGCGGAGGGCAAATGGTCGAGTGACACGAGATCCTTTTTGCGGAATGTTACCTTTTCGCCTCGGATCACTCCTGTGCGTCCCTTTCGTTCTCAACAATTTTTTTGGTGACGCCGCGTCCCATGTGGACGCCATACCTGATCAGTATATATGGCTCACCCCGTGTGTCATCTAAAAAACCGGCAAAAGAAAGGTTTTCCTGTGACGGAACTTGCTCCTGTTGAACTGAAAATTGGCGACAAAGCGGCAGATTTCGATCTTCCGCGTGACGGTGGCGGACACGTGCGTCTGGCCGATTTTGCGGGGAAACCGCTGGTTATCTACTTCTATCCCAAAGACGACACGACCGCCTGCACAACCGAATCGATTTCCTTCACGGCGCTGGCAGCCGATTTTGCCAAGATCGGCGTTGCCCTTCTCGGCGTATCGCCCGACTCGGTCAAAAGCCACGACAAGTTCGTCAAGAAGCATGCCCTCTCCATTCCGCTGGCTGCGGACGAGGAAAAGGCAATGGCGATGGCTTATGGCGTTTGGCGGGAAAAGAGCATGTATGGCCGCACCTATATGGGGGTCGTCCGCTCGACCTTCCTGATCGGCGCAGACGGGCGGATCGCCAGAATATGGGATAAGGTCAAGGTCGCCGGCCATGCGGAGGATGTTTTCGCTGCCGCAAAGGAGCTTTGACGGCATGACAGGCAATCCCAATGCGATTACATCGCTGCGTGGCGGCGCGATCTCCGCCATTCGGTCTACCGACCTTGATCGCAAGACTGCGCTTGCGCAGGAATCCGCGACGCGCTGGTTTGGGCGCACCCTGTCACTGCGTTCGCCGCTTGATCCGCCGCTTGCCGATCGTCCCGGCCGGCCGGAGCGCCCGGAGCTGGTGCCGCCGAAGCATATGGAGAAGCGCTCTCTGCATACGCTGAAGGGCCGCATCGCATTGCTGCATGCGATTGCCCACATCGAGCTCAATGCGGTCGACCTCGCCCTCGACATCGTCGCGCGCTTCGCAACCGAGCCGGTTCCCAACTCCTTCTTCGATGGCTGGATGCAGGTGGCCTTCGAGGAGGCCAAACATTTCCGCATGGTTCGAGATCGTCTCCGCGAACTCGGTGCCGACTACGGCGATCTGCCGGCCCATGATGGTCTTTGGCAGGCCGCGCACGCGACACGCACCGATCTCACCGCTCGCCTCGCAGTCGTACCGCTGATCCTCGAAGCCAGAGGGCTGGACGTGACGCCCGCACTGCAAACAAAAATGCGAGAGACCGGCGACATGGAAAGTGCGGCCGTGCTCGATGTCATCTACAACGACGAAAAGGGCCATGTCGCCGTCGGCGCCAAGTGGTTCCGATTTCTCTGCGCGCGCGAGAAGCGCGATCCTGCCCGCACATTCCAGGAATTGGTTCGCGCAAACTTCCGCGGTTCGCTGAAGGCGCCGTTCAATGACATAGCGCGCGCCGAAGCCGGGCTGACGCCCTCGTTCTATCGCTCGCTGACCTCCACAAGCAACGCATGATATACTGATAAAACTCACTTTTTCCGGCAATCAATACTGAAACAGAAAGCATTCGTTAACCATAATACCGTGTACTTCCATTGGGTGCCAAAAGGCATCGATTGGGAGAGTCTCGGTGACAGCAAGGCCTCAAAACCGGGTTTTCGGCAAACAAAAGCACCATCACACCATCATCCTCGCCAGCGGCGATATGGTACGCCATATGACCGTGCGCCCGTGGATGGCGGCTTTGGCCGTCTGTATGGTCGGTATCCTTTCGATTGGCTACCTCCTGGCGACCTCCTACCTCGTCCTGCGCGATGATCTGATCGGTGCGACGATGGCGCGCCAGGCCCGCATGCAATACGACTACGAAGACCGCATCGCCGCGCTGCGCGCGCAGGTCGATCGCGTCACCTCCCGCCAGCTTCTCGATCAGCAGGTGGTGGAAGAAAAGGTCGACAAACTCATCGAGCAGCAGCAGCAACTCTCTTCACGCGGCGGCAAGCTCAATGCCTTGCTCGACCGGGCCGAAAGCTCCGGGTTGACGGACAAGGGGTCCCGGACCGATGCCAATGCGCCAGCGGCGAAGAATGAGCATGCGCAGCTGACGGCACCGAAGGCAATCGAGAAGCTTCTGTCGTCGGGCAAGCCTGCGGACGCAACGCCTGACAACTCGACCCTCGCCTATGTTCCTGCTCCGGAAACCGTCGCGGATCGAGCCGATCGGGTCTTTTCCAAGGTGACGCTTTCGCTGAAGCATATCGAACAGGACCAATTGACCCGCATCCGCAACCTCACCGCTGATGCCTCCGGTACGGCAAACGAAATTCAGTCAATCATGCACAATGTCGGCATCAAGCTTCCGAATGAGGTGGCAAGTACCGCCGGCAAGGACGAAGACGGCGGCGTCGGCGGTCCTTATGCCGCGCCGGAGAATGTCGATCAGTTCGAGCAATCCATGGCCGACCTCGATACCGCGCTGACGCATTTGGAGACCGTACGCGGCGCAGCAGAAAGCCTGCCGTTCCGCAACCCCGCACCCGGTAAGCTCGTCACCAGTCCTTTCGGTAATCGCAAGGACCCGTTCTTTGGCACGCTGGCTCTCCATACAGGCACCGATTTTCACTTCAGCCCCGGTGAAAAGATCAAGGCGACGGCTCCCGGCAAGGTCGTGGCGGCCGGCTGGACGGGCGGCTACGGCAACATGGTCGAGATTGATCATGGCGACGGAATATCCACCCGCTACGGCCATATGGAACAGGTGCTCGTCAAGATTGGCGACAAGGTCGACCGCAGCGGCATAGTCGGTCTCGCCGGCAGCACCGGCCGTTCGACGGGAACGCATCTGCACTATGAGGTCAGGGAAAACGGCCGCCCCGTGGATCCGATGTATTTCATCAATGCCGGTGCGAAGCTTGCAAGTTACATCAGTGGAATGGGCGCAATTTAGCCGCCAAAATTGTGACATAGGCGCAACAAAGATGACACTAATCTGAAAATTGCGCCAGGAATTAACTTCAGGCCGGTAGAAGCGCCCGCTTTCCTTGACTTCGCAGGTATTTGGTTCTATGTCGCGCTGCATTCCGGCACGTTGTTGCGTGTCGATTCATGGTGTTCGACCGAACCAAGACGGAACTAGTTTTCCCTTTGACAACATTTGCTGACCTTGGCCTGAGCCAAAAAGTCCTTTCCGCGGTGACTGACGCGGGTTATTCCACACCGACTCCGATCCAGGCCGGTGCCATCCCCTTTGCGCTCCAGCGCCGCGACATTTGCGGCATCGCCCAGACGGGAACCGGCAAGACGGCCTCTTTCGTGCTGCCGATGCTGACGCTGCTGGAAAAGGGCCGCGCCCGCGCCCGCATGCCTCGCACGCTGATCTTGGAGCCGACACGCGAGCTGGCAGCCCAGGTTGCTGAAAATTTCGAAAAGTACGGCAAGAACCATCGCCTGAACATCGCCCTTCTGATCGGCGGCGTTTCCTTCGAAGAGCAGGACCGCAAGCTCGAGCGTGGCGCCGATGTGCTGATCTGCACGCCTGGCCGCCTGCTGGATCATTTCGAGCGTGGCAAGCTCTTGATGAGCGGCGTCGAAATCTTCGTCATCGACGAAGCGGACCGTATGCTCGACATGGGCTTCATCCCGGATATCGAGCGTATCGCCAAGCTCATCCCCTTCACGCGCCAGACGCTGTTCTTCTCGGCAACGATGCCGACCGAAATCCAGAAATTGGCCGACCGGTTCCTGCAGAACCCGGAACGCGTCGAAGTCGCCAAGCCTGCCTCGACGGCCAAGACCGTGACGCAACGCTTCGTCGCTTCGCACGGCAAGGATTACGAGAAGCGCGCGACTTTGCGCGATCTCATTCGCGAGCAGACCGATCTGAAGAACGCGATCATCTTCTGCAATCGCAAGAAGGACGTGTCCGACCTCTTCCGTTCGTTGGATCGCCACGGCTTCTCCGCCGGCGCGCTGCACGGCGACATGGATCAGCGCTCGCGCATGGCCATGCTGCAGAACTTCAAGGACGGCAATCTGCAGCTGCTCGTCGCCTCTGACGTTGCAGCACGCGGCCTCGACATCCCCGATGTCAGCCACGTCTTCAATTTCGATGTTCCGATTCACTCGGAAGACTATGTCCACCGCATCGGCCGCACCGGACGTGCCGGCCGTTCGGGCGCTGCCTTCACCATCGTGACGAAGCGCGACACCAAGCATGTCGACGCGATAGAAAAGCTCATTGGCGAAGATGTTCAGTGGCTTAACGGCGACCTCTCGTCGCTGCCGCCGGCCGACGAGAGCGCGGACGACAATCGTTCTTCCCGTCGCCGCGACCAGAAGAACAAGGGCCGCGATCGAGATCGCAGCCGCGGAGGCCGGAGTGCCTCGAGTCATAAATCTGATATCGACGTCGAGGATAATGGCGTCGTGGCGATCGAAGCAGCACCAGCAAAGGCCGAGAGCGTGAGAAACGAGCGCAAGTCTGAGAACAATAACAAGTCCAACAACGGTTCTCGCAACAACAACCGGCCCTTCCCCGCTGCCAACGACGATCATCGCGAACGCCGCAACCGCTACCGCGACCACGATGACGGCCCGACGCCAGTCGGTTTCGGCGACGATATTCCGGCTTTCATGCTGATCGTTGCCAACGCCAAGGCCTGATCGCTCCCATCCAGCAGCACATCTCGGGATGTACGCATGGGCAAGCCCGGCATCGATTTCCCAGGTTTAGGAACCGGTCTCGCAATATTGCGGGACGGGAAGTTATTGCTGTATCGGCGCCTCAAGGCGCCAGAGGCCGGTTTCTGGAGCATCGTCGGCGGTAAAGTCGACCATATGGAGCCAGCCGCAAGAGCCGCTATCCGCGAGGCGGAAGAAGAAAGCGGCCTCTCGATCGGCAGGATCGACTATCTCTGCACCGAAGAAGTGATCGTAGAGGCGGATCGCCAGCACTGGATCTCCCTGATCTATGTATGCAAGGACTTCTCCGGCGAGCCTCGGCTAATGGAGCCGGACAAGCTCTCCGATTTCGGCTGGTTCGGCCGCAAAGACCTGCCCTTGCAGCTTTCCGAATTCGCCAAGGCAACTATCTCGCACCTGAGCGAAGAAGACTTTCGCTAAGGCGCGAATCACCCGATCCCAGCACTCGCTGCCAGCCCTCTAACTCTATGATTTTCATAGGCGATTATCGCGACGCCACCCTTGTGCCTGCGCAGCAAGATCCCTCGATTGCTATTTCCTGCACCAGCGAGCCGCGCAGCTGAACTTGCGTTTCCCGGCGTCACATATGCTTCACCGTTCCCGGATAGGCAGTGCGAAACTTGGAGATTGTCAATGGACCAGACCGCACAACCAAATCGCCCCAAAATCGCCGAGACCTTCATCCACCCATCGGCCAGCATCAAAGATTCGAGCATAGGCAAATGCTGCGAGATCCTGGCGGATGCATCGCTACATGCGGTTGAACTCGGTGATTATTCCTATCTGGGGCAACGCTGCATGGTCGGGGATGCGACGATAGGAAAGTTCTGCGCCATCGCGGCGGAAGTGCGGATCGGCGCGCCCAATCACCCGATGGATCGCCCGTCGATGCACCGCTTCACTTACTGCCCGGAATATTACTCCGCCGAAGCCGTGCGTGACCATGCCTTTTTCGATGAGCGCAAGCAGGATCGCGCCATCATCGGCAACGACGTGTGGATCGGTCACGGGGTCATTGTTCTTCCGGGCGTAACCGTCGGAGATGGTGCCGTTCTTGCTGCCGGAGCGGTCGTCACCAAGAACGTCGAGCCATATACCATCGTCGGCGGTGTTCCGGCGAAGTTCATTCGCGAGCGGTTCTCGCGAGCCATTGCGGAGAGGTTGACCTCCATCGCCTGGTGGAACTGGCCATTCGAAACCATCATGGCGCGGCTCGCAGACTTTCAGTCAAGCGACATCGAAGCCTTTTGCGAACGTTGGGCATAAAACAACGCCGGTAAAAATGCGCGGCGGATTTGCTTCCTAGATTGCATCGTAGCAGAGAGGTAAAGCATTTCCGCGACGCCATTGGAGGCAGAAATGCTCCAGTACATTTGCTCAACCGCTTCTTTGAAAGAGCTGCCGCTGGATCAGCCGGCGTCACGGTCCCTCATCCCAACGCAGCGGTGCCCATCTATTTATCCGCGCGCAATGCCGCCTCATAAGCGAGCCTCACCCAACGCGACATCTCATCCGGATCGTCGAAGGCGTCCTCGGGGATAGACCAATAGGGCATATTGACGGCCTTACCCTTCTTGCTCTCAAAGGCCCAGCGTCGCGCGCCGGCAGCCTCGAATTCGGAAGCACTGGCGTCGTCGGCCTTCAGTAGAATTTCATCGTCTACTTCCAGCGCCAATATCCGGCCCATATGATAGATGCCCTTGCCGCCGAACATCCGCTTGATGGTCACAGGCCCGAGCGACTGAAACATTTCCTCAATATCTGTATTGTCCATTCCCTATCCCTTCAGGACTCCCCCGGCCGCGACGACAGCCTCGGGCGTATCGACATCGAGATGTGCCGCATCGCCGATGTCGACGTCGATCACCGATAGCCCCGATGTTTCGATAATATGCCGGGCGCCGACATCACCCTCGAGCCGCATGACGGCATTCAACACAGATCTGGGCAGAATGACGGGATTGCCGCGCTTGCCGCTCGATACCGCCCGTACGATCGCCTGGCCGTTCGTCCTGCGAAATGCCGTGATCAGTGTCCTCAGATCGTCGCTGGTGATGCCCGGCATGTCCGCTAGCATGACTAGCACACCGTCTGCCTGCTGAGCAGCTCGCGTGCCGACACCTGCAACCAGGGAACTAGCCATGCCGGATGCGTAATCCGGATTATACACCCGCGTGATATCGAGGCCTTCGAGTGCCTGCTCGATGTCGTCCCGACGATGTCCCGTCACGGTGACCACGGCGGACGCTCCACCGGCCATCGCTGTCGACGCCGATCGGCGAACCAGCGAAATGCCATCGAACTCGGCCAGAAGCTTGTGGGCACCGCCCTCGCCCATGCGGCTGGCCCTGCCGGCAGCCAACAGGACAATAGCAACCTCGATCGCTGCCACTGGCTTTGCGGCGATATCGCGTGGCCGCGGTCGCGACTGAATTTCCATGAGCAGCCCTCCCACGCCCAAGCCGCTTATATCTCGCGAGGTCGGTTGTTCGCCGGCTAATATGCGATCAAGAACCCAGTCAAAGCCGTTTTCCTTTGGGCTGCGAGCGCATCCGGGTGCCCCGACGATGTGCACGTTGCCTACTTTTCCGAGCACCAGCAGATTGCCCGGATCGACGGGCATTCCGACCTGCACAACCTCGCCCCCCGCAAGCCGGATAGCAGCCGGGATGACGTCGTCGGCATCAATGACGGCAGACGCGCCGAAAACAATCACCAGCTTCGGCAAGCGATCCGGCGCTTTGAGTGCACGAGTGATCGCGTCTGCAACCACACCGGCTCGATGAGCGACGCGTTCTTCCCGCTGGAGGATGCTACCTGCAACTTGCAGCCGCTGTAAGAGGATGCGAGCCGTCTTGTCCATGACTGTTGTCTTCAAGGACGGCAGCTCCGTCGCGACGAGCGACACCGCATGTGGCTGGAACGGCTTGACCTCGAAGACGGTGGTGCGTCGTAGGATCTCGACGCCTGCCGCCACCTTGCTTCCCGAGACAGCCAGCGGAATGATCTTGAAGGTGGCAACCATGTCGCCCGAACGGACCGGCACATGATCGGCCAGACAGGCAAGGGTGATTGCGGGATCCACGCTGTTCAGCCCGTCGACGGCCGCTCGGTCTGCAACGAAAAGCCCGTCGACAGTGCTGTGAACGTTGACGCGCCCCGTTGCCGCCTCCGAGAAAGTCAGGTGATCTGGAGCAATTGCTCGCGCCAGTTGTTCGGCGGCCTCGTCCTCCATGAGATCGCCCGGCTCGATACGAGCGGCGATGACGCGGTCGATGCCGTCAGTCGCCAGACGTTCGATATCTCCTCGATCAAGCTTGTGCCCCTTGGCGAAGCTACCGTCGGACAGCCGGACGGAATGCGCGAGAACGGCACCTTCGGCTTCCACCGTCGGAAACTCTCCAAAGATCATGATCTGCCACCTTTCGGCAACGACACATCGCGCCCACGCAGCGAAGCGATGATCTCAGCCAGGATGGCGACGGCAATCTCCGCCGGACTGGCGGCTCCAATGGCAAGACCGATAGGCGCACGAATGCGGGCCAAATCCGCTTCCGTCAATCCCTCACGCCTCAAGCGCTCCACGCGCCCGGCATGCGTCTTGCGGCTGCCAAGGGCGCCGACATAAAAACAGCCGGCCCTCAGCGCCTGCGCGATCGGCTCATCATCAATCTTCGGATCGTGGGTGACGGCGACCAGCGCCATGTAACCGTCGAGCGGACGCTCCTTCAGCGCATCCACGGGCCAGTCGGCGACAAGATCAATGCCTTCGAAGCGTTCCGGCGTCGCAAAGGCGGTGCGCGGATCGATGATCGTGATGTCGAAGCCTGCAAGTGCTGCCATGCGAGCCAGGACCTGGCTGATATGGACAGCGCCGATAACGACGATGCGCGGCGGCGGCAGGTGCACATTCAAGAACAGGCTCTGTCCTTCAATCTCTACCGCCGACGACTTGCCTGAGCGGAATGCCGAAGCCGCTGCCTCCGTGAGAGCACCGTCGAGCACGTCGCCCTCGACAACAAGCCTATCCGGGCCGCCATCGAGATCCGTCACAAGGATCGCGGCCTGCCGTTTGCGGCGCATTTCATTCAGCCGCGCCAGTATCTGACGATCCATCAGCCCAGCCTTTCCACATAGACGCGGATGCGGCCGCCACAGGAAAGGCCGACACGCCAGGCCGTCTCATCGGCAACACCGAATTCCAGCATGCGGGACTTGCCGGTCTCGATGACGTCAAGCGCCTCCGTAATCACGGCGCCTTCAACGCAGCCGCCCGAAACCGAACCGTGAAAATTGCCCTCGCCGTCGATCACCAGATGGCTGCCCGAGGGGCGCGGCGCCGAGCCCCAGGTATCGACGACCGTCGCCATGGCCACGCTGCGCCCTGCCGACACCCATTCCTCCGCAATGACAAGCGGATCCAGACTTTCGGATATATCTGACATCGGAGCCTCATGACTTGCCGAGAAACCGGCGCGGATCGTAAGCGCCCGCGCGGCCGGCGGTGAGAGCCGATACGAGATCGGCCAGAGATAATAGATTGTGAACGGGACGGAATTCGTCAACATGCGGCAGCATTGCTTTTACGCCGCGAGCCCGCGCCTCGAAGCCTTCGAAGCGCAGCAGCGGATTGAGCCAGATCAGCCGCCGGCAAGAGCGATGAAGGCGATCCATCTCCTCGGCAAGCAGTTCCACTCCCTCGCGCTCCAGCCCATCGGTGATCAAAAGCACGATCGCGCCCTGCCCCAACACGCGGCGCGCCCATAGCCGGTTGAATTCCTTCAGCGTCTCGCCGATCCGCGTTCCTCCCGACCAGTCGCGCACCGCCGCGGCGCATTCGTCAAGCGCCTGGTCCGGATCCTTGTGGCGCATGGCTCTCGTGACATTGGTCAGCCTTGTGCCGAACAGAAACGTATGCACGCGCCGGCGCCGTTCGGTCAAAACGTGCAGAAAATGCAGAAAAATGCGCGTGTATTGGCTCATCGAACCCGAGATATCGGCAAGCACCACGAGCGGCGGCTGCATCTCCCTGGGCTGCCGAAAGCGCGGCAGGATCAGAGCACCGCCGGTACGCAAGGCGGACCGCATCGTCGCACGAGGATCGACCTTGACTGAAGCATGCGACGGCGCGAAGCGGCGCGTCCGCACCCGGTCCAACGGCAATTGCAGCTTGGCGAGCTCCTTCTTGGCCACGGCGATCTCTGTTGCCGACATCTGGGCAAAATCCAACCGGCGCAGAACTTCGCTTCCTGATGTGGTGAAGCGGGCATCGATTTCGATGTCGGGCGTCTCACGCTGCGGTCGACGGTCGTCACGATCACCGAGCAAGGCATCTCCGGCTCTGGTTTCGCCAGGCTTCGGTTTTTCCTTCTCGCGACTGTCAGGTGCGACCGGCGACATCATGGCGATCATCTTCGCAACAAGATCGCGAGAGCGCCAGAACAACCGGAATGCCTCATCGAAAACGGCGAGATCCTCATGGCGCTTCACGAAGACCGAACAAAGAGCGGCGTGGAATTCCTCGCGAGAGCCGATGCCGATCGCCTTGACTGCCTCAATGGCATCGGCAATCGCACCAGGCCCGATCTTCAGCCCGGCCTTGCGAAGGGCGCGGCCGAACAGCACGATATTGTCGGCCAAGCGACCATCACCGGGCGGTGACGGCGCAAGAATGATGCCATCTTGCGCACCCGGTTCCATGGCTCATCCCGCCGCAAGCAGTTCGGATTTCACGTCGTCGAGCACACGTTTGCCCTCGCCGCCTTGAATGCGGGCTATATCGTCCTGGTATTTCAGGAGCGTCCCCAGCGTGTCTGAGATCGTCTCTGGGTCGAGCGCGAGCCGGTCGAGCTCGGTCAAAGCCGTCGCCCAGTCGATCGTCTCGGCAACGCCGGGATTCTTGTAAAGATCGAGTGTGCGGAGCTTCTGCACATAGGCGACGATCTGGCGAGACAAGACTTCGTTGCAGCCCGGTACCTTGCGGCGGATGATCTCCAGCTCCTGCTCGGCTTGCGGATAGTCGACCCAATGATAGAGGCAGCGTCGCTTGAGAGCGTCGTGCACCTCGCGCGTCCGGTTCGTGGTGATGATGACGATGGGCGGCTCAGCCGCACGGATCGTCCCAAGCTCCGGCACCGTGACCTGGAAATCGGACAGCACTTCCAACAGGAATGCCTCAAAGGCCTCGTCCGTGCGGTCAAGTTCATCGATCAGAAACACCGGTGCGCGTCCGCCAAGACCGGAAAGCGCCTGCAGCACCGGTCGGCGGATCAGATAGCGTTCGGAGAAGATATCGGCTTCGATGCGATCGCGATCGGTTAGACCGGATGCTTCGGCAAGCCGGATTTCCAGCATCTGTGCCGGATAGTTCCATTCATAGACGGCCGATGAAACATCGAGCCCTTCATAGCATTGCAGCCGGATGAGCGGTCGGTCGAGCGCCTTGGACAGGACCTTGGCGATCTCGGTCTTGCCGACACCTGCCTCCCCCTCCAGAAAGAGCGGTCGCTTCATTTTCAATGCCAGGAAAAGGACCGTGCCAAGCGCGCGCCCAGCCAGATAGTCGTGCTCCGCGAGCAGAGCCATCGTCTCCTCGATCGATCCCGGCAACGCATTAGATGATTTGTGATCCGCCATGATAGCTCCCCTGCAGGGGTTATAGCGCGTGATAGCCCCGGTTCATATAGAGCAATGCCGGCTTCGGCTCGCTATAGCGGACGGCCATGACTTCACCGAAGATGATGTTGTGCGTCGATGCCTGCTTGATCTCGATGACGCGGCAATCGAAAGCAGCAAGTGCATCCGATAGCACCGGCGCCCCGGTCACCAGTGTCTCGAATTTACCGGAAGCGAAACGCTCATCCGTCGTCAGTTGCGTCTTGCCGGAAAAGGCATCCGCGAGCGATTGGTGGTCAGCACCAAGCGTATTCAAGGCGAAAATACCGCTATTGAAGAAGATATCGTTCTTCTCATTGCTGTTGTTGAGGCAGATCAGAACGGTGGCCGGGCTGTCCGACACCGAGCATGCAGCCGTGATCGTGACACCGCGCCGCTCTTTGCCGAGCGCCGTCGTCACCAATTGCACATGCCCCGCATAGCGGCTCATGGCATCGCGATAAAGCGCCGGATCCATACGCTGCCTATCTAGCACCATCATCTCCATTTCTCTGTGACACCCCGTCTTTCTTTCAATATGGCGGTCAGATGTTAGCTTTTCTACAATGACTCCATTGAAAGCTGAGGGATTTTGCTGCTTTTTCTTTGACGAGCCTCTTCATACGGATAAATAGAGCAGAAAAATTGCCCGGGATAATCGATCGATGAACGTTCTGCGTCGCCTTCCGCTTCTGTTCGCGCTGCTTTCTGCGGCCGGCAGCAGCTACGCGGCAGGAATTCACATCGGTGTCGTCGCGCCACAGGACGGTAATTTCGCCACGCTCGGAGCCGAGATCACTGCAGGCGCCAATTTCCAGATCCAGGCGCAGAAGGACACGGCGACTGTCGTCAACGAGCCCTGCACCGAAGATGGCGGTCGCGTCGCCGCCGAGGCGCTGATCGCCGCGAAAGCGCAGGTGGCGATTGGCTTCCTGTGCACGGAAACGCTCGAAGGCGCATTGCCCCGCCTCAAGGATGCCGGCATTCCCGCCATCACTGTTTCGGTGCGCTCCCGTATCCTGATGGAAGACGCTTTGAAGAACGGCTGGCCTTTGTTCCGTCTTACCTCGGTGGACAGCGCCGAATCTGCCATTGCCATCAGCACCATCCTGAAGAACTGGGCGGCCGAGCCGATGGCCCTGATCGATGACGGCACGATTCACGGACGCGAACTGGTCGGCGCGATCCGCAGTGCGCTTGAGGAAAAGGGGCTGAAGCCCGTCTTCACCGACACCTACCGACCGGGCCAGGAACAGCAGATCGCCCTCGTCCGCCGCCTGAAGAAGGCCGGCGCCACACGCGTCTTCGTCGGCGGCGACCGCAGCGATGTCGCCGTGATTGCGCGCGACGCCAAGAGCGAAAACATTCCGCTGACCCTCATGGGAGGTGACGCGATGCGCGCCGCCGATCAACCGGTGCCTCTGCTCGAAGGCGTACAGGCAATCGCGCTGCCTGATTTTGCCAGCCTGCCCGCAGCGCAATCGACGGCACAGGCCATGCGTGCTGCCGGCATAGAACCGGACGGCTATACACTGCCCGCCGCCGCGGCCGCACAGATCGCCAGTCAGGCCGCCGAAAGCGCCAAGACGGAAAACAAGCCCGTCGCGGACAAGCTTGTCAGTACGGCTTTCCAGACGGCGATGGGTCCGATCACATTCGGTCAGAACCACGAACTCACCGAGAATTTCTATCAGCGGCTGGAATGGCGCGGCAACACTTTCGTGCCGGTAACGACGCCATCAAATTGAGACGCCCTCCGCGAACGGTTGTTTGCCCGCACTGTCGGTGCTAATTCAAGCCGAAAATTCAGTTGGAGCTCAGCTACACCATGACCTTGCCGATCCGCATTGCCCCTTCCATTCTTGCAGCCGATTTCGCCAGACTAGGGCAGGAAGTGAAGGATGTGACCGAAGCCGGAGCCGACTGGATCCATCTGGATGTCATGGATGGGCATTTCGTGCCGAACATCTCCTTCGGCCCCGATGTCATCAAGGCGCTGCGCCCCTATACGACCGCTACCTTCGACTGCCATCTGATGATCTCGCCGGCCGATCCCTATCTCGAAGCCTTCGCTAAGGCCGGCTGCGACCGCATTACGGTCCATGCGGAAGCAGGCGTGCATTTGCATCGCTCACTGCAGACGATCCGTCATCTCGGCAAGAAGGTCGGCGTCACCCTTAATCCGGCCACGCCGCTATCGATCTTGGAAAACGTGCTCGACGATATCGACCTGATCCTGATCATGTCGGTCAACCCGGGCTTCGGCGGCCAGAAATTTATCCCGGCCATGGCCGACAAGATCCGCAACGCCAAGTCCCTGATCGGTGACAGACCAATCGAACTGGAAGTCGACGGCGGCGTTTCCACCGACACGGCCGAGCTCATCATCGCGGCAGGCGCCAACGTTCTGGTTGCCGGTTCAGCAATCTTCAAGGGCGAATCGGTCGATGCCTACAAACAGACGATCGGCGACCTCAGAGCTGCGGCGGAAAGAGGTCGCGTTGGATCCAAGTAATCCAGCCAGAATTATCGAGGCGGCGGACCGGACCCGGACTGCCGTTTCCTATTGCCTTGGATATCTGCGCGACGCAGCCTGCTGGGGGCTGGCAATGACCGCCTCGGCTCTTGCCGCGCTTTATCTACGCAACGGCCTGCTCACGAGCCACTTGACCGCGCTGACCCTCATCTACTTCTTTGGCGGTCTCCTCACCTGGCCGATCGTCGTGCCGATCGCCAAACGCTACGCAAGCCATCGTCCGCCAACCGCGCGCTTCGCAGCCTTCTTCCTGGCGCTATCCATCGGCACCCTAGCCATGACGGCATTCCTCTTTGCCATGGACTATCGCTGGTTCTACGCACGCTGGCATGCACCGTTCGGCTCGCTCATCTGGATATTCCAATTCCTGTTCACCAGCGCCAGCGCCGTTTATCAGTTCGCCGTTCTCGGCTCTACGCTGTTTTTGCCCCTCGGTTTGCTTTGCCTGATCGCTGCATCGGCCTATCTTGTGCGACATAGGCGTTGAGGATCAAAGATTGATCCGCCAAACATTGTGAATGCCGCCCGTCTTTGTTATGGGGGCGCAAGTTCTCCTTTCCCGTTAGCCAAGAAAGCTCTGAGCCAATGATCCCGCGCTACTCCCGACCGGAAATGGTCGCCATCTGGTCGCCCGAAACCAAGTTTCGCATCTGGTTCGAGATCGAGGCCCATGCCTGCGATGCACTGGCCGCCCTCGGTGTCATCCCGAAGTCCGCAGCCGACACCATCTGGGAAAAGGGTGGCAAGGCGACCTTCGACGTCGCCCGTATCGATGAGATCGAAGCCGTTACCAAGCATGATGTCATCGCCTTCCTGACGCATCTGGCCGAAATCGTTGGCCCGGACGCCCGCTTCGTGCATCAGGGCATGACCTCCTCCGACGTGCTCGACACCTGCTTCAACGTTCAGCTCGTACGCGCTAGCGACCTGCTGCTTGCCGATATCGACAAGCTACTTGAAGCCCTGAAGCGCCGCGCCTTCGAACACAAGGACACCGTCACCATCGGCCGCTCGCACGGCATTCACGCCGAGCCAACCACCTTCGGCGTCAAGCTGGCGCTTGCCTATGCCGAATTCGAGCGCTGCAAGCAGCGCCTGATCGCAGCACGCGAAGAAGTCGCCACCTGCGCTATCTCGGGTGCCGTCGGCACTTTCGCCAATATCGACCCGCGCGTTGAAGAACATGTCGCTGCTGCCCTTGGCCTGAAGCCGGAGCCGGTCTCCACACAGGTCATCCCGCGCGATCGCCATGCCATGTTCTTCGCCACCCTCGGCGTCGTCGCTTCCTCGATCGAGCGCCTTTCCACCGAAATCCGCCACCTGCAGCGCACCGAAGTCCTGGAGGCCGAGGAATATTTCTCGCCGGGCCAGAAAGGCTCGTCGGCCATGCCGCACAAGCGTAACCCGGTGCTGACGGAAAACCTCACCGGTCTCGCCCGCATGGTCCGTTCCTACGCGATGCCGGCTATGGAAAACGTCGCACTCTGGCACGAACGCGATATCTCGCACTCCTCGGTCGAACGCATGATCGGCCCGGATGCGACGGTTACGCTGGACTTCGCGCTGGCCCGCATAACGAGCGTCATCGACAAGCTTCTCGTCTACCCGGACAATATGATGAAGAATATGAACAAGTTCCGCGGACTTGTTCATTCGCAGCGCGTCCTGCTGGCACTCACCCAGGCCGGCGTCTCCCGCGAGGATTCCTACCGCCTTGTGCAGCGCAACGCGATGAAGGTCTGGGAACAGGGCAAGGACTTCCTCGAGGAGCTTCTGGCCGACCAGGAAGTGCGTGCCGCGTTGTCCGAAGAGGATATCCGCGAAAAGTTCGACCTCGGCTATCACACCAAGCATGTCGACACGATCTTCAAGCGGGTCTTCGGCTAAGTCTTGGTATGATTGGTCTGATTTGACGGTGAGGCGGTGCGGTTGACGCGCCGCCTTTTCCTTTTGTTCGCGGGCTTGGCAACGATCACGGCATCGAGCTCGACGCTTTCGCCGGCCTTGCCTTTGTGTCGTTCCTGGTGCCGCTTTGCTGCCTTCTCGACGAGCCTATCGAGGTGCTTCAGATCCTCTTCATCGAGATTTTCGATCCCAACGAAGCGATTCTCTGCCCCGCTGGTCAGGATCAACTCGTTGAGTTTCGCCTGAATGGCCCGCGTGTCGCGCGTCTGCGCGCTCTGCAGCAGAAAAACCATCAGAAAGGTGACGATCGTCGTGCTGGTATTGATGACCAGCTGCCAGGTGTCCGAATAATCGAAGATCGGCCCTGTCGTGCCCCACACAATGACGCAGAGCAGCGCCAGCACGAAGATGGCCGGCTTGCCGGTCCAATCCGAGACCGTCATCGCGAAACGGGTGAAAATATGCGTGAGCGAAGGCATGATCCGCATCTCCATGATGATGCGGATCAACGTAGAAATCCCGTTGCGGTTCCAACGATGGCTGAAAACCGCTGAAAGCTTGAAGGCCTATTCCTGAGCTACGACCAGCTTGCGGTAGAGATGCCAGGACGCGTGGCCGAGGATGGGCATGATGACCGCAAGACCGGCAAAGATCGGGATCGTGCCGACAGCGAGCAGTGCTGCCACCATCAGGCCCCAGACCGCGACCGGAACCGGATTGATCAGCGTCGCCCTGATGCTGGCGTCGATCGCCGCAACGACACCGACGTCACGGTCCAATAGCAGCGGAAACGTCACGACCGTGGTCGCGAGCACGACGAGCGCGAAGAGGAAACCTGCCAGATTACCCCAGAACATCATCGCCATGCCTTCCCGTGTCGTCAGAATTTTCGACACGAAGGATGAAAGCGTCGGCGGCACGCCGTCGCCGAAGAAGATGAAGTAAATGTTCTGCGCCACGATAAGCCAGACGATGAAAAGGCCGAACAGCATCAGGCCCGCAACGATGATCGACGGCAAGGCCGGCGAATGGCGAACCTCGAATGCATGACTCCAGGATGTGTCCATCCCCTTTTCCCGGCGCCGGCTGATCTCGTAGAGACCGATTGCCGCTATAGGGCCGAGCAGGGCAAAGCCTGACATCAGCGGGAATAGCAGCGGCAACAGGTTCTGGTCTGTGCTCCAGATTGCAAGCGCAATGCCTGCAATCGGATACATCAGGCACAGGAAGACATAATGCGAAGGCTTCTCGCTGAAATCGTCGAGCCCCAATTTCAGGGCGTCGACAAGGTCTGCAATACCTATCTTGCGGATGGCGGGACGGGAAAATGTATGGTCCGCTCCGGCCATGACATGAAAGGCCGTCATAATGCTCTCCTCCTCAACCGTGGCGCTCGGCTGCGGTGAAAGATGGCGGCAAATTGCTCGCCGACATCGTCATTCGCTACCGGCAAGAGCAATCCTAGCAAATTTCGCCGCAATTGTCGCCTTTTTCCCTTGACACTTGGGGCCACCTTTTCCACATCGGCGCTATCATGAAAGCTTCCGACGCAAACATCCTCATCATTCCCGGCTATACGAACTCCGGCCCCGACCACTGGCAGACGCGATGGGAGCAGAAGCTCTCCACTGCGCGGCGCGTGGAACAGGCCGAATGGTCGAAGCCCGTGCGCGACGATTGGGTAGCCCGTATCGCCGAAGAGGTGAACGCCTCGGATAAGCCTGTTGTGCTCGTGGCACATTCGCTCGGCGTGCCGTCGGTGATCCATGCGATCCCGCATTTCCGCAACAAGGTCGCAGGCGCCTTCCTCGTGGCGCCGCCTGATGTTGCCAATCCGGGCATCCGGCCGAAGCATCTCATGACGTTTGGCCCCTACCCGCGTGAGCCGCTGCCGTTCCCGTCGATCACGATCGCGAGCCGCAACGACCCTTTCGGCAGCTATGAGCATGCAGACGATGTTGCCAACAGCTGGGGCTCGCAGCTGATCGACGCCGGCGAGTCCGGCCATATCAACAGCGAATCCGGTCACGGCCCCTGGCCCGAAGGTACCATGGTCTTCGCCAAGTTCCTGAGCCAATTGAAGCCATGATGGCCCGGAAATAACAATGGGATGGAGAGGGCCGGGCTCACTAGCCTGTGAAGTATAGACCGCCTTCATTCCATCGTCAGATAAAAGCCTGTAAAACAGGGTGTGACAGGATCTCGATTCAGAGCCTTGGCACCCCGCCCGGGCCGGAATTCCGAGGAAGGAGGCGCAGGCGGATTGTGAATTCGCTTCTTATCCGTTATGGGGACGCCCACACACGATCCACTTGCGCTGTCCCATGAGCGCCAAAGACAGAGAACAATACCAATGAACCGTCGCCGCCGTATCTACGAAGGCAAGGCCAAGATTCTTTATGAAGGACCTGAGCCGGGCACGCTGATCCAGTTCTTCAAGGACGACGCTACTGCCTTCAACAAGAAGAAGCACGAAGTCATCGATGGCAAGGGTGTTCTGAACAATCGCATCTGCGAATATATCTTCAGCCATCTGAACAAGATTGGCATCCCCACCCATTTCATCCGTCGCCTCAACATGCGCGAGCAGTTGATCAGGGAAGTGGAGATGATTCCGCTCGAGATCGTCGTTCGCAACGTTGCCGCTGGCTCGCTCTCCAAGCGCCTCGGCATCGAGGAAGGCGTGGTGCTGCCGCGCTCGATCATCGAATTCTATTACAAGTCCGATGCCCTCGAAGACCCGATGGTCTCCGAAGAGCACATCACGGCTTTCGGCTGGGCCAACCCGGCGGAGCTCGATGACATCATGGCGCTCGCCATCCGCGTCAACGACTTCATGACCGGCCTTTTCCTCGGCGTCGGCATCCAGCTCGTCGATTTCAAGATCGAATGCGGCCGTCTCTTCGAAGGCGACATGATGCGTATCATCCTCGCCGACGAAATCTCGCCGGACAGCTGCCGTCTCTGGGATATCGCAACTCATGAGAAGATGGACAAGGATCGATTCCGTCGCGATATGGGCGGTCTGCTCGAAGCCTATTCCGAAGTCGCTCGCCGCCTCGGCATCATCAATGAAAACGAACCCGTGCGCGGCACGGGCCCGGTTCTCGTCAAGTAAGTTCAGGAAGGACAATCGTGATCAAGGCTCGTGTAACCGTCACGCTGAAAAACGGCGTTCTCGATCCTCAGGGCAAGGCAATCGAAGGCGCACTCGGCGCACTTGGCTTTGACGGCGTCCATCAGGTTCGCCAGGGTAAAGTCTTCGACCTTGAGTTTGAAGGCACCGACAAGAGCAAGGCCGAAGCCGAGCTGAAAGCCATGTGCGAAAAGCTCCTCGCCAATACGGTGATCGAGAACTTCGCCATTTCGATCGACTGATATCGTTGATGGCAGCCACCAAACTCCGGACCGAAATTTCGAAGTTCATGAGCTACGCGCTAAGGCATGCACCGCATGAGGCTGGCCTGGCTCTGGACTCTGAAGGGTGGGTGCCTTTTGACGATTTGAAAAAGGCGGTTCTTGACCGCTTCGATGTCACCGAAGCCGATATCCTCGAAGTGATCGAGTCCAATCCGAAGAAGCGCTTCACGCTGCTGGGTGATCGTATCCGCGCAGCGCAGGGCCACAGTGTCACGGTGGATCTGGCGCTGAATTCGGCGACGCCACCGTCGAAGCTGTTTCACGGAACATCGCTCGAAAGCTGGTCGGCAATCCAAAGTTCAGGACTGAATAAGATGCAGCGCCATCATGTTCACCTGTCTCCGGATATAGAAACGGCCAAAATCGTCGCGACGAGACGCAAGGGTGACTACATCATCCTCGAAATCAACGCGGCGCGCATGCATGCGGAAGGTCATTCTTTCTTTGTCAGCGACAATGGAGTATGGCTCACCGATCACGTTCCAAGCCAGTATCTTTCGCCTCTTGCGGGACCAGCATCATGAAATCAGCAGTCGTCCAACTCCCCGGCCTCAATCGCGATCGCGACATGATTGCGGCTCTGACCAAGATTTCCGGCCATGCGCCCGTGACCGTCTGGCAGACCGAAACCGAGATCCCGGATGTTGACCTGATCGTTATTCCCGGCGGCTTCTCTTACGGCGATTACCTTCGCTGCGGCGCGATCGCAGCGCGCATGCCGATCATGCAGGCGATCAAGGACAAGGCCGACAAGGGCGTCAAGGTTCTCGGCGTCTGCAACGGTTTCCAGATCCTGCTGGAAGCCGGCATGCTGCCCGGCGCGCTGATGCGCAACGCCTCGCTGAAATTCGTCTGCCGCGAAGTGAAGCTAGAAGTGGTGAACGCCGATACGGAATTCACCAGCGCCTATGCCAAGGGTCAGGTCATCCGCAGCCCGGTCGCGCATCATGACGGCAACTATTTCGCCGATGCCGACACGCTGAAGGCGATCGAAGACAACGGCCAGGTGGTCTTCCGCTATGCCGAAGGCACCAATCCCAACGGCTCTGTCAATGATATTGCCGGCGTCATCAACGCCAAGGGCAATGTCCTCGGCATGATGCCGCATCCGGAAAACCTGATCGAAGCGGCACATGGTGGCAATGACGGCCGCGGCCTGTTCGCCTCCGCACTCGGCGTCATCGCCGCCTGATAAATCGCCGAGCCGGGCGTCAACATCATAAAAACGGCGTCTTTGCGCAAAACAGCAGAGCGCCGACGAATGGTCAGTTGGTGACTATGGCAGAGCCAGACCTAACCGCTTCACTGGAAAGAAATTGATGCGCCCTCGCCTCCCGACAGGACTTTACTCCGCCGCTGCCATCGCGATGCTTGGGCTTCTCGTCACCTCTTGCGCCGGTCCGCGCACTCCCAGCATCGTCGCGACCGATCGCAGCGCACTGTCGACGATGGAACGCGTCATGCTCAATGCCAGCGCCTGCTGGTTCAAATCGTCGGACCCGGCCTTTGCGGGTTACCAGCTTTCTCCGGAACTCAATTCCTTTACCGGTCGCCCGCGCATTCTCGTAGTCGACAAGAAGCATCCGACCGGCCGGCCGTCGCTCGTTGTCCAGGCGGAAGGCAATCCGGCCCAATTGCAGGCCTTCGGTCCGATGATGGGTGGCGCTTCCGGCGGCCGTATCACGGGCGACGTCAATCGTTGGGCTGCGGGTTCGAAAAACTGCACCTAAGGCCATCGGCCTGAACTCTTCTCGCATTCTGCGACACCGCAGCCGACGCATGACGGCCCTCAACTTCAGGGATCATTGTCATGGATAGATTTGTCATTCTTTCAGGCTGCTCGGGTGGGGGCAAATCGACCCTGCTCGAAGCGCTCCGGCTTCGCGGACACCATGTCGTCGAAGAACCGGGCCGACGCATCGTCACGCAAGAACTGGAGAGCGGCGGATCGGCGCTGCCCTGGGAGGATTTGACCGCCTTCCTGCGCCGGGCAATCGATATGTCACTCTCCGATCGCGACGCGGCAACCAAGCGCGCCGGTATCGTTTTCTTCGACAGAGGATTGATCGATGCTGCGTCGGCGCTTCAGCACATCACCGGCGAACCGGCGCTGGCCTCCTATAGCCAGAAGCATCGCTATAACAGCCATGTCTTCCTCACGCCGCCCTGGCCGGAAATATATGTCGGTGACCATGAGCGTAGGCACGATCTATCCGCCGGCATTGCCGAGTATGACCGGCTGTGCGCAGACTATCCCAAGCTCGGCTACGGGCTGCATATTTTGCCGAAGATCAGCGTCGACGCGCGCGCCGACTATGTGCTCTCAGCGCTGGGCCTGCTTTGATAACGGCCCAGCTCCGATGAGAGCGGACATTCCGCGACGACCGATCAATCCCAGAAGAACGATTTGTTGGCTTCGGTATTCGCTTCGCGGCGCGTGAGACCGATGTCCCGCAGTTGATCATCGGTCAGCTCCCGCAGAACCCAGCGGCCCTCCCGCTTCTGCATCCACAGAAGAAGGGCTACCCAAAGCCGGCGCATGGGGTGCGACTTTGGCCGTGTCGCTCCACTCTCCGCATTCGCTGCGCAAATTGTATCAATTGTACTCATATCAAGGCCTATAGGGTTGAATCAATGTTCGTGCGCCTAGCCAAACGGCGCAATTGACTCATAGTATTGACTCCCGTTTCGAGACAATCTAGGAAATTGTCATTATGACAAATTGGCTCCCTGACATTTCCAGTGGCAACGGACCGGTCTATATCCGCGTTGCCGACAGCATCGAAAACGCGATCACGCATGGTGTCCTGCCTCCCGGCACCAAGCTGCCGCCACAGCGCAATCTTGCCTATGACATCGGCGTAACGATCGGTACGGTGAGCCGCGCCTACGCGCTGGTGCATGAGCGCGGCCTCGTCGCCGGCGAAGTCGGTCGCGGCACCTATGTGCTTGAGCGCTCGAACGGCAAGCAGATAGAGCAAGTGGATCCGATCACGCAGGCGCTGGCCGGCACACGCGGCCTAAACACGCCCGATGCCAAGATACGCTTCGACACGACGGCCGCTCCCGATATCGGCCAGGGCGAGATTATCGGAAAGCTGTTTGCCGACATCAGCTTGGATCATCGCTCGGAGATCTCATCCTATTCGCGGAACTTTCCCGGAAGCTGGTTCGATGCGGGGCAGATCTGGCTTGCTCGCAATGGCTGGAAGCCAGCAATCGAAACGGTCGTGCCGACGCTGGGCGCCCATGCTGGAGCCATCGCCGTGATTTCGGCCGTGACGTCGCCGGGCGACAAGATCGTCTTTGAGAATCTCACCTATACGCAGATCAGCCGCGCAACGCGCCTTCTCGGTCGCCGCTCGATATTGGTCGATTCCGACGAGCACGGCATGATCCCGGACGATTTCGAGCGACTGTGCCAACAGCAGCACCCCCGCCTCGCGTTCCTGATGCCGACGGGCCACAATCCCACGCTGGTGACGATGCCCGAGGCGAGGCGGCGCGCAATCGCTGCCATTGCCCGCCGCCACAGCGTCTGGCTGATTGAGGACGATCTCTATGGCGGCATGACCGGCGACCAGAACCCGCTAATGGCCACCATCGCACCGGAGCGAACCTTTGTTGTCAGCAGCCTGGCGAAAGCGGTAACGGCCGGCGTGCGCGGCGGCTGGGTCGCCTGCCCGCCGCATTTCGCGCAGCGCATCAAGGTCACCCATAAGATGACCACTGGCGGTCTACCTTTCATTCTGGCGGAAACCTGCGCGCGTCTCGTGCTGGAAGGTCACGCACTCGAATTACGCCGCAAGTCGATCGAGGAAATCAAGGCACGCGAGCGGATCGCACGGGAGGCATTGGCTGGCTTCGAATTCAATTCGCATCCACACCTGCCATTCCTTTGGCTGAAGCTGCCTGAGCCTTGGCTTTCTGGCACCTTCAAGAATGCTGCTATTGCCGACGGCGTGCTCATTGATGACGAGGACGAGTTCAAGGCCGCCCGGATGGAGAAAGTCTATCACCGCGTTCGCGTCGCCTTTTCCTCGCCACGGCAACGTGAAGATGTCGAGGCCGGCTTCATGACTTTACGCCGGTTGCTGGAAAATGGCTCATCGGGTTACGATAGTCACATTTAAGCAAGACTTTTAGTTTATCGACAGAGATCTTGCCGAATCCGAGTTCAGCCGTCTCGACTCCTAGCTCCCTACCATTCTATGAATATTGCGGGATTCGCCCGCCATTCAGGGGGAGTGCATGGCTATTGACAGCGTTTCAGCATGCAGTTCGCGTAAGCGTTTAGTCGCGAGTTTTCTAGCAATCAGCACGGTATTCGTCACAGGTGCGTTCACAGCAACCGCGGCAGATCAGGTAGCGGTCGCCGCTGGCCCGAAGGTCTTCGACGAATTGCGTTTCGGCGCAAGCGGCTCGATCCAGACAGGATACGATCACGAAAAGGGCGTTTTTCCGGACGTCCAGGTGCTTTTCAATCCGTTCGGTTACAACCCGACCGCCGATTGGAAAGACCAGCTGATGCATCCGCGCATCCACTTGGGGACATCGATCGGCACTGCGGGATCGGCGACCCAGGTCTATAGCGGCCTCTCGTGGACACTCACCCACAGCAACGGTATCTTCACGGAACTCGGCTTCGGTGGGGCGGTGCATACCGGCAATCTCGACGATTGGCAGGATCATGGCCCGATGCTTGGCTGTCGGCTGCTTTTCCACGAATATGCCGGCCTCGGATACAATTTCGACAACCACTGGAACGTGATGGCGCAGATCGCGCATTCGTCGCACGCCAATCTTTGCGACGGCCCGAACGGCGGCATGACGCGCGTCGGCCTCATGGTCGGCTACAAATTCTGATTGATGGAAGCGGCCGCGAATGGCCGCACCCTTCATTCGGCGATGACAAGTGCCGGCGTCCTGTGAACGCCGGTGATTTTCCTGTCGCACGACGGAGAGACTTGCGCTAAAGAGACCCCGATCCCCTGACCGGCCTTCAAACCCTTTACAGGCAAGGACACTCGAGCGCCCATGACCATTTCCAATACGATCCAGATCACCCCCGAACTGATTGCCGCCCACGGCCTGAAGCCGGATGAGTATCAGCGCATTCTGGATCTGATCGGCCGCGAACCTTCCTTCACCGAACTTGGCATCTTCTCGGCGATGTGGAACGAGCACTGCTCGTACAAATCCTCGAAAAAGTGGCTCCGCACGCTGCCGACGAAAGGTCCGCGCGTTATCCAGGGCCCGGGCGAGAACGCCGGCGTCGTCGACATCGATGACGGCGACTGCGTCGTCTTCAAGATGGAAAGCCACAACCACCCGTCCTATATCGAGCCCTACCAGGGCGCTGCGACCGGCGTCGGCGGCATTCTGCGCGACGTCTTCACCATGGGCGCTCGCCCTGTCGCTGCCATGAACGCACTGCGCTTCGGCGAGCCCGACCATCCGAAAACGCGCCACCTCGTCTCCGGCGTTGTCGCCGGTGTCGGCGGCTATGGCAATTCCTTCGGCGTTCCGACTGTTGGCGGCGAAGTCGAATTCGATGCGCGCTACAACGGCAACATCCTGGTCAACGCTTTTGCGGCCGGCCTTGCCAAGTCCAACGCCATCTTCCTGTCCGAAGCCAAGGGCGTCGGCCTCCCCGTCGTCTATCTCGGCGCCAAGACCGGCCGCGACGGTGTCGGTGGTGCGACCATGGCGTCGGCAGAGTTCGACGAATCGATTGAGGAAAAGCGTCCGACCGTTCAGGTCGGCGACCCCTTCACCGAAAAATGCCTGCTGGAAGCCTGCCTGGAATTGATGCAGACCGGCGCCGTCATCGCCATTCAGGACATGGGTGCGGCCGGCCTCACCTGCTCGGCCGTCGAAATGGGCGCCAAGGGCGACCTCGGCATCGAGCTCGAGCTCGACAAAGTGCCGGTGCGCGAAGAGCGGATGACGGCCTACGAAATGATGCTGTCGGAAAGCCAGGAGCGCATGCTCATGGTGCTGCAGCCGGAAAAGGAAGCTATCGCCAAGGCGATCTTCGTCAAGTGGGGACTGGATTTCGCGATCGTCGGCAAGACGACGGACGATCTGCGCTTCCGCGTCATCCATCAGGGCGAAGAAGTCGCCAACCTGCCGATCAAGGATCTCGGCGACCAGGCTCCGGAATATGACCGCCCATGGCGGGAATCCGACAAGCGCGCCGCCCTGCCCGCTGACCTCGTGGCAGCTCCGGAAGATTACGGCCAGGCGCTGCTGAAGCTCGTTGGTTCCGCCAATCAGTCCAGCCGCCGCTGGGTCTACGAGCAGTACGACACGCTGATCCAGGGCAATTCGCTGCAGCTTCCCGGCGGCGATGCCGGCGTCGTGCGTGTCGAAGGCCATCCGAGCAAGGCTCTGGCCTTCTCCTCCGACGTCACGCCGCGCTATGTCGAAGCGGATCCTTTTGAAGGCGGCAAGCAGGCGGTGGCGGAGTGCTGGCGCAACATCACGGCAACCGGCGCCGAGCCGCTGGCTGCCACCGACAACCTGAATTTCGGCAATCCCGAAAAGCCGGAGATCATGGGCCAGTTCGTCGGCGCCATTAAGGGTATCGGCGAAGCATGCCGGGCGCTCGATTTCCCGATCGTCTCCGGCAACGTCTCGCTTTACAACGAAACCAACGGCGTCGCGATTCTGCCGACTCCGACGATTGCCGGCGTCGGCCTGCTGCCGGACTGGAAGACGATGGCTCGCATCGGTTCCGCGTCGGAAGGCGATCACGTCGTCATGATCGGTCTCGACGGCAGCCATCTCGGCTCATCTATCTATCTGCGCGATATCATCGGCTCGACCGATGGCCCCGCGCCGGAAGTCGATCTCTTCGCCGAGCGCCGCAACGGTGATTTCGTGCGCTCCGCAATTCGCAACGGCCAGGTCACGGCTTGCCACGACATTTCCTCCGGTGGTCTGGCACTCGCCCTTGCCGAAATGGCGATGGCCTCGCATAAGGGCCTGCGCATCGATCTCAGCGAAGGCCGGACGCAGCCGCATGCGGCACTGTTCGGCGAAGATCAGGCGCGCTACATCATCACGGTTCCGGCCGATGTCGCCGATTTCGTCTGCATCAATGCAGAAAGCGCCGGCGTGCCCTTCCGTCGTCTCGGCACGGTCGGTGGCGACGCACTGGTTGTCGATGGCCTGTTGTCACTTCCGGTTGAACAGTTGCGCGAAGCGCATGAATCGTGGTTTCCTGCCTTCATGGATGGCAGCGCCCTCGCTGCCGCTGAATAGATCGAGGTACCACTTATGCCCATGAACCCCGGCGATATCGAAGACATGATTAAGGCCGGCATTCCCGGCGCCAAGGTAACGATTCGCGACCTGGCCGGGGATGGCGATCACTATGCTGCAGAAGTTGTCGCGGAAGCCTTCCGCGGCAAGAGCCGCGTGCAGCAGCACCAGATGGTCTATGATGCCCTAAAGGGCAATATGGGCGGGGTGCTGCACGCCCTTGCGCTACAGACCTCAGCGCCCGATTGAGAGCGCCTGCGCCTCGTCGCCGGAGTTGAATGTCAGCTCCGGCATTTTCTTCAGGGAAAACTCAGCGAAATGCGAGGTCGGCAGCGGGCCGGCCGTCATCAACGTGAAATCGAAGAACGCTTTCACATCCGGGCCGAGCACATATTGCCGGTGAACCCGCAGAAAATCGCGCTTGATCTTGGCATAGTGTTGCGCTGTCAGCATCTGCTTGAAACGCACGAAAAGGATCGACGCCTGCTCGGCATCCGGATGCCCGCAAACGGCGGCAACCTTCGCTTTGTAGAAATGGATCGCATCGGTCAGACAGTGAATGTCGAGCCAGAAGATCTCCCTGCAGCGCGCGATCAATCCGACGCGTGCGCGCAGCACCGAGGCCGGACGCATGAGGGCGCATTGCAGGATGGCGCTGCCAAGCGTCATGAACACCACTTGTTTGCCCTGCAGCAGTCCCGGCTCCCGCTCCAACAGCAGACCGATCACGTGCGTCGCAACGGATGAGCCCATGCTGTGCGAGGAGATGACGAATTCGTCGACGTCGGGTTCTTCCAACGCCTGCCGCACACTAAGCGCGCTCGCCTCCAGCCATTGCTCGGCAGCGAGCCTGTTCAATCCAGCCATTGCCACCGCCATCTCCCAGTCGGAGAACAGGTGCAGCGTATGCAGCTTCTCCGCCTGCGGCAGGAAAACGTAGACGAAGAACGCAACCGCCAAGGCAATGCTGCCGATATGGCTCCAGGATGGCAAGCCGAACAGGAATGGTGCAAAGGCGATGGAGAGGCTAATCGCCAACCCGCAAAGCATCAGCAGAAACGGAAAAATAAAGAACAGGCCGAAACGCCACGCATGGCGAAAATAGCCGACCATGCCGCCGCTAAGGGCGACCCTCGCCGCCGCAAGATAGCCGTTCAGCAATCGTATGAAGAATGGCCGGCCGTTCAGCGCGGCAACCAAATCATTGTGATCGACGATATGGACGCGGCTTTGCGTCTGCCAATCCGCCGCCGCCGCAACGACGTCGAAATAGGGCGCGCGTCCGAAATTTTTCAATTCGTCGACAGAGGCGGAAAAGTTCCATACGGCCGCGCTCTGGCGAGCCGAACGCTCGTAACGAGCCCGATGCGCGGCAGCATCCAACGGCTCGAAGCCAGGGAAGTGGAGAACCACCCTCTTCTTGATCCTGTTCATATTTTAGTCTGTCCCCGGGGTGCGCCAGTACATCGATGAATGCTGGACGTCAGCCAAGACCACGGGCTGCCGGCTTTTTCATGGCAACACAAGACAAATCGTCTAAAAACAAAAAGATAAGATCAAGTACTCGGCGGCAAGGTGCCTCGCCCCGCGAACGGACATAGCTCGGCCTTGCGCCCTCTCCGGATCACCATGCGGTGACGATATTGAGCTATATGAATATTAGCATTCCCGGCGTGGATACGGAGAAACCTCAGCACAAGAGTCCAAAGCCGGTTCGGTCATGATCTTCTGTACGATCGGCGCGACGGCCGGTTGCTGCGTTGGGGTGATCGAGGCTCGGTAGCCGAAGACGACACTCAGAATGAGCACGATTGCGCTCACGGTTACCGTGCTGTTCAGCACCGAGGCTCTTGGCGTACGGACATGCTCATAATATTCCCGTTCGCCTTCGCTCGTATCGTCAGAACTATAGAATTCCCGTTCCTCACCAACCTGCCCGTCAGAATAGTGATGGTGGCTCATGGTGTTCGCTCCCTCAAAAAATGCGAATGCCGTGCTCATAAGGGACCGATACGTGCCAAATCGCATCAATCGACGAACTCTAACAAACAAACCGGCCGCATGTAAATTAAGTAGCAGCCTAATCTTAATCGTCCCTTATGTTTTCCCCATATGCGTTGTTCGCCTATCGAGTTGAAGAGCCGTTTTCAAAACGCACTGTTCAGAAAAAAATGCCAATGAATCATTTTCGCCGTCTTCCTTAACAGCGCCACCCGGAATCATTCATGCGATGAAAAAGAAGACGACGACGTTTTGCCGCTGGAAATCACGTCGGTCGCTTGCTATTTAGAGAACGGATTTTAACGCTGCGGACCTTGACTCCGCATGTGAAAGGAACTGGACATGAGCGGCATTCAGGAATTCATCGCCAACGAAGTAAAGAACAACGACGTCGTTCTCTTCATGAAAGGCACGCCCCAGTTCCCGCAATGTGGTTTCTCGGGCCAGGTCGTGCAGATTCTTGATTATATCGGTGTGGACTATAAGGGCATCAACGTCCTTGCCGACGCCGAGATCCGCCAGGGCATCAAGGACTACTCCAATTGGCCGACCATCCCGCAGCTCTATGTGAAGGGCGAGTTCATCGGCGGTTGCGATATCGTCCGTGAGATGTTCCAGGCAGGCGAGTTGCAGCAGCATTTTCAGGAAAACGGCATCAGCGTTCGCGGCGCCGCCTGACCGGTCACCGGGCTCTTCGTCCGGTTTCCATAGTCCAGTTCGATCGATCAGGCGCTGCTGCCGAGCAGCGCCTTGATATGTTTATGGGAATAATACCGTGACGACTTCATCCCAGGCTCTGTCCCATGGGCAACTGCCCATGGGCAAGCGCGAGTTTATCGCACTTGCGGCCTTCCTGATGGCAACCAATTCGCTTGCAATCGACATCATGCTCCCTGCCCTTCAGCAGATCGGCTCCAGCCTTGGCGTGCTGAACGAAAATCATCGCCAGTTCGTGGTGACGGCCTACCTGATCGGCTTCGGTGGTGCACAGCTCATCTACGGTCCGCTGTCGGATCGTTTCGGCCGTCGCTTGCCGCTGCTGATCGGCCTTGCAATCTACGTTGTCTCCGCTTTCGGCATCGCGCTCATACCGTCCTTCGGCGGTCTGCTCGCCCTTCGCTTTATCCAGGGCCTGGGCTCGGCAGCAACCCGCGTCATTACCATTTCCATCGTCCGTGACGTCTTCGGCGGCCGCCTCATGGCCGAAGTGATGTCCCTGATCATGATGGTGTTCATGATCGTTCCGGTCATCGCGCCGGGAAGCGGCCAGATCATCCTGCTGGTCAGCACCTGGCACATGATCTTCGTCTTTATCGGCGTCATGGCGATGCTCGTGGGCGCATGGATGTATTTCCGGCTTCCCGAGACACTGAAGCCGGAAAACGTGCGTCCGCTGACGATCAAGTCCGTCGCATCGGGCTTCAAGATCGTTCTGACGAACCGCGTTGCGCTCTGTTACACCATCGCCAGCACGTTCCTTTTCGGCGCGCTGTTCGGCTTCATCAATTCCGCGCAGCAGATCTACAACAATATCTACGGCCTCGGCGCCTATACACCGCTGGCGTTCGGCGGCGTGGCGGCTTTCATGGCACTCTCGTCCTTCGTCAACTCCCAGTTCGTCGGTAGGTTCGGCATGCGAAGGCTGTCGCACACGGCGCTGCTCGGCTTTGTCGGCATCACCTTCTGTTGGCTGCTGGTGCAGCTCTACGGACCGTCACCGATGCCATTCCCGCTGTTCATGATCTTTTTCGCGCTGGCCATGTTCCAGTTCGGCTGGATCGGCTCCAATTTCAACTCTCTCGCGATGGAACCCCTCGGCCACGTCGCCGGCACGGCATCCTCCGTACTCGGCTTCATGAGCACGGTTGGCGGCGCGTCGATCGGCGCATGCATAGGGCAATTTTACAACGGCACGGCAACACCGATGGTCATCGGCTATTTCACCGTTTCCCTCATCGGCGTCGTCTTCGTGCTGATCGCCGAAAAGGGAAAGCTGTTCCGCCCGCACAATGCGCCGCCGCCGGCTGACCAGTCCCTCGCTTTGCATTGATAGGCAAACTCATATGACCCCGCCTCAAGAACAGAAAACATCGGCGCCAACTGGCGCCAACCGCATCGGCCTCGGCATCGTCGAGTTCATCATCACGATTGCCCTGATGACGGCGAGCATCTCCATGGGCATAGACAGCATGTTGCCGGCACTGCCGAACATCGGCCAGTCGCTCCATGTCGCCAATCCCAATGACACCCAGCTCGTCATCGGCGTCTATTTCCTCGGCTTCGGCATTTGCCAGCTCTTCTTCGGCAGCCTGTCGGACACCTATGGCCGGCGGCGCATCCTGCTCGGTGGCCTGGCCTTCTATACGGTAACCCTCTTTGCTGCGGCCTGGAGCGGCAGCCTTTTCGCACTGCTCGCGATGCGCTTTGCACAGGGCGTCGGCGCCGCGGCCGTGCGCATCACGACACTGGCGATTGTCCGCGATTGCTTCGGCGGCCGCGAAATGGCGCGTGTCATGTCCTATGTCATGATCGTCTTCATGATCATGCCAATGGTGGCGCCTTTCGTCGGCCAGGTGATTGTTGCCTATTCCAATTGGCAGTGGATCTTCATCCTGCTCGGCATCGTCAGCGCCGGCCTCGTTCTGGTGGCCTTTTTCCGCATGAAGGAAACGCTGCCGAAGGAAGAGCGTCTGCCGCTCTCCGTCGCTTCCGTTCTTTCCGGCTTCAAGACGGTCCTGACGAACCGCATCACCTGCGGTTACATGATCGGACTTACGCTCTATACCGGCGTGATCTGCTCTTACATCGTCTCGGTGCAGCAGGTATTCGGCGAAGTCTACGGCCTCGGAGATTCGTTCCCGATCGCCTTTGCGGCAACGGCAGCCGGCACGGCCGTCGCGCAGTTCGCAAACGGCTATTTCGTCCGCAGCTTCGGCATGAGGCGCATATCGCATGCCGCGATGATCATCTTCACCGTTCTGGGCGCCATCGGCTACGTCGCAGGCATGTTCGGCCAGCCGAGCTTCACGTTCATCTATGTGCTGATCTCGGTCATGCTGATGATGTTTGCGGTCATCACCACCAACTTCATGGCCATCAGCCTGGAGCCGATGGGACACCTGGCGGGCACGGCGGCTGCGATCACCAGCTCGGTCTCAACCACGGTGGGCGTTCTCCTGGGCGGCATCGTCGGCCAGATGTTCGATGGGACCGCCCAGCCGATGATCGCCGGTTTCACCATATTCGGTGCACTAACGATCCTGGCAACGCTATGGGCCGAACGGGGCAAGCTCTTCACCCATCCCGGCGATACGCCGGCGCTGGAGCCGGGCATGGGTCACGTCTAGTCCGACGGGCCGCCAATATTGGACGTGTAATCCTAGACGCGGCTGCGTGGGCGGCTTACCCAGCGCAGCGCAGCTGCGATACCGAGCCCGAGCAATGGCAGGATTGCCCATGGCGTTCCATGCCATGTGAAGAGATTGATCATGACGATGCCGACACCGGTAACGGCAAGCGCGGCAATGGCCGTATCGATCTGCTTATTGCTACGAACAAAGCGAAGCGCAGCCACCCATGCAATGGCGAGGATTGGCCATTTGGCCCAGAACTCTCCATGCCAGCTCAGCCCATTGAGCATGGCAAGACCGATGCAGATGACTAGCGGCACGCCAAAGCTCCGCCGCCAATCTTGTATCACGGGCTCACCGATAGAAGCCTCAGGCGCGCGGTAGGGTTCCGGTGCGGCCCGATAGTCCGAAGTGGTGTCGGCAACCTGCACGCCGCCGACCCGCACCGCATAGCTCGGCACGCCACCGTCGATATTCTTGACATCCAGCTGGCCGAGAAAATCGAAGCCGACCGCAACCTTGTTGCGGACCTGATCGTAAACCGTGTTGGAAATGACAATGCCGCCGGCAACAGCGCGCGATTGCAGTCGCGCAGCTATGTTGACGCCATCGCCATAGAGATCGTTGCCATCGGCAATCACGTCGCCCAAATTGAGGCCGATACGGAAAAGCATCTGCTTCTCGGCGTCCATGGCGGCGTTGTACCCGGCCAGCTCGTTCTGAACGTCGATCGCCGCCCGCACCGCTTCGACAACGCTTGGAAATTCTGCAAAAACGCCGTCACCCCAGGTATTGATGACCCGACCGCCACGCACCTCGATCAGCCTTTTCATGGCGTCACGATAGCGGCGGAGGGTCGCAAGCGTACCCTCCTCGTCCTTTCCCATGAGGCGCGAATAATCCTGCACGTCGGCGCAGAAAATGGTGGTAAGCTTGCGGCTCGTTTCGGACATCTGCCTCATCCTTTGGCAAGGGCCGACCAGGCTGCTTGCCTACGCGGCAAGGATAGCCCGCCCGGCTCCAGTTTCCAAGTAGCCGCGTTGCAGGTCCGTCACACGGTGAAGACTTCGCGACGCAGCAATTCCCAGGATCCCTTGTCCACCGCGATCAGCAACCCGCCGTCGAGATGATGCGGCAGATAGGGCGTGCCGTCGAAACGGCGCACATAGGCACCAGCTTCCTGCGAGATCAGCGAACCGGCCAGATGATCCCAGGGCATCAGCTTGTTATACATAAGATAGTGAACGTGGCCGCCGGCAAGCGTGCGATATTCATGCGCGGCGCATCGATAGTTAGTGGAGTAGCGGACCTTGGCGAGATTGCCCATGATCTCCGCCCGCTTCTCCTTCGGCAGGAAGCCTGTCGACGCCATGCCGACCATGTCCTCCAGTGCCACGGCCTGCGTGGTTTTCAGGCGTAGCATTTCGCCGTCGGGACGGCGCAGCCATGCGCCGCCGCCGCGCTCGGCAAGCACCCAGTCGTCACCCATCGGATCGAAGATGATGCCGGCGACCGTCTCTCCCTTGGAGATGACCGAAGCCATTACACCGAAAGCGGGAATGCCGGAAGCAAAGTTGAAGGTGCCGTCGACGGGGTCGACGATGATGGCAAGATCGGCTTCCTTCAGCTTGTCGAGCAGCGCCGGGTCGGCCGCGACGGATTCCTCGCCGATGAACAAGGCTTCCGGCCAAAGTCGCGAAACCTCGGCCTTCACCATCCGTTCGGCACGCTCATCAGCCTCGGTGACCAGATCGGTGGCTTCGCTCTTGGCGCGAACGTCGTCACTGCCGAGCCTGCGGAAACGTGGCAGGATCTCCGTCTGCGCCGCGCGGCGCAACACATGGGCAAGTGTGGTAACGTCAACCAGCGAAGTCATGATTGGTCCTTTCCTGTCAGTCGCCGATGATTTCGCGGCGAATTATGTGCCAGCTATGTTCATCCGGCGCAGAGATTATGCCGCCGGTCGTTTCGCCGGGCCGGTAGGGTGTGCCGTCGAATTTTGCCGTATAGCCGCCAGCCTCCTGGTGCACCAGTACCCCAGCAAGATGATCCCAGGGCATCAACGTGGAATGACCGATAAAGTGCCATTTGCCTGACGCCACCATCCAATATTCATAGGCAGAGCAATTCAGCGCGAAAGCCATGCGGGCCTTCCGCAGATTCCCACCGATGCGGGACCGGTCAGGCTCCTTCATATGCCCCCAGGATATGGCCCCGGTCATCGCGCTCAAAGGTGCCGCCGGAGCAACGGAAAGTCGCCTCGCCTGCCCCGCCTGCCGGCGAAGAAAAGCACCGGCCCCGCGTATCGCGGTTATCGTATCGCCGAGAACGGGATCATAGATGACGCTTGCGATCGTCTGGCCTTTAGCGACCACGGCGACGATCGTGCCGAAAACGGGAAGCCCGGCCGCAAAATTGAACGTGCCGTCGACCGGGTCGATCGTAAAAGCGAGATCCGCATGTGCGAGCGCCGACACCACGGACTTGTTGGTCTCGTAAGCCTCTTCTCCAACGATAAGGGCGCCCGGGAAATGCGCCTTCAACGCTACGGTAATGTGCTTTTCCGCCAGCAAATCGGCTTCGGTCACCAGATCGATAGCCGAGGTCTTTTCCGATATGTCATCGGCGCCCAGATTGCGGAACCGTGGCATGATTTCCTGCGCCGCCGCTTCGGCGACGATTGTCATCAGGTAGTCGAGATCTGTATCGGAGAAAGTCATCGGAAGCCTTTGTTTTGGAAGGGCCTCCTCTTATGCCCGATTCGATGACAGTGGTGTGGCGAAACCACTTATCCGGCGTCAGATGGCTCCGCAGAGGATCCTGCGGCCATCAGGCCGGCGAAATCGAAGAGTTTCGGATCCAGCAGATGTGAAGGGTTCACATGCGCCAGCGCGCGCAACATCGTATCCTTGCGACCCGGCATGCGCCGCTCGATGTCAGCAAGCATGTCCTTCATGGCGTTGCGCTGCAGACCGTCCTGCGAACCGCAGAGATCGCAAGGAATGATCGGAAATTGCATGGCGGTCGCAAATTTGGCGAGATCGTCCTCGGCGGCATAGGCGAGCGGACGCAGCAGCATCAGATCGCCCTCGTCATTCAGAAGTTTCGCCGGCATGGAAGCCAGCCGTCCACCATGGAAGAAGTTCATGAAGAAGGTTTCGAGAATGTCTTCGCGATGATGGCCGAGCACCAGCGCGTCGCAACCTTCCTCGCGGGCGATGCGATAGAGATTGCCGCGACGCAGGCGCGAACAGAGCGAGCAATAGGTTGCACCCTCGGGCACCTTTTCCTTCACGATGGAATAGGTGTCGCGATACTCGATGCGATGCGTGACGCCGATCTTCGTCAGATATTCGGGCAGAATATGTTTCGGGAAATTCGGCTGGCCCTGGTCGAGATTGCAGGCAACCAGTTCCACGGGCAACAGACCGCGCCATTTCAGGTCAAGCAGCAGCGCCAGCAAACCATAGGAATCCTTGCCGCCGGAAAGACCGATCAGCCAGCGCTTCTGCCCCTTCAGCATCTGGAAGTCTTCCATAGCCTGGCGAACCTGCCGCAGCAGCCGCTTGCGAAGCTTGTTGAAGGAGACCGAACGCGGCGCTTCGGAAAACATCGGATGAACGGCAGAGCCGCCATCTTCAGCCTCGATATCGATTTCATCCTTCACGGTCGTCGCGATATTCATTCCGTCATTCCTTGCAGGTCGTCACGCTGATAGCAGAAAGCAGCGCGAGAAGACACCGTATCAATCGCCGAACACCGACCAGCCCGTGCGTGCCGCCAGCATTTCAAGCGCCACGGCCCCAAGCAGCGAATTGCCGACCTTGTTCAGCCCCGGCGACCAGGCGGCGATCGAGCCGATGCCCGGAGCAACCGCCAGGATGCCGCCACCGACGCCGCTCTTGCCCGGTAGGCCGACGTGATAGGCAAAGTCGCCGGAGCCGTCATAATGGCCGCAGGTCAGCATCAGCGCATTGATCCGTCGCGCCCGTTTTGGCGAAACGACTGAATGGCCGGTGATCGGATTGCTGCCCCGCGCGGCGAGATAGAGCCCCGCCTTGGCAAGCTGCTGGCAGCTCATCGACAGCGCACATTGATGAAAATAGACGCCGAGCACATGCTCGACCGGATGATGGATATTGCCGTAGGCGCGCATGAAATTGGCAAGCGCAAAATTGCGATAGCCCGTCTGCGTCTCCGAGCGCGCAACCCTGTCGTCGATGCTGATCGTTTCGTCGTCGGCCACATAACGCACAAAGCGTAAGAGCTCGCCGATCGCTTCACGCGGCTCGTGCCCGGCCAGCACGACATCGCTGACGGCAATCGCGCCGGCATTGACGAAGGGATTGCGGGGAATGCCTTCTTCCCGCTCGAGCTGCACGATCGAGTTGAAGGCCGTGCCGGAAGGCTCACGCCCCACCCGCTTCCAGAGGCTTTCCCCGACCTTGCCGAGCGCAAGGGTGAGCATGAAGACCTTGGAAATACTCTGAATGGAGAAAGGAATTGCAGCATCGCCGATGCTGTAGACATCACCATTGACCGTTGCGATCGCCATGCCGAACTGGTTCGGATCGACCTTCGCCAATTCGGGAATGTAATCGGCAACCTTGCCTTCGCCGATGCGTGGCGAAAGCTCCGCATGAATGCCGTCGAGAATAGCCTGCAAATCCGTCATGAGGCGCTCCAAAGACAAAAAAGCCGCTCGAACCGAGCGGCTTTTCATTCATCAAGAAAGTTATCCGCTTATTAACGCGAATAGAATTCGACGACCAGATGCGGTTCCATGACGACAGCGTACGGTACGTCGCTGAGAGCCGGAACGCGGGCGAAGGTCGCAACCATCTTGTTGTGGTCGACTTCGACGTAGTCCGGAACGTCGCGTTCAGCCAGGGCAACCGACTCGAGGACGGTTACGAGCTGCTTGGACTTTTCGCGAACTTCGATAACGTCGCCAGCCTTGCAGCGGTACGAACCGATGTTGACGCGAACGCCGTTAACGGTGACGTGACCATGGTTTACGAACTGACGGGCAGCGAAGACGGTCGGAACGAACTTGGCGCGGTAGACGATCGCGTCAAGGCGCGATTCGAGCAGGCCGATCAGGTTTTCCGAGGTATCGCCCTTGCGGCGGTCAGCTTCAGCGAAGATGGCGCGGAACTGCTTCTCGCGCAGGTCGCCGTAGTAGCCCTTCAGCTTCTGCTTGGCGCGCAGCTGCACACCAAAGTCCGAAAGCTTGCCCTTGCGGCGCTGGCCGTGCTGGCCCGGGCCGTATTCGCGGCGGTTAACCGGGGACTTCGGACGGCCCCAGATGTTTTCGCCCATACGGCGGTCAATTTTGTACTTGGACGATTCGCGCTTGCTCATCGCATTTCCTTTCAAAGTGTTGTGGCGGCCCGTTGCCGAACCGCGAAGGAAACACGCCCTCCTCTGAACTCCGTTTTCGAGCTCTGACAGGCTTCTCACGTTCGCGAACGGACGAAGCCACGGGACATGTCAAATGAAACACCGGACATTTCTGCCCGGCGTTGGGCGGTCTCTAAGCGGTCGTCATGAAAATGTCAACAGCGCCAAGCGCTCTTCAACGAGAATAGGGCAGCTATTCCGCAGCTGCCTGCTCGCCGCCATCCAGATCAGGCGCATTGGCATCGCCCGGAGCGGTCTGGCATCCCATATCCGGGAAGGCGACGATACGCTTGCCGGAGAAATCCGTGTGGACGACGACGCTGCCCTGCTCCTCGAAATAGCTGAGAAGACGCCGCGCGCGACGGGCCGAATGGGTGCCGTAGGCACGGGCGATGCGCGCGTCCGAGGGGCACGGCTCACCGCTGATGGCGGCCTTGGCCAGCATCAGGAAAACGCCCTGCAAATCATCGGTGACGCTGGAAGAAAGCGAGAGCGCCGTCGCCCATTGTTCGGTTGCCATGATCTCTTCGTCGGCGCCAGACCGCGTGATCGCCACGCGGCGCCGGAACTCCGACAAGCTCATCGGCGAACCGGGAACGCGGCGCATGCGCAACCGCACGAGAAACTCCTGATAGAGCACCGAATCCGTGCGGAAGCCTGACGCCGGATCGTCAAGGATCTCGGAGAGCACAGCGCTGACCCTGGCTTCACGATCCTCGCTCGATAATTCCGGCTGGCTGACCTTCGACTCCGAAGGTGCCGGTCCTGCGGCTGGCACCGAGCGGGAAAGCTCGGCCAGAATATCGGTCGTCGGACGCGGCGCCGGCGTGGCGCGGCGAACGGCGGGTCGTGTAAATTCTTCGGGATCCGGCGTGAAGATCAGATCTTCCACGTCCTGCGGCGCATCCGGCAAAGGCATCAGCTTCGGGCTGGAAGAACGCGCCGAGGTTTCCACCGTGCCGATCGCGATCGGCAGCGGGCGACGCGAAAGCGCCGGCCCAAGTGCGACGAAATTGCCGCGCTTCAGATCGCGGAACATTTCCGCCTGCCGGCGATCCATGCCAAGAAGGTCGGCGGCACGGGCCATGTCGATATCGAGGAAGGTGCGGCCCATCAGGAAGTTGGACGCTTCTGCCGCCACGTTCTTGGCAAGCTTTGCCAGGCGCTGCGTGGCGATGACGCCGGCAAGGCCGCGCTTTCGACCACGGCACATCAGATTGGTCATCGCGCCGAGCGACATCTTGCGCGCGTCTTCCGAGACGTCGCCGCCGACAGAGGGTGCAAACATCTGCGCCTCGTCCACCACGACAAGCACCGGATACCAGAACTCGCGATCGGCATCGAACATGCCGTTGAGGAAGGCGGCGGCGGCGCGCATTTGCTGCTCAATATCGAGCCCCTCCAGCGTCAGCACGCAGGAGACGCGATGCTGGCGGATGCGGTTGGCGATACCGGCAAGCTCAGCTTCCGTGCGCTCGCCATCGACGACGACATGACCGAATTTGTCGGCCAGCGTGACGAAATCGCCTTCGGGATCGATGATGACCTGCTGTACCCACTGCGCGGATTGCTCAAGCAACCGCCGCAAAAGGTGCGATTTTCCGGAGCCGGAATTGCCTTGGACCAGGAGACGCGTCGCCAGCAGCTCCTCGATATCGAGCTGGGCGCTGGTCCCGCCGGACGCCGTTCCCATGTCGATGCCGACCTGCAATGCACTTCCCCTATATGATCAAGAATCAAATGCGGCTGCGTCCCATCATTCTGAAAGGACGAGCCTCCGTCTAGAGCACTTCCGCTTTTCTTCGAATCGCGAAAATGCTCTATCTCGTATTCATTTAACGCAATTCCGGACGGAAAACCGCTGCGCACTTTTCCTGGAACTGCTCTAGCAAAGATTTCCAACCTTCGCGCCCGTGGATTGAGAAAACCCACAGGCGATTGCGAGATCTACCTGAACCGCAGATTGGCCCGCGACAGCTGGCTGACGGAGCTGCAGCCCATCAGCTTCATGTCGCGCTCGACTTCGGTACGCAGATGCCGCAATGCGCGCTCCACGCCCGCCTGACCGGCGGCAGCCAGAGGATAAAGATAGAAGCGGCCGAGGCCGACCGCCTTGGCGCCGAGCGACAAGGCTTTCAGGACATGCGTGCCGCGCTGAATGCCGCCATCCATCATCACATCGATGCGGTGCCCGACGGCGTCGACGATCTCGGCCAGTTGATCGAATGCTGAGCGAGAACCGTCCAGCTGTCGCCCACCATGGTTCGAGAGCACGATGCCGGTGCAGCCGATATCGACGGCGCGCTTGGCGTCCTCGACCGACATGATGCCCTTCAGGCAGAACTGCCCGTTCCAATGCTTCACCATTTCGGCAACGTCGTTCCAGTTCATCGACGGATCGAGCATCTCGGTAAAATACTTGCCGATCGACATGGCGCCGCCGCTCATATCCACATGCTCGTCGAGCTGCGGCAGCCGGAACTTCTCGTGCGTGACATAGTTCAGCGCCCAGGCAGGCTTGATGGCGAACTGGGTAAGGCCTGCGAGATTGAGCTTGAACGGAATGGAGAAACCGGTACGCAGATCGCGCTCGCGATTGCCGCCGGTGATGCTGTCTACGGTCAGCATCATCACATTGATGCCGGCGTCCTTCGCCCGCTCCATCATCGCCCGGTTCAGCCCACGATCCTTGTGGAAATAGAACTGATAGACCTGCGGCCCCTGATACTTCTTGCGTATTTCCTCAAGACTGACGGTGCCGAGCGAAGAGACCCCGAACATCGTTCCGAGAGAAGCCGCAGCGGCGGCAACTGCATTCTCGCCCTGATGGTGAAACAGCCGCTGCAGCGCCGTCGGCGAGCAGTAGAATGGCGTCGCGAGCTTTTGTCCCATGACGGTGACAGACATATCGATCTCACTCACCCCACGCAGGACGTTGGGAACGAGATCGCAGCTTTCGAAGCTCGATGTGTTTCGCCGCAGGGTCACCTCATCGTCGGCTGCGCCGTCGATATAGTTGAAGATCGGGCTGGGAAGACGCTTTTTCGCGAGTAGGCGAAAATCATGGAAGTTGTAGCATTCACGCAGGCGCATGGCTTGCCTCGGCATTCTCAAAAGACATCAACTATCGAACTCCCGCTAATCCCGCCGTTCATACCGGTCGTGCATTACATCCGGTGCAGACGTGCTTCCCATTTGTAGAGCACATCCGGTTCCTTTTCCTCATTGCCTGCCCCGTCCGACTCGTCAACCACGAAGAAGCCGTGCTTCTCGTAAAAGCGGCGCGCCGGCGCATTTCTCTGGAAGGTCCAGAGCGAGAGCACCGGATAGCTGGATTTCGCCACATCAAGCAGGCGGCCGCCGATGCCGCGCCCTTGGGCCTCGGGCAAAACATAGAGCTGGTCGATCCAATCCTCGAGAAAGGCGATGACGCCCACCAATCGGCCGCCCTCTTCTGCGCCCCAGATCTGGCAATCCTTGTAGACGACGGCGCTCCAGAAACCGACATCCTCTTCGGGCGTATGAAGGCCGCTAAGCGTCGGCAGCCGTTCGTCGAAGGACGCGCGGTGGACCGCCGCAGCGGCCGGCATGTCGGCAAATTCGAGTTTACGCAACGAAATCTTGTCGGTCATCATCAAGCCTTCAGTCCAAAACCCTGCATCAGCCGGCGGGTGGGAAAATCCGGCGCACCTGACGTGAACACCGCAAAGTCGAAATTGTCGGGATGGACCGCATCGGCCGCTTGTGGCACCAGGCTGCGGGCGCGCCTCGCGATCGCCTCGGCGGGATCCAGCCAATCGACCGGCCACGGCGCCAGCCGACGAAAAATATTGGCCATGAACGGATAATGTGTGCAGGCGAGCACGACGATATCGGTCTTGCGGCCATCCATCTCGACGAAGCACTGGTCGATCTCCGTCATGACAGCCTCGTCGGCAATCGCATCGCCGCGAATATAGCTCTCCGCAAGGCGCGCCAGATTTTCCGATCCGACAAGCCGGACATGGCATTGGGTGGCGAAAGACTGGATCAGATCGCGCGTATAAGCTCGTTTGACCGTGCCTGGCGTCGCCAGCACCGAAACTAGGCCTGAACGCGTCCGCTCCGCAGCCGGCTTGATCGCCGGCACCGTGCCAATGAAGGTCATCTGCGGAAAAGCCGCGCGCAAATCAGCCCCGACAAGCGTGAAGGCTGTATTGCAGGCGATGATGCAGACTTCCGGATCATATTGCGCAAGCAGCTTTGCAAAGAGATCGACAACGCGTTGCTTCAGCGCCGGCTCTTCCCAGCCGCCATAAGGAAAGCCGGCATCGTCAGCGACATAGATGAAACCGCGCTCCGGCATCAGCACCCGCGCCTCCCGTAGCACGGTCAAACCGCCGATTCCTGAATCGAAGACGAGGATCGGTTTCAGCTCATTCGCCGCTGCTGTCATCGCTGATGGTTTCCTTGGGCGCCTTGGAGGAGGTTTTGCCGGGCCGGGGATGCGAACCGCTACCGCGCGGAGACTTCCGCGTGAAGCGATCAAGGGAAGATATCACCCCGCGAAGGACGCTGATTTCCTGCTCGGTAAACGCCCGGCGCGAGAGGACTGCGCGAAGATTGTCGACCATTTTCGGCTTTTTCCCGGCGGGATGGAAATAATTGCGCGCATCGAGCGCTTCCTCCAACTGGTCAAAAAGGCCGAAAAGCTGATCCTTCGTCGAGGGTCGCTGTTCCAGCGCCTGGAACGGCACCGCACCAAGATCCTCCATGCCCGATTTCATCCACTCATAGGACATCAGCAGCACGGCTTGCGCGATGTTGAGCGAAGCGAAGGCAGGGTTGACCGGAAAGGTGACGATTTCGTCGGCCAGCGCCACTTCCTCATTCGTCAGGCCCCAGCGCTCGCGCCCGAAGAGAATACCGGTGCCCTCGCCCGCCTTGAACTTCGCGCGAAGGGTTTCGGCCGCAACGACTGGCGAGCGAACCGGCTTGTAGCCGTCCCGTTCCCGCGCGGTCGTCGCATAGACGAAGTTGAGATCCGATATCGCCTGTTCCAGCGTGTCGTAGACCTTCGTCGCTTCAATGATGTGATCCGCCTTGGAGGCGGTGGCCTGCGCCCTCTCGTTGGGCCAGCCATCGCGCGGATTGACGAGGCGCAGCTCGGCAAGGCCGAAATTCGCCATGGCGCGCGCCACCATCCCGATATTCTCGCCCATCTGCGGCTCGACCAGAATGACGGCCGGCCCCTCGGCCAGAAGTTGACGTTCGCTGTTCGTGCCTGCCATGGTGCTCAAATCTCCGCACGCGAACCCAGCCGCGCCATTTACGGGTCGCAATAGCGGCACACCAACCGATCGGCAAGGTTTTTGCGCGCGGGCTCGGTAATGCTGTTCGCCCGATTATTGCGGATTGGCCGGCTTCGCCTGATCCGTGGGCTGCTGTTGCTGATCGGCAGGCTGTTGTTGCTGCTGTTTTACGAGATCCTGCATCACGTTTTTCAGTGAGCTCGGATTACCATTGTCATCGTTCGTGACGATATCGTCGATGACGGGCTTTCCACCCTCTTCGATCACCTCGAAGCGCACCGTCGTCATCTTCTGATAGTCGGCATCCGAGCCCATGCAGGTGGATTTCTTGAAGGTCGCCAACACTTCCGTTGTATTGTTCTTGGGTGGTTGCGCGACGATCTTCATCTCCTCAAGCGGACACGCATCCTGCGCATTGACGATCACATCGTAATCGAAAGGCGAAATCCCATCTTCATCCGCGGCAGGAAATTGCGCTGCCGCCTGATACTTTGCCGCGAAATCCTTGCTGTAGACATTCTTGAGCTTGTCCTCGCCGAAAATATCCTGCCAGTCGCTGTCGCCGCCCGCCCAGTTCGAGACGGTCGCATCCATAATGACCTTGACCGGCGTCGTCGCATCGGCGGCGAGCGCCATATGCGCACCGAGCGAAAACTGAAAGAGCGTGAGGGCAAGCGCGGATACGGCAAATTTCTGCATGATACGATTCCGTTGCGATCGGCAAAACATGCGCGACATTAGACCCATCGACCGCTTTGGCAATGCCCGATCGCAAAATGCCAATGATGTCACGAATGATCAAAAACGCGACGCGGGAGGCTCTAGCGGCTTTGCGTTCGCTGCTTGCAGTGTTATAGCGCTCGGGACTTCACATTACCCACAGGGCCATCCGGTCCCACCAGCTTAAACGAGGCAGAAGTATGAAGAAGATCAAGGTCGCTAACCCCGTTGCCGATCTCGATGGCGATGAAATGACTCGCATCATCTGGCAGTTTATCAAAGACAAATTGATCTACCCCTACCTCGATATCGATATCGACTATTACGATCTCTCGGTTCAGAACCGCGACGCGACCAACGACCAGGTCACCGTCGATGCCGCCAACGCCATCAAGAAGCACGGCGTCGGCATCAAGTGCGCGACGATCACCCCGGACGAAGATCGCGTCAAGGAATTCAACCTGAAGCAGATGTGGAAGAGCCCGAACGGCACGATCCGCAACATCCTCGGCGGCGTCATCTTCCGCGAGCCGATCATCTGCAACAACGTACCGCGCCTCGTTCCCGGCTGGACCAAGCCGATCGTCGTCGGCCGTCACGCCTTCGGCGACCAGTACCGCGCAACCGATTTCAAGTTCCCGGGCAAGGGCAAGCTAACCATCAAATTCGTCGGCGAAGACGGCACGGTCATTGAAAAGGACGTATTCGACGCCCCCGGCGCCGGCGTTGCCATGGCCATGTACAACCTCGACGAGTCGATCCGCGAGTTCGCGCGCGCCTCGATGATGTACGGCCTGATGCGCAAGTGGCCGGTCTACCTCTCCACAAAGAACACCATCCTCAAGGCCTATGACGGCCGCTTCAAGGACATCTTCGAGGAAGTCTACCAGAACGAGTTCAAGGCGCAGTTCGACGAAGTCGGCATCACCTACGAACACCGCCTGATTGACGACATGGTCGCTTCCGCGCTGAAGTGGTCCGGTGGTTACGTCTGGGCCTGCAAGAACTACGACGGCGACGTCCAGTCCGACACGGTCGCTCAGGGCTTCGGCTCGCTCGGTCTGATGACCTCGGTTCTCCTGACGCCGGACGGCAAGACGGTGGAAGCTGAAGCCGCACACGGTACGGTGACCCGTCACTACCGCCAGCACCAGAAGGGCCAGGAAACCTCGACGAACTCGATCGCGTCGATCTTCGCCTGGACCCGCGGCCTCGCTCATCGTGCCAAGCTCGACGATAACGCCGAACTCGCGAAGTTCGCCGCCACGCTCGAAAAGGTCTGCGTAGACACCGTCGAAGCCGGCTTCATGACCAAGGACCTAGCGCTGCTCATCGGCCCGGATCAGCCGTGGCTCTCGACCACCGCATTCCTCGACAAGATCGACGAAAACCTTCAGAAGGCCATGGCTGCCTAAGCCTCGTCGACAATGAGCCCCTTGAAGACCCGGCCCTAGCGCCGGGTTTTCTTTTGTCCGGAAGCTTGCCGTCGCAGTCGGCCGGTGGCAACAATGCGCGCGTCAAAAATGGGAGAGACAAATGGCCGAAGAACTCGTTTTCTATACAAACCCCATGTCACGCGGACGCATCGCTCGCTGGATGCTTGAGGAAATCGGCCAGCCCTATCGCACCGAATATCTCGATTACGGTACGACGATGAAGTCACCCGAATATCTCTCCGTGAACCCCATGGGCAAAGTGCCTGCGATCAAGCATGGCGATACCGTCGTCACCGAGGGTGCTGCCATCTGCGCCTATCTGGCCGAAACTTTTCCGGATGTTGGCCTTGCGCCGACCGCGGCCGAACGCGGTCGCTATTTCCGCTGGATGTTCTTTACTGCCGGCCCTTTGGAAGCGGCAGTTACCATCCGCGCGCTTGGCTTCGAAATTCCGCCGGAACGTCAGCGAATGGCGGGCTGCGGCAGCATCCAAAGCGTGCTCGATACGATCGAATATGCAGTCTCAAGCTCGCCATTCATCGCCGGCGACCGCTTCACGGCCGCCGACGTCTATGTCGGTTCGCATATTGGCTGGGGTCTCAACTTCGGCACGATCGAGAAGCGCCAGGCCTTCATCGATTATTGGGCTCGGGTCACCGACCGCGACGCATACCGCCGCGGTAACGAGATCGACAACGCTGCCATGCCGAAAAAGGAAAACAGTTGAATATACAATGCGCTGAAGAGAAATCCTCAGCCCAAATTCCTATATGCCGTTATTTCAGCGGCATATAGATATCGGTCAGAAGCTCCGTCGGCGGCACGTCGCGCGGATTGTTGATGTATTCCTCAAACATGACGGTATCGCGCAACTGTCGCCCGGAAGCCGGCAGCCACTGCGCATAGAGCCATTGATAGGCCTTGTGCATGTTTGCGTAAGGTCCCTTGTGGCGCAGCACGGCATATTCGCCGCCTTCAAGTGAGCGCCGCTCCAAGGGAGCATCGGCAGCGACAGTTTCCGCCGCGCTGACGCAGGCGTAAGAGCGCAACTTATCGACAGCAACGACATCGGGATCATCGAGATAGATGCCAATCATGCGCATATTTGGCCCGGCAAGCCCGCGAGTGAAGATCGTGCCGAAAAGCGTTTCGAAAGCCTGACCAATCTGCATGTAGGAACCGCTATGAGCGACACCGACGAGCGAAATCGGAGAAATGGTGCGAAGCGTAACGTCGAACAAGAGAGTAGTCCTTCCTTGGATATTGGGTTCGAAGATCGTGTGGCTTCCCTCATTCCGATATCGCGCCGGCGGCATGCCGTAGACGGATCCAAAGATGCGGTTGAACGACTGGAGGTTGGGATAGCCCGACCGCTTTGCAATGTTGCTGACGGATAGACGGGTGTTGACGAGATCGCCCGCGGCGCGATGCAGCCGAAGCCGCTTGACCGTTGCCGCCGCCGTCTCGCCGTATATCGCCCGATAGATCCTGTGCCAGTGATAGCTGGACATACAGGCGATCTCGGCGAGCTTTTCCATATCAAGTTCATCGTCCAGATGCTCATGGATATAGGCCGAAACCCGCCGCAACCGGGTCTCGTAAAGCGTCCACGCCGTTCCACCACTCATGTCAACTCCCTTGCAAATCGATCGGCCCGACAAGACCATAACCTGATTTGACAAATCCTGCTGACTTGCGCTCGCAAAAAGAAATGGCGGATACCGAAGTATCCGCCATTGTCATTATAGACAGAAAATCAGTCTGTTAGCCGGCAAGCGCCGCAGCAATCGCCTCGATCGCTTCGTCGGCCTTATTGCCATCTGGACCGCCGGCCTGCGCCATGTCGGGACGCCCGCCGCCGCCCTTGCCGCCGAGGGCAGCTGACGCGACGCGCACGAGATCGACGGCACTTGCGCGGCCGATCAGATCCTCGGTAACGGCCACGACAGCACTGGCCTTGCCATCTTCGGAAACACCGATCAGCGCAACCACGCCCGAGCCGAGGCTTGCCTTGGCCTCATCCGCAAGACCCTTCAGATCCTTCGGATCGACGCCGGAGATGGCCTTGCCGAGGAACTTGACGCCGTTGACGTCGCGTACCGCATCGGCAGAGCCGCCCTGACCGCCGCCCATGGCAAGCTTGCGCTTGGCGTCTGCCAATTCGCGTTCCAGCTTGCGGCGCTCGTCCATCAAGGCTTCGACGCGCGAAACCACCTCTGCCGGCTGGACCTTCAATGTCGAGGCGAGGCTCTTCACGCGATCATCCTGCTCGGCGAGATAGTCACGCGCGGATTCGCCGGTGACAGCTTCGATGCGGCGCACGCCGGCACCGACGGCGCTGTCGCCGAGGATGCGCACCAGGCCGATCTGGCCAGTGGCGGACACATGCGTGCCGCCGCACAGCTCGATGGAATAGGCCTTGCCGGCCTTGGTGCCGCGCACGCCCTGCCCCATGGAAACGACGCGAACTTCGTCGCCATACTTTTCGCCGAACAGCGCCATTGCTCCTTCTGCGATCGCGTCGTCGACGCTCATCAGACGGGTTGTGACCGGCGAGTTCTGCAAGACGATCTCGTTGGCCATCTCTTCAACGACCTTCAGCTCCTCGGCCGTCATCGGCTTCGGATGCGAAACGTCGAAGCGCAGGCGCTCCGGCGCGACCAGCGAACCCTTCTGGGCGACGTGGGTGCCGAGCACTTCGCGAAGAGCTTCGTGCAGCAGATGGGTGGCCGAATGGTTGGCGCGCAGGCGCGAACGCCTGTTATGATCGACCGTCAGCACGACGGCATCGCCAACCTTGATCTTACCTTCAGAAACTTCCGAGCTATGAACGAAAAGGCCTTCGCCCTTTTTCTGGGTGTCGCCAACAGCAAGCTTGCTGTGGTCGCTTGCGATGACGCCCGTATCGCCCATCTGACCACCGGACTCGCCGTAGAACGGCGTCTGGTTGACGATGACCTGCACCTTCTCGCCGGCAGACGCGCTGTCAACCGCGACGCCGTCCTTGATGATCGCCTGGATCACGCCCTCGGCCGTTTCCGTGTCGTAGCCGAGGAATTCGGTCGCGCCGAGCTTCTCCTTGAGCTCGAACCAGATGGTTTCGGTCGCCTTGTCGCCGGAGCCGGCCCAATGCGAACGTGCCTCTGCCTTCTGGCGCTCCATGGCGTCGGTAAAGCTGGAGGTATCGACGCCGATGCCGCGGGCGCGTAATGCATCCTGCGTCAGATCGAGCGGGAAGCCATAGGTGTCGTAGAGCTTGAAAGCGGTTTCGCCGTCCAGGCTGTCGCCCTTGTGCAGGTCCGAGGAGGCATCGTTGAGCAGCGACAGGCCGCGCTCCAGCGTCTTGCGGAAACGGGTTTCTTCCAGCTTCAATGTCTCGGAGGTCAGCGCCTCAGCGCGAACCAGCTCGGGATAGGCACGGCCCATCTGCTGGATCAGCGCCGGCAGCAGCTTCCACATTAGCGGCTCCTTGGCACCAAGCAACTGCGCATGACGCATCGCGCGGCGCATGATGCGGCGAAGCACGTAGCCGCGGCCTTCGTTCGACGGCAGCACGCCATCGGCAATCAGGAAGGCGGAAGAGCGCAGATGGTCGGCGATGACGCGGTGGCTGGCGCGATGCTCACCCTCGGCCTTGACGCCGGTCGCCTCTTCCGAAGCTTCGATCAGCGCACGGAAGAGATCGATATCATAATTGTCATGCTTGCCCTGCAGAACCGCGGCAACGCGCTCGAGGCCCATGCCGGTGTCGATCGACGGACGCGGCAGGTCGACACGCTGTTCCTTGGTGATCTGCTCGAACTGCATGAAGACGAGGTTCCAGATCTCGATGAAGCGGTCGCCGTCTTCTTCCGGAGAACCGGGAGGGCCACCCCAGATATGATCGCCGTGATCGTAGAAGATTTCCGAACAGGGCCCACAAGGACCGGTATCGCCCATCGCCCAGAAATTGTCATTGGTAGCGATACGAATGATCTTGTCATCGGAAAGACCGGCGATCTTCTTCCAGAGGTTAAAGGCGTCATCGTCCGTGTGGTAGACCGTGACCAGCAGGCGCTTGGCGTCGAGGCCGAATTCCTTGGTGATCAGGTTCCAGGCAAGCTCGATGGCACGCTCCTTGAAATAGTCGCCAAAAGAGAAGTTGCCGAGCATCTCGAAGAAGGTGTGATGGCGCGCGGTGTAGCCGACATTGTCGAGGTCGTTGTGCTTGCCGCCGGCGCGCACGCATTTCTGCGCGGTCGAAGCCGTTGTATAAGGGCGCTGTTCCAAGCCGGTGAAGACGTTCTTGAACTGCACCATGCCGGCATTGGTGAACATCAATGTCGGATCGTTGCGCGGGACGAGCGGGCTCGACGGCACGATCTCGTGGCCGTTTTTCTTAAAATAGTCGAGGAAGGTCGACCGGATTTCATTCACACCGCTCATAGGGGGCCCTTCAGTACTGCCGTCAACAACTTGCTTCAAAGTCAGTGGCTTTTATCGTTCGCTCCGGGCGCTGTCCAGCCGCACGAACAAAACCGGCCGCACATCCCTTGGACAATACGGCCGGTTTCAGCATTTAATCTTGTCTTACGCCGGGAATTGCTCCCGAAATTCCTTATTCGCCGCCGGCATCGCCATCGTCGCCGGCATCCGGACCGCCATTCTGCAGGAAGCGGTCGGCAATCAGGCCGGCGTTCTGGCGCAGAGACAGTTCGATCTCGCGAGCTAGATCCGGATTGTCGCGCAGGAAGATTTTCGCATTTTCTCGGCCCTGACCGAGGCGCTGGCTGTTGTAGGAGAACCAGGCGCCCGACTTCTCGACGATGCCTGCCTTGACGCCCAGATCGACCAGCTCGCCGGTCTTGGAAACGCCTTCGCCATACATGATGTCGAATTCGACCTGCTTAAAGGGAGGCGCCATCTTGTTCTTGACGACCTTCACGCGGGTCTGGTTGCCGATCACCTCTTCGCGTTCCTTGACCGCGCCGATACGACGGATATCGAGGCGAACCGAGGCGTAGAACTTCAGCGCGTTACCGCCGGTCGTCGTTTCTGGCGAGCCGAACATGACGCCGATCTTCATGCGGATCTGGTTGATGAAGATCACCATGCAGTTCGATTTCGAAATCGAGGCAGTGAGCTTGCGCAGCGCCTGGCTCATCAGACGGGCCTGCAGGCCCGGCAGGCTGTCGCCCATTTCGCCTTCGATTTCGGCGCGCGGCGTCAATGCCGCAACGGAGTCGACGACGAGAACGTCGATGGCGCCGGAGCGCACCAGCGTGTCGGTGATTTCAAGCGCCTGCTCACCGGTATCCGGCTGCGAGATCAGCAGGTTCTGAAGGTCGACGCCGAGCTTGCGGGCATAGACCGGATCGAGCGCATGTTCAGCGTCGACGAAGGCGCAGATGCCGCCTTTCTTCTGGGCCTCTGCGATGGTCTGCAGCGCCAGCGTCGTCTTACCGGAGCTTTCCGGTCCATAGATTTCGATGATACGACCCTTCGGCAAGCCGCCGATGCCGAGGGCAATATCCAGGCTCAGAGAGCCGGTGGAAACCGTTTCGATTTCAACCACGTTCTCGTTTGAGCCGAGCTTCATGATCGAGCCCTTGCCGAACGACCGCTCAATTTGAGAGAGTGCCGCTTCAAGTGCCTTGCTTTTATCCACCGATTTGTCCTCTACAAGCCGCAAAGAATTCTGAGACATTCGATCCACCTTTAGGTTATTGAAGCCGCTCAAGCAATGTCGCCGCTGATGAGAATTATGTACTCTATTTGTTCTCTAGTCACAAGAGCACAACAAGCAATTGAAAGAAAAAGGTAAAATGAATTCCGTTCTACTTTTGTTTTCTCTTTTCTTACCAGATACTTACATATCTGGGACGATCGGTTCCGCCATGTCGGCAGACGGCTCGATTCGCTTTTTTTGATTGCTGAGGAAAACCATATGGCGAAGAAGATTCTCGTTCTCGGCGGCGCTCACGTCGATCGTCGCGGCCGCATTTTCGGCGAGACGGCGCCCGGAGCCAGCAACCCCGGAGCATGGTTCGAGGAGCCAGGCGGCGGCGGCTTCAATGCGGCCCGCAATCTCGCCCGCCTCGGCTTCGACGTGCGGATGATTTCGCCTCGCGGCGGCGATCCCTCGGGCGAGATGGTGGCTGAAGCCGCAAGCCACGCCGGCGTCGATGATACGCCCTTCGTCTTCCTCGACCGCAAGACGCCGAGCTACACCGCGATCCTCGAGCGTGACGGCAATCTGGTCATCGCGCTTGCCGATATGGAACTCTACCAGCTGTTCTCACCGCGGCGCCTGGCGATTCGCGCCGTTCGCGATGCGTTCGAGGCAGCCGATCTCGTTCTCTGCGACGCCAATCTGCCAGCCGAGACTCTCACCGCAATCGCTATGAAGGCGGCTGCAGGCGGCAAGCCCGTTGCAGCCATCGCAATCTCGCCCGCCAAGGTCATGCGACTGAAACCTTGCCTTGCCGGCATCGATCATCTCTTTCTCAATGAAGCGGAAGCCGCAGCACTAACAGGCCATCGGCCGGAAGACCCGCGTGAATGGGTGAGCGGATTGCGGGCGCTCGGGTTGCGCAATGGCGTCATCACCCGCGGCAAACGCGAGCTGATTGCATTCTCGCACAATGCGGTCGTCAGCCTGCAGCCGCCCATCGTCGAAAATGTCGCCGATGTCACCGGTGCCGGAGATTCGCTGGCTTCAGGCGTTCTGGCCGCCCTGCTTGCCGGTCACGATCTCGCGGAAGCCGTTCGTCACGGCACGGCGGCAGCGGCGATTACGGTGCAATCCCCGTTCGCGACGGCCGAAAATCTCTCGCCCGAACTGCTAAACTCGATGTTGGCCCTTGTTCCCAAGGCCGAAATTCTGTCATGAAGCCTCTTCAAAACGCCTAAATAGTTTCAGTGAATTGGAAACGAAAATGACCCAGCCTATCTCGCCCCTGCTTCCGATCGCCTATTCGAAGGAAGTTGCTGCCGCCAAGCTGCGCGGTGCGCCGATCGTCGCTCTCGAGTCGACCATCATCACCCATGGAATGCCCTACCCGGGCAATATCGAGATGGCCCGCAGCGTCGAAGCGATCATCCGGCAGAAGGGCGCCGTACCGGCAACCATCGCCGTCATTCACGGCACCTTGCATATCGGCCTTGAGCCGGAGGAACTGGAAGCGCTCGCCAAGACGGAAGGCGCCATGAAGGTCTCGCGTGCCGACATCGCCTTTGCGATCGCCGAGCGCCGCACCGGCGCAACCACTGTTGCCGCAACGATGATCGCGGCTGCCCGCGCCGGCATCAAGGTATTCGCAACCGGCGGCATCGGCGGCGTGCACCGCGGCGCAGAAGAGAGCTTCGATATCTCGGCCGATCTTGAAGAACTCGCCCGCACCGGCGTGATCGTCGTCTGCGCCGGCGCCAAGGCCATCCTCGACATTCCGAAGACGCTCGAAGTACTCGAAACCCGCGGCGTTCCGGTTGTCACCTATGACAGCGCCGAATTCCCGGCCTTTTGGTCGCGCTCTTCCGGCCTGCCGAGCCCGCTGACCCTGAACAGTCCCGCTGCGATCGCCAACTTCCAGACCACCCGCGAACAGCTCGGCATCGACGGCGGCATGCTGATCGCCAACCCGGTTCCGGAAGGCGACGAAATCCCGCGCGAGGAGATGGAAATCTACATCGAGCGCGCCCTCGACAGCGCTGCCCGCGACGAGATTGCCGGCAAGGCAGTCACGCCCTATCTGCTAAGCACCATCTTCGACATCACCGAAGGCCGCAGCCTCAAGACCAACATCGCTCTGGTCGAAAACAATGCACGTCTCGGCGCGGAAATCGCGGTTGCTCTCGCGGAATAGCTAGTACTGCCACCACGACAAAGGGCCGGGCGTTTCGCACGATCGCCCGGCCCTTTGCATTTCGGGATTCCTTCAGGCCAGCGTGAACAGGCCCAGGGCGTTTCGCAGCTCGGCGAGCGTCGCCTCCGTCCGTTCCCTCGCCCTCCGCGTACCATCGCGCATGACACCCATCACATAATCCGGCGCCTCAGCATAACGAGCACGCCGTTCTCGAATGGGTGCAAGTAGTGCCTGCAGAATGTCCTCAAGCTGTCTCTTCAGGGTGACATCCCCGAGGCCACCTCGGCGGTAATGCGCCTTCATCTCCCCGACCAGCTGCCGGTCGTCACAGAAAGCATCCAGATAGGTGAAGACGACGTTTCCCTCTACTTTGCCGGAATCAACGACCTTGAGATGATCAGAGTCAGTATACATGCGCCGCACCGCAGCACTGATATCATCCGGCGATGCCGAAAGCGCGATAGCGTTGCCCTGCGATTTGCTCATCTTCGCCTTGCCATCGACGCCGGGCAATCTTCCGACGCTCGGCACCATGGCCGTAGCTTCCACGAGGATCGCGCGTCCGATCTGCCGGTTGAGGCGACGAACGATCTCGTTGGTCTGCTCGATCAGGGGCGTCTGATCCTCGCCGACCGGCACGACAGACGCCTTGAAGGCGGTGATATCAGCGGCCTGCGCCACCGGATAGCAGAGGAAACCCGCCGGCACATCTCTCTCGAAGCCACGCAGTTGGATTTCCGTCTTGATCGTCGGATTGCGCTCGAGGCGGCTCACGGTGACGAAATTCATATAGAGCAGCGTCAATTCCGCCAGCGCCGGTAGTGCGGATTGCACGCAGATCGTCGTCAGCGCCGGATCTATGCCGACGGCAAGATAGTCGATGGCAACCTCCAGAACATTGCGGCGAACCTTTTCGGGGTCTCCGGCATTGTCTGTCAATGCCTGCGTATCGGCCAAAAGCAGGAATTGTTGGTGGCTGCGCTGAAGCGCAACCCGGCTCTTCAGCGAGCCGACATAATGGCCGAGATGGAGTGGGCCGGTTGTCCGATCGCCCGTCAGGATGACGGGACGGGTATCGATGGGGGAAGACATTCTTTGCTCCGCAAAAGGAGCCGCCGCAATCGGGAAGGGAATTGAAATGAACATGCCTGCCGGATCACGGCGGCAGGGTCGATTTCAAGATATGACGACTGCCGCTCCTAGAAGGAGCGCCACCACATTTGGCAAATTGGCTTGGCAAGGTCGATCATACGCGATTGATTACACCTTTGCGCTGCAGTCGGCAACAGTAAGAGGCGAGCAACGCCTCTCACTTAATCCTTGTCCAGCGTCTCGCGCACGACCACAGCAAGCTGCTTCAGCGAGAACGGTTTCGGCAGGAAGCCGAACTGCGCATCGGCAGGCAGATTTCGGGCGAATGCGTCCTCGGCATAGCCCGAGACGAAGATGAACTTCAGATCCGGATACTTCTTGCGCAGCTCGCGGAGCAGCGAAGGACCGTCCATTTCAGGCATCACGACATCCGACACGACGACATCGACCTGGCCATCGAGTTCGTCCATGATATCCAGCGCCTCGACACCAGAGCCGGCCTCGTGGACCGTATATCCGCGCGTCTCGAGCATACGCTTGCCGCCGCGGCGAACTGCCTCCTCGTCTTCGACCAGAAGAACGACGGCGGATTTTCCGGTCAGATCGGCCGGTTCTTCAGCGGGGGTGACAGCTGCAACGCTCTGGTCCATCGCGGTGACATCGCGGCTTTCCGGCGCCTTCGCTTCGGTGACGGCAGGCATTTCGACGATGTGGCGCGGCAGGAAGATGCGGAAGGTCGTTCCCTTGCCCACTTCCGATTCCGGCTGGATATAGCCGCCGGACTGCTTGACGATACCGTAGACCATCGCCAGCCCGAGACCGGTACCCTTACCGACTTCCTTGGTGGTGAAGAAGGGCTCGAAGATCTTGTCCATGATCTCGGGCGCGATGCCGGTGCCGGTATCGCTGACCTCGATGAGAACCATGTCTTCATGCGGCAGATAAGGGTAATTGAAGGCGCTGACATCGGTCGCGAGCAAATTGCGGGTGCGCAGCGTCAGCATGCCGCCGCCCGGCATCGCATCGCGAGCGTTGACGCAGAGATTGATAATTACCTGCTCGAACTGCGACAGGTCGGTTTTCACCGGCCAGAGATCGCGGCCATAATCGACGTCGAGCTTGACATGCGTACCCGACAGCAGCCGGTCCACCAGCATGCGCAGATCGCCGATCACATCGGTCAAGTTGAGCACGGTCGGCCGCATCGTCTGCTTGCGCGAGAAGGCCAGCAGCTGGCGAACCAGCACCGCCGCACGATTGGCGTTGCGCTTGATTTCCATTAGATCCGCAAAGCTTGCATCGGAGGGTCGGGCTTGCAGCAGCAGATGATCGGAAGACAATAAGATCGCGGTCAACACATTGTTGAAGTCATGCGCGATGCCGCCAGCAAGCGTGCCGACAGCGTTCAGCTTCTGCGTCTGCGCCATCTGCGTCTCGAGCGCCTTCTGCTCAGTCACCTCGACCGCATAGACGATCGCAGCCTCCTCCGGCGCCTCGTCGGTCTGGTCGATAACGGCATTGACATAGAAGCGGAAATGCCGCGTATCGTCCTTCGGATTTCGGGAGTCGATGGGCGGGATATCGCCCTGCCGATCCTTGGCGGCGGCCAGTGCCTGATGCAGTCGCGACCGGTCGCTCTCGTTGACGATGGTCTCCAGCGCCGCACCGCGTTCGATATCGTCGCGTGAAACGAGATCAGAGAAAAGTTTCAGGAATGGCGCGTTGGTACGCAGAATGCGGCCGCTGCCATCGACGGACGCGATCGCCATCGGCGTATTGTTGAAGAAGCGGCTGAAGCGCATGGCTGCCGCCGAAGCCGAGTGTTCCGTATCGCCGCCATTCTGCCGGGTCAGCACGATGGTGCGGCTTTCACCCGGAGCGCCATCGCGCATCGACGTGACACTGTGGACGATCTGCACCGGCAGACTCTGGCCGTTGGAACGCCGCAGATCGAGATCGAGCGTCACCGTCTTCTTGAAGCCAGGTTCGGCCTGCACGGACTGGATGAGCGCCAGCCCCTCCCCGGCCACGAGATCGCCTATGGTCATGGATCCCGGCACGAATTTCGTAAGATCGAAACCAAGCCACTCTGCCAGCGTCGCGTTAAGATAGAAAATCTCACCCTTGCGACCGGCAGAGAAGAAACCGGCCGGCGCGTGATCGAGATAATCGATCGCGTTCTGAAGCTCTTTGAAGAAGCGCTCCTGATCATCGCGTTCTGAGGTGATGTCGGTGATCTGCCAGATGTGCAGCGCGTTGCTTCCGCCCTGCTCCGGCTGCAGCACCCGCGCCTTCAATCGATACCAATGCGCTCCCTGGCCTATTCCATTGAAAGGACCGAGCGGCTTCAGCAGCCGAAACTCCTCCGACCCCTCCTTGCCGTCACGCAAGCCGTTGGCGAGGCGGTAGAGAGCCTCGTTCGACTCGCGATTGCGGGAGAGCAGCGTCTCGAGAGACTGCACCTCGGTCGCCTTGTTGGCTCCCGTCAGCCGTCCGTAGGCGGCATTGGCGTAGACGATGCGGCCCTTCTCATCCGTGATCAGCGTGCCGTCCGGATGGCTGTTCAGAAACGAGCGCGCCAGGCTATCGGACTGGGGCTGCGGCATGACCTCGACGAAGCCGATGATCGAGGAAACCAGAAAGAAAATGCCGACCATGGCAAGAATGCCGAGGCCGCCGAGCACGGCTTCATTGTCGAGCTGGCTCTTGAACAGGACGAAAGCGGCTGCGGCAGCCATGAGAACGAGCGCAAGCAGGATGATGCGCAGCACGGTTCCGGAACGAACCCCGCGATCCACCAGCGGCACGCTATACTCGTCGGACGGACGCTGCTTCGTCATAAACCCCTCGTCTGCGCCGTTCTCCTCGCGACATGTCTAAACACTACGGATCGCCGGAGTCGGACCTTTCGAATCTTCTTTACCAATTTGCATGACAGGCAAAAAGCTTTGCAGGGCCAGAAAGGCTTGAATTCACAAGCAAGAGAGCCCGAGAGGCTATAATCTCATCTTGTATCCCGCTAGATCCTGTCCTTATGATCGCCGCATAGGAAGACCAAAGTCACAGCATCTACTTTGCAGTGGTTGCGCCTCGGCCGCGACATCGGGGACAAATACGGAGTATCTCGACATGTGGGACGACATTGCCGGAGCCTATGGCAGCCGCTTTTTCCTCGCAGCCGGTGGGGTTGCCCTCGCTCTTATCTTACTCGTTGGCGTTCTATGGATCTTGCGAAATCGGGCGCCATCGCCCTTCGTGCGCGGCGGCAAGAGCCGTCAACCGCGCCTGCAGGTGCTGGATGCCGCAGCGGTTGATGCCCGTCGACGGCTTGTGCTCGTGCGGCGCGACGGCATCGAACATCTGATCATGATCGGCGGCCCGACCGATATCGTCATCGAAACCGGCATTTCCGATCCGACGAAGGCAGGTGCCGCGGCATCGCTCGACATTTCCGCTGCCACGCCCGAAAACCGGCCGCAGCTGCAACAGAGGGTCGCCGAGCCGAACAGTCCGCCGGTCGCACTTCCCGTGCAGCGTCAGCAGCCTGCGGAAGACTCGCTCGAAGCCTATCTGCGCTCCGGGTCTGTCGCTGCCGCAACACCAAAGCCAGCGCCGCAACCGGTCGAACGCGCGCCCCAGCCGCTCGCAGCGCCGCCGCAGCGCGCCCCTCAGCCGGCACCCGTCATAACCGAGGCGGAGGCTGCCGACATATTGGATGCGGCCCGCCATGCCGTGCTGCCGCCTCAGGCCCAGCCGCAGCCGGTACGGGCCGCACCGGTCGAACCGACTGTCACTCCGCCGGTCGCGCAGCCTGCCTCCAATGATGCCGCCAACGATTTCCAGAAGATATTGGAAGCGGAAATGTCGAAGAACTTGACGGCCGAGCGGATCATTCCAAGCGCTCCGCCTCAGCGCCAGGTTCAGCAACAACCCGCGGCTGCTGCCAGCCACTCTCCTGCGCAACGCGTCGAGCCGGAACTTGCGCCGATGACCGGGGCAGATAGTGCCCTTCAGAAGGAAGTGGCGCGCATCTTCGGTGAAATGAGCGTCAGCCGCGACAAATAAAACGAAGCAGGTGACATCCTGGAATCAAAAAGGCACGGCGGATATTCCGCCGTGCCTTTTTGATTCGGTCGAAACCGGCCGTCTCTTTATTCGTCGCGATAAACCTTCTCACGGCGCTCATGACGTTCCTGCGCTTCGATCGACAAGGTGGCGATCGGACGTGCATCGAGACGCTTGAGGCCGATCGGCTCGCCGGTTTCTTCACAGTAGCCGTAAGTGCCGTCTTCAATGCGCTGCAAGGCGGCATCGATTTTCGAGATAAGTTTACGCTGGCGGTCTCGAGCCCGAAGTTCGATGGCTCTATCCGTTTCTGAGGAGGCCCGATCGGCGAGATCGGGATGATTTGCGCTTTCTTCTGCCAGGTGATCCAGGGTTTCGCGCGCTTCTCTTAGGATATCGTTTTTCCAGGCTATCAGCTTCGCTCTGAAGTAGGCTCGCTGATTAAGGTTCATGAACTCCTCGTCTTCCGAGGGCACGTAGTTACTAAGATCGATCTTCTCACTCAACGCGATTCTCCTGAAGAACATCTCATATGGCGGGGTGTATATCCCAACCGCTAGTGCCGATTCAAGCCAAATAGACGCTGTCAACTGATTTTTAAATTTGTCATAAATTTCAGCTAAGTGTATATTTTTTCATCATATATTGGCTTTGCCGGAAAATCGGCATTTTTAAAACCTTGGCGAGACTATGCGCTGGATCGCGATTCGGGCGGTCTCGCGGCGGTTGACGGCATAGGCGAAGAGACGCTACCTGATTATCGAAATCGAGCTCCGGAATTTCATCATGACCCGCATCTTGCCGCCGCCATCGAGGATCTATCTCCTGCGTCATGCCGAGGCCCAGCGCGCCGCACCCGGACAAAAGGATTTCGATCGCCCGCTGAACGACAATGGCTACGCTGCAGCCGAAATCGTCGCCGATGAAGCTGCAGAAAAAGGTTACAAGCCGGAGCTGATCATTTCGTCGACTGCGCTGCGTTGCCGCCAGACTACGGAGGCTATACGGCGGATCGTCAGCCCCTCCACCGAATTCCGTTTCGTCGATGCGATCTACAATGGAACGCTCGATATCTACCTCTCTCTCATCGCATCGCAGAACGGCCGCCAATCCGTGATGCTGGTGGCGCATAATCCGACTATCGAACAAACGCTGGAGGCCCTGATCGGCCATGAGGCGCTGGGACGAACGCTTCCGCATGGCTTTCCGACAGCAGGCCTTGCTGTGGTCGATGCGACGACATCCGGCTGGTCGCTGACGGATTTCATCACCGAATAGAGATAGCACCGGGCGCAGAAACGCCGTCCTGCACCGAGCAGGTGCAGCATTGCCGATCGCTCATCTTTTCTGCGCAAGCTTTACTTCCTATATTCCCGGTCACGCTGCCACCCAGGGATCCCGCCTTGTCGCCAAGCCTGACCTCCTTCACAGACGACGCTCTCATCGCCTTCGACAATCTTGCGGATCGTGCCGCCGGGCTCGTCAACCCGACAATTCGGCTGGGAGTGACCGGCCTGTCGCGTTCCGGCAAGACCGTATTCATCTCGTCGCTCGTGCACAATCTGCTGAATGGCGGCCGCCTGCCGCTGTTCGAACCGGTGCAGTCCGGCCGTGTTTCGGCTGTTCGGCTTGAGCCCCAACCTGATGATGCCGTGCCGCGCTTTCAATACGAGGATCATATCCGCGCGCTGGTCAAGGAGCGCATATGGCCGGATTCGACCCGCGCGATCTCCGAACTGCGCATCACACTCGACTATCAAAGCGCCAGTGGCTGGAACCGGCTGTTTTCCCCCGGCCGACTTTCCATTGACATCGTCGACTATCCGGGTGAATGGCTGCTCGACCTGCCGCTGCTAGGCAAGGATTTCCGCACGTTCAGCGAGGAAACCCTCGCTCTGGCGAATACCGGCATCCGCGCCGAACTATCGCATCACTGGCTGGAGACAACCATAAGGGCCGATATCCTCGCGCCGGCCGACGAAATGGCTGCACGGGACCTTGCCACTGCCTTTGCCGATTATCTGAAGGCCTGCAAATCCGACGAGCGCTCGCTGTCGACGCTGCCGCCCGGTCGCTTCCTTTTGCCCGGCGATCTCGATGGTTCGCCCGCCCTCACCTTCGCACCGCTGAAACTTCCGGCAGAAGGCGCCGCGCCAAAGGGTTCGCTCTGGGCGATGATGGAGCGCCGCTACGAGGCCTACAAATCGGTCGTGGTCAAACCCTTCTTTCGCGAACACTTCGCCCGCCTCGACCGCCAGATCGTTCTCGTCGATGCATTGCAGGCCATCAATCGCGGTCCGGAAGCCGTGCAGGATCTCGAACGCGCACTGACGGATGTGCTTGCCTGCTTTCGTCCCGGCAATAATTCCCTGCTTTCGTCGCTGCTCGGCCGGCGCATCGACCGCGTGCTGGTGGCAGCCACCAAGGCCGACCACCTCCATCACGAAAGCCACGACCGGCTGGAGACCTTGACCCGCCGTCTCGTCGAGCGCGCCATCGAGCGGATCGGCATGGCGGGTGCCGGCATCGAAGTCATGGCAATCGCCTCCGTGCGCGCCACACGCGAGGCGACGGTCACGCGCGACGGTGAGACGCTTCCCGTCATCGTCGGCACGCCGATGGACAGGGAAACGATTGCCGGCGAGACTTTCGACGGCAACCGCAAGACGGCCGTATTCCCCGGCGACCTCCCCACCAGTCCGCATTGGCTGTTCGAAGCCCTTGAATCGGATGGGGCGAAGGTCCACTTGCCGGAGGTGAATGTCATCCGCTTCCGCCCGCCGGAGCTAGACGAAGCCAATGGTGGCATCAAACTGTCTGTGCCGCACATTCGGCTCGACCGCGCCATGCAGTTCCTGTTCGGAGACCGTCTCGCATGACGAAGCCGACCGCAAACGAACCCGGCGGGACCGCCCGCCGCCCGGCAGCCTTTGCGCTAGACCCGAGCGAAACGAGCGCCAAGGCCCCCCCCGAAACCGTACGCCGCAAGCCGCAGAGCTTCGATACGGAAATCGTACTCACCCCGGATGAGGAAGATCCGTTCCTCAATCCGGCCCTCGACCCGGCATTTGCCGGAACCGCTGAGGCAAAACCGCGCCGCCGCGGCTTTTCCTTCGGCAAGGTTGCCTTAAGCGCGCTCGGCATTCTCATATCGCTTGCCTTCGGCCTCTGGACTGATCAGCTCATCCGCAATCTGTTCAGCCGCGCCGACTGGCTCGGCTATACGGCCCTTGCCGCGGTCGCTATCGGCATTCTCGCCGTGCTCGCGATCGTCGTGAGGGAAACGGCGGGCATGATGCGGCTCGCCGCCGTGCAGACGATCAAGGCCGAGGCGGAAGCAGCCGTATTGGAGACGCGACCGGCGCGAGCGAAAGCCTTGGTGAAGCGCCTCTGCGTCATTCTCGAGGCCAATCCTGAAACAGCGAGGGGCCGCGCAACGCTGAAGGCGGCAGAGGATGACATCATCGATGCGCCGCAGCTGATCGACCTCGCGGAGCGCGAGCTCCTCGGCCCTCTCGACCGGCGCGCAAGGGCACTCATCCTCGGTGCATCAAAGCGCGTCTCGGTCGTTACGGCCGTCAGCCCCCGTGCGCTCGTCGACATCCTCTACGTTCTCTATGAGGCGGCCAAACTGGTGCGCGCCATGGCGGAACTCTATGGCGGAAGACCAGGCACGCTCGGAATGGTCAGGCTGGTGCGTGATGTGCTCGCCCATTTGGCCGTCACCGGGTCGATCGCGGTCGGTGATAGCATCGTTCAGCAACTGATCGGCCATGGTCTTGCGTCCAAGCTCTCGGCGCGACTCGGCGAAGGCGTCGTCAACGGCATGATGACGGCACGAATCGGAATCGCGGCCATGGATCTGTGCAGGCCGCTCGCCTTCAAGGCGCTCAAGCGACCCGGCATTGCCGACTTCGCCGGTGATCTCACACCGAATGTAACCGGCCGTTCCACAACGTAAACGCTTGCGAAGCCGGCCTTGCAAGGCGCAAGAAACCAAGCATTAACCATTATCAGGCAAAAGTGAGTACCAGTTTTACGGTTCCGCCTCGCTAGGGAATGCCCATGTTTTCGCGTCAATTTCTTCTTGTAAGCAGCCTCGCCGCCGCGACCCTCACCGCCGGTGTTTGCGTGCACTCTGCCGAAGCGGCTCCCCGCGACAAGGCATTCTTCCAGTCGGTCGCCGGCTCGTGGAATGGTCCGGGGGAAATCGTCGCCGGCAAATACAAGGGTACGAAGTTCACCTGCAGCCTCACGGGCAAAGCAATCGATGGCAGCGGCGCCGGCGTGAAGCTCGACGGCACCTGCCGCGTCGGCGTCTTCCAACAGCCGATGTCGGCGGAGATTACGCAAAGCGGCGGCTCTTATTCCGGCAAATTCTTGGATGGCGCAGCCGGAAAGGGCCTCGACGTCACTTCCGGCACGGTCAATGACGGCACGGTGGTTCTCGGCCTCAACCGACAGAAACTGAACGGCGCCATGATCGCCCGGGTTTCTGACAGCAAATCGATGAACGTCACGATCTCGGTCAAGGTCGGAGAGCAGATGGTACCGGTTATCGGCGTCACTCTGAAGCGTGCCGATGTGGACCCGATAGCGGTGGGATCGATCCAGTAATTAGGGCGCACAGCACCATGGTCGAAGGCCGGCTATTTGCCGGCCTTATACATTGCGAGGCCGGTGCATTCTATGATGCACCGGCCTCGTTTGTCATTGGGGTGATCGCAGCACCGTGATGACGATGCGTATAGTGGTTGGTCCTTGCCGGGCCTGAACTTTCGTTCGTAAAAATGCAGAACCCTGTGCGCATTTCGAGGCTTCGTCGAACCGTTGAGAGAGCTACGCGCTCGCGTATATGGGAGACTACAGCCTCATGACCTATACTAGTCGTTTTATCGGCATCGACATATCGAAATCGTCGTTCGACATCTGCGTGCTTCCCGACAGACACTCGGCAAGCTTCTCCAACGATACTGACGGCATTGCCCGGTTCATCGCCTTGCTCGCGCGGCTGGATGGCGTCGAACGCCTGGTTCTGGAGCCGACAGGCGGTTACGAGCGATCCGTCGTGGATGCCCTACTGGCCGCTCATCTGCCGGTCGCCAAGGTCAATGCCAAGCAGATCAGACAGTTCGCGCGTGCCTGCGGCCAGCTGTCGAAAACCGACACGATCGATGCATTCGTCCTGGCCGACTATGCCAGACGTATGGAAACCAAGGTTCTCATGGCACCCTCACCGGCACAGGCGAGGCTGTTCGATCTGGTGTCGCGCTACAGGCAGCTGTCGCATATGATCGTCCAGGAAAAGAACCGGCGCGAGAAGCTCGGCGCTCGGACCGATGCCAGGGCAAGGGCGTGGATCGAGGAGACGCTTGCGTTCCTGCTGCAGCAGCGCCAGTCGGTGGTCGATGCAATGGAGGCTTGCCTCACGTCGGACAAAGACCTTGCTGGCAAGGCGCATGTTCTCATGTCCCTCAAGGGCATCGGCCTGCGAACCGCATGCTTCCTGATCGCCGGGCTGATGGACAAGGGGCTGATGGACAAGGGGCAAATCGCCAAGCTGGTCGGTGTTGCACCGGTCAACCGCGACAGTGGCCTGATGCGCGGCAAGCGGATGATCGCAGGCGGTCAAAAGCCGGTGCGAGACGCTCTCTACATTGCCGCCTTACCGGCCATCCGCTTCGATCCCCGCATGAAGGCCGTCTTCGAGGGCCTAAAGACCAAAGGCAAACCCGCAAAGGTCGCTCTCGTCGCTGTCATGCGCAGGATGATCATCATCCTCAACGCGAGAATGCGCGATCATCGGGCAACGGTGCTTGACGCCTAACACCGTTGCTTTTTCGTTCATCCTCGTTCAGGCCGACCGCCACCACTCCTGGCTCTGATCGGCGACTTCAATTCCCTCAATCTCGACGTCCTGGAGCCACTCATTGATGGCCCGGCCTCCGACCACGAGATCCCCGGCAAAATCGGCAAGCGGCATCAGCACAAAGCCACGCTCGGTCATGCGCGGATGCGGAATGATGAGCAACGGCTCGGCTTGCACCAGATCATCATAAGTCAGGATATCGATATCGATCGTGCGCGGTCCCCAACGCTCGATCCGGACCCGCTTCATTTGACGTTCGATGTCGAGACAGACGTCGAGCAATGCTTCCGGTGTAAGCGTGGTATCGATTGCCGTGCAAGAATTATAAAAGAAGGATTGATCCGTCTTGCCCCATGGCGGCGTGCGATAGAGCCGCGACACCGCAATCACATGGCAATCGTCGCGCGCATCGATGGCACGCAAGGCAAGCGTCATTGCCCGCACCGGATTATCAAGATTGCCGCCCAGACCGAGCGTCGCACGCATCGCAGTACCTTCAGGCAAAGTGCTCAACGCTCACCTGTACGTAATCGAGAACGCCGGGCACTGGGGCATTGGGCTTGCGCACCGTGATCTTAGCCCGGCGAATGCTGGGGAAACGCCGGCACAGCTCCTTCGCCACATCGAGCGCCAAAGCCTCGATCAGATATCGGCGGCGACCGGTAACGATTTCCTCGATAACCGTGAAGGCGATGCCGTAGTTGACGGTATCGTCGATCGAATCGCGCTCTAACGCGTCGCCGGCCTCCACATCGAGTTCGGCATCGACAAAGAAGCGCTGTCCGAGGAATTCTTCCTCGTCATGCACACCGTGTCGGGCAAAGAATGCGCAATTCTGTAGAGTAATAGTATATGTCACAGCGCTCATGGCGTCCCTCCGTTTCGAACAGGCACGACGGCGTCCGAAAACCGTTCCCTATCATGTTTCGGGATCATGCTTTAAGTCTCGCGCGCGTCCTGAGAATAGCATCAGCAACCGCCAGCGCGTCTCTGTTGATTGCGACATTGTGCACGCGGAACAGGGCAGCTCCCTGCAAACGCAATATCGCGCTTGTCGCCGCCGTACCCGCATCTCGATCCCCCGCATCGCGCCCGGTGATCGTACCGACAAACCGCTTGCGCGACGTGCCAACCAGAAGAGGCAGCTCGAACCGGAGCAGCGCATTGAAACGCGCCATCAGCTCGAGATTTTCCTCGGCGCTTTCCTTGGCAAAGCCGAAACCGGGATCGAGCACGATATTCTGCCTGCTGACGCCCGCCGCGGCTGCAATGTCGAGCGAGCGATTGAGGAACAGCAATTGGTCGTCGATTACATCGGGAAGCTTCTGCCGGTCGCGGCCGGTATGCATGATGCATAGCCCCGCTCCTGTCTGCGCCGCCAAGTCAGCGATATCAGGCTCTCGTTGCAGCCCGAAGACATCGTTGACGATATGCGCTCCCGCGCCGATCGCCAGCCGGGCCGTATCGGCGCGGTAAGTGTCGACCGAAATCAATGCGTCGGTCTTGCCGCGCAATGCCTCAATGACGGGCAGCACCCGCCCCTGCTCCTCGCTGGCGCTAACGGCATCAGCGCCCGGCTTAGTCGATTCGCCGCCGATATCGATAATGGCAGCTCCGTCCTCGACGCAGGCGAGCGCATGGGAAACAGCTGCATCGACAGCTTCATAATGCCCGCCGTCGGAAAAGGAATCCGGCGTCGCATTGACGATCGCCATGATCAGGCTCTGCTTGCCGACCTCGATGCTGCGGCCATGTGCGACATGCCAGATGTGGCTGCGAAGCTCCGTCAAGAACTGTCCCATCCCATTGAAAATGAAAAAACCTTGCGCTTGATATTGCGCTCACAGTGGCTATGCCGCAAGGTTCGCCGAAGTTCAACATGGTAGCGACACGAATGCCGCTTGCATCCCAAAAGTTCAGTATTTCGTGTGCATTGCTGCTCGCGTTGTGCCTGCCTGAAATAGCCAAGGCCGAAGTAGTCGCCCGCAAATCCATTTCCTATTTCGACATCAAGGGCCGCACCGCCGACGAAATCGACGCGTCGCTGAACCAGCGCGGTCCGCTTGCGATGGGCTCCAGCAGCCATCATCCGGGCGCCACCAAAATTCGCTTCGGCGGCAACGCGACCTATAGCGAGGCGAAGGGCCGCTGCTACATCTCGGGCGTCAAGGTCACGGTCGACACCGAGATCATCCTGCCACGCTGGCGTGACAGGCGCGGTGCAAACAAGCAGCTGTCGATGATCTGGGATACGCTGACGGCCGACATTCGTCGCCATGAAGACCGGCACGTCGAGATCGCCCGTCAGCATGCGCGACAGATGGAACAGCAGATCCTGGCGCTGCCGCCGGCGACCGATTGCGACACGCTTCAGGAACGGGCAAACGAGGTCACCGCAAGAGAAACAGATCGGCATGATGCCGATCAGGCGCGCTTCGATCGCGTCGAGGCGATCAACTTCCAGAGCCGTATGCGGAGACTGCTCTATTATCGCAGCCGGCAGAATAGCCAATAATTCATCTGCGAGAGCTTCATCCCTGTGGGAATGATGATCGGAAGCCCGCCCTCTGTGGGAAAACCGCCACTATATCTGTGAATCGTCCCGTTTTTTCGTTCTTTGAACTTTACGAGAATCTGAAATAGGTTTTTTCTATCAAGCATAGAGATAGATGTACCAACTGATTCTAAAGAGCGGACAATATCTCGAAACGGAACGATTTTTGAGTGCCTGCGCCGTCAGGTTATCTCAGTGTTCGGCGCAGTCTGGGGTTTGTTTTTCAAAGCATGCGCTAAGTGTTCTCCTGGCGCGTCCTGAAGCCGCAGGTGTTTCCTCCCTTGCCTGTGGTGATGCGCCCGCCTCGCCTCGCTCGCTGCACCAGCTGAGCGGGGCATCTTTTTGGTACGGGCGCCAACCTCAGTATCCGACAGACCGGCAGGAAAAACACTGGCAGCCAATCAGCGCCGGAAAATCTCAGGCTTGACGTTCCGGCACATGGACGACGAGCCCGTCAAAGGCAGCCTTCATCCGGATCTGACAGGACAAGCGCGAGTTCGGGCGAACGTCGAAGGCGAAGTCGAGCATGTCTTCTTCCATCGCCTCGGGGCTGCCGACCTTCTCCGTCCATTCCTCATCGACATAGACATGACAGGTGGCACAGGCGCACGCGCCGCCGCATTCGGCTTCGATGCCCGGAACGGAGTTGCGCACGGCATTCTCCATTACGGTGGATCCGTTGTCGACATCGAGGTCAAAGCGTGTGCCGTCGAAGGCGACGATGGTCAGTTTGGTCATGTCAGTGAATTCCGAAATTCGTGAATGAAGAACGATCCTGAATTTTACTTCCAACAAATCGTCTAGCCAGTCAACATTTGCGCCGCCGAAACGGTTTTGCCCGTCTGGCGGCGCAAGCATTTACTGATTGCCGGAGCGAAGGCTTCAGCGTGACAATTTGAGGATGAAGTTCTCTGCCTCGATCACCGAGGTGGTGACAGCCGCCATTTGAGCGGCGTCGCTTCCATTCCTTTCGAGCGCAGCAGCGGCATCCGCGACGCGGAACGCACCGACGGCGCTCGCCGCACCTGTCAGCTTGTGGGACGCGGCATGAATACGCTTGGCGTCGCCGCTGCCGATCTCCTGCAGACAGGAACGAGCCTGCCGGGCGAACATCTGCAGCACCTCGACTTCGAGTGCCTTGTCGCCCATCGTCTGTTTTCCGAGATGAACAAGATCGATTGCCTTCGTCTGCGCGGGGGTCGGTCCCCGCGAGTTATCCGGAGATTCAAATGCAATATTCGATGCTGCCATGTGCCAACGCTCCCGTCCTTTATCTATTACTATATTAGCGACCCGCCCTATACTTGCGGCCTGGGCATGGCCATCGAGTTAAATTTTGGCACATTGAGGGCGTAAAACTCGAGACATGGTTAACGTGCATTAAACATGCTCAAAATCTTGGATTTTCATGACGTTGAACGTGCAAAGAGGGTTAACGTGACCCTAACGATCCACTGTATTTAAGGTGGAATTAATTGTCATGACTGGGGGAATGTGTCACTACGATACTGGTGAAATGGGTAGATGGCACATGCCTTTGCCCAGGAAGTGGATGATGGTAATGTTTTCATAACATCCGTTTGAAAAACCAGTTATCCACTCTGAAATGTAATGGGAATTCCAATACCGGTTTCGACCGGAGGCGGAGCCCCCCACGGGAGGCAGGGTTCGTCTTTTCCGGACGCGGCGGAATTACCGGAAACGACACGGCAGGCCCGAGTGAGTTTGTAACGAGGCGTAACCGCATGGCGAACAAGAAGTACATCGAGTCGGTCGAGGACAAAGCCTTCCAGGCGTTGGACGAAGCATTGCAGATCGATTTCAGTGACGAGAACTTGGAGTCTCGCAGCGGCCCTGCGCCTGATGTCCCGGAGCGAAAAGTGTCTGAGCCGCCAAAACAGCCGATCAAGCAGACCATGGACGATGCCGCTCGCAAGACCGCCGGCGCACGCAGCGCAGCCGCCCCGGCCGCATCGCCCCGCTCCGCCGAGGCGCCAAAGAGCCCTAACCTGGCAGCCGCCAACGACGGCAACCGGGCAAGCCCCGCCAGCATCCTGAAGGCGCTCGACGGCGGCTCGCAGAGCCATGCTGTCCGCAACGCGACGATCTTCTCGCTGTTCTGGATCATCGGTGGCGCCGGCCTCGCCTTCCTTCTTTATGGAGAGCAGATCCGCAACATTCGCTCGATTGCCGATCTAGCGGCCCTCCCCGGTGTCATCGCCTGCATTGTCGGCGTCGTCGTTCCGGTTTTGCTGTTCTACGCCTTCGGCATGATGATTTCGCGAGCGCATGACATGCGCAATGCCGCGCGCTCCATGGCAGAAGTCGCCCTGCGCCTCGTCGAACCCGAAACCGTTGCCTCCGAGCGCATCATGACGGTCGGTCAGGCCGTTCGTCGCGAAGTATCCGCGATGAACGAAGGCATCGAGCGGACCATCGCACGCGCCACCGAACTGGAAACCCTCGTCCATTCGGAAGTCAACGCGCTCGAACGCAGCTACGCCGACAACGAATTGCGTGTCCGCGGTCTCGTCCACGAACTCGGTACCGAGCGGGACGCGATCGTCAACCACGCCGAGCGGATCCGTTCGTCGATCGCAGGCGTTCACGATCAGATCAAGGAAGACCTGTCGCTTGCGACCGAAGAGATCGCGGTGCGCCTCTCCACCTCAGGCGAAGCCTTTGCCTCCATGATCGATACGCGCGCTGCGGCGCTGATGGAGAAGTCGGATTCTGCCGTCCAGGCGCTCGGAACCCTGCTTTCGGCCAAGACCGACAGCCTCCTGCAGAACCTCAACGCTTCCGGCCTGGCGCTCAGCCATGAATTCGACTCCCGATTGGATGCGCTGTCATCGACGCTGAGCGAGCGCGGCAGGGAACTGCTCGGCCAGTTCGAGACCCGCGCATCCACGCTCGACGCGAACACGGAAAAGCTGAACAACGCGCTCAACGATCGTGCCCGCCAGCTGAACGAAACGCTGGTCGCACGCACCCGCGAAATCAGCGAGAGCCTGACGGGCGGCGAACGCTCCATCACCGGCACACTGGATAATGTTCTTGCCAAGCTCAATTCGTCCCTCGACGAAAAGGGCGCGAGCTTTCGCCAGAGCCTGCAGTCGACGGCCGACGATGCCATCATGGACATCGACCTGCGCTCCGGCTTCTTCGATGAACGCTTCCAGTCGACGATCGCGCAGCTTTCGACGACTTTCGACGAACGCGTCTCGGAATTCACCTCGGCCTTCGACAAGCGCGCCGGCACGCTGGACAGCAAGCTTTCGGAAAGCCTCGCCCGCATCAATCAATCGCTCGGCAGCAACTCCGAGGCTCTCGAAGGCATTCTGACTTCAAGCATCGAGCGTCTCGGCTCGTCCCTCACGGATCAGTCCTTTGCTCTCGCAACCACCCTTGCCACCGGCCAGGAAGTGCTGGAAAGCGCAATCGGTTCCAGAGCCGGGGAAATCACTTCTGCGCTCCAAAACGCCACCAGCGGAATTTCGTCAGCCCTCAGCTCCGGCACAGGCGAGTTGCATTCCGCGCTGTCGACCCACGCAAACACTTTCACCAATGCTGTGCAGGGTGTGACCCGGGACGTCACCACCGCGCTTCAGAGCGGCACCGAAGAACTCACGACGGCCTTCACGGGCCGCGCCGCCGAGATCAACGACACGCTCTCTTCGCGCACCAGCGAAATCACGCAGGCGCTGGGTTCTGCCCATGAGCGCATCGACGCCGTCATGGCCTCGCGCAGCAGCGCATTGTTCGGCGCTTTGGCCGACAATCAGTCGCGCTTCGAGAAGACGCTCGCCGAGCGTTCCGAAGGTATCGTCAGCGCCGTCAGCGGCTCGCATGAGCATCTGACTGCCGCGCTCGATGAGCGCACCTCGATGCTGGCGATCTCACTGGCCGAAAACCAGCTTCGCCTGGAAAATACGCTGGCGAGCCGCTCCGATGCCATCACCGGCGTACTCGCCGATACCCATGGCAAGATCGCCGATACGCTAGACGATAAGACGATGGCGCTTGCCATCGCCCTCTCCGAAAGCCAGTCGCGGCTGGAGGATACGGTCTCCGGACATGCCGAGCAGGTGGCCGGCACCCTGGATGAAAAGACCAAGGCCATCGCCCGCGCTCTTGCGGAAGGTCAGGCCCGTCTTGAAAGCACCGTTTCCAGTCACGCGGAAAGCGTCACGAATGCGCTCGACGACCGTACCATGGCGTTGGCGATCGCTCTCTCCGAAAGCCAGGCTCGCCTCGAAGACACCGTTTCCGGCCATGCCGAGCGCGTCACCGAGACATTGGACGGCAAGACCGGAGCGCTGGCGCGCGCCCTCTCCGAAGGTCAGGCTCGCCTGGAAAGCACCGTGTCCGGCCATGCGGAAAGTGTGACCAATGCGCTTGACGACAGGACGATGGCCCTGGCGATCGCACTCTCTGAAAACCAGGCGCGTCTTGAAGAAGCCGTCTCCGGTCACGCAGAGCGCATCGCAGCAACGCTCGACGGCAAGACCGGAGCTCTGGCTCGCGCCCTTGCCGAAGGGCAGGCACGCCTGGAGAGCACCGTTTCCGGACATGCGGAAAGCGTAACCAACGCGCTCGACGACCGTACAATGGCGCTGGCGATCGCTCTCTCCGAAAGCCAGGCTCGCCTCGAGGAAACCGTCTCCGGCCACGCCGAGCGCGTCGCCGATACACTGGATGGCAAAACCGGCGCCCTCGCCGCAGCTCTCACCAGCGGACAGAGCCGCCTTGAGGAGACGCTTTCCAATCGCGCCGAAGAGATCATCCGGGCGTTTGCCGGCAATCATGCCGCCCTGGCCAATGCGCTCGACGACAGGACGATGGCCTTGGCCGTCGCACTGGCCGAGAGCCAGGCTCGCCTGGAAAGCACCGTCTCCAGTCACACCGAAAGCGTTACAAACACGTTGGACGACAAGACGATGGCGCTTGCCATTGCTCTTTCGGAAACCCAATCCCGCCTTGAAGACACCGTTTCCGGCCATGCCGAGCGCGTCGCCGATACACTGGACGGCAAGACCAGAGCGCTCTCGGATGTTCTGACGAACGGCCAATCCCGCCTTGAGGCGACGCTTGCCAATCGCGCCGAAGCCATCGCCAGCGCATTTACCAACAACCATGCTGCCCTGGCCGATGCTCTGGACGACAAGGCGATGGCACTCGCCATTTCGCTCTCCGATACCCAGTCGCGCCTCGAAGACACGCTTTCGAGCCGGTTGGACGCGCTTTCCAGCACCGTGGCCGGAACCCACGACAAGATCGTCAACAGCCTCGACGACAGAACGATGGCGCTGGCAATCTCGCTCTCGGAAAACCAGGCGAAGCTCGAGGAAACTCTGGCCAACAGCGCTCGGACCATCGCAAACACGGTAACCAGCGGCCACGACGCGCTAACCAATACGCTCGATGACAAGAGCATGGCTTTCGCGATCTCTCTCGCCGAAAACCAGAACCGCTTCGAAAGCGCTCTGGAATCGCGCGCCAACGCCCTGCTCGACAGCGTCTCAGGCGCTGAAGCACGCGTCGCAGGCGCCTTTGGCGACAATGCGGATGCCATTCGCGCTGCCTACTCCGAAAATCAGGATCGCCTCGATCGCTCGCTTGTCGCCCACACGGAATCCCTTTCCGGATTGCTCGGCAGTAACGCCGATCGGATGGAAAATGTTCTTGGCAACACGACGCGCCAGCTTGAAAATACGCTTGGTACGGGCCTGTCCGAAATGGATCAGAACCTTGCCTCTGCCTACGAGCGCATGCGCTCCACTTTGGAGGATCGCAGCAACGCGATCAGCCTGACGCTTCGCGATGCCCATGCCCAGATCGACAATACGCTGCTTGAGCAGACCACCAACATCGGTACGTCGATCGCAACCAGCGCCAGCATGTTGGAAATGTCTCTCGAAGACCGCGAAGCCTCGCTGCGCCAGACGATCGACAACAGTGCCAAGATCCTCGAAGAGCGTCTGAACAGCGGTGCCGGCAATATCGCCGGCCGCATTCAGCAGGCCGCGGGTGATATCGCTCGCTCGGCCGATACCTTCTCGTCCAACCTCAATCAGTCGATCGACGGCATGAACAGCCGCTTCGCTGAAACTGGCTCGCGTGTCGAGGCAAGCCTTTCTGCCCTCGAAAACCGCATCCATGAGGGAGTGTCCGGTGTCACCGCCCAGGTCGACGCGTCCGGCAACCGCCTCTCGGACACGTTGGCAACCGGCTCGGCCCGAATCGACAGCAGCGGCAACGAGGCTGCGGCTCGGATCGAAGAGCGCCTGGCCACTATGGATCGTGCCCTCAATCTCGGTCTCGAAGCCGTCAACCGCACGATCGAAGGCAAGGCTGCCAACCTCGCGACGACACTGCGCACTGCCGTTGCCGATGCAGCTCAGGGCATGGACAGCGAGGCGACCCGCACGGCCGACCTGCTTGCCCAGACCGGCCAGCAGTTTGCCGAAAACCTTGGCACCCGCAGCGATGCCTTCACCCGCGCCATGACAGAACGCTCCGACGACCTCGTCAGCCGCGTCTCGGAAACGCAGAACCGGCTGGCAAGCCAGGCGGCTGCGGTTGCGCAGACCTTCTCAGAGGCCGGCAACGCGATCGTCAACAAGGTTGCGGAAGCAGAAGGCCTCGTCAGCAACCAGGTCAACACGATCTCACAGGCCCTTTCTTCAGCCGAGCAGTCGCTGGAAGCCCGTGGCGCAGCCATCCGCAATACGCTTGCCGGCGGCAGCGAACAGATCGCCTCCACCATGTCTCAGGTCGAGCGTGCCCTCGAAGAGCGCAGCACGGCTATTCGTAGCTCGCTGGAAGACCGTGCCCGCGAGATCGACGCCACACTCGCCGATGTCGACAATGCACTGGAAGCACGCGGCTCCTCGATCCGCACGTCGCTCGACGAACGCACCCGCGAACTGAACTCGATGTTGGCCGGACGCTCCACCGAACTGTCTCGCCTGATCGACGAGAAGGCGCGCCCGATCGTCGACCGCTATGCAGCAACCGGCCAGGAAGCGGCAGCGCTCATCACGGCGGCGGCGCAGGAAAGCACGGAGCGCCTGCGCGCCGAAAACGCCGCTCTGATCAATGCCATCGCATCGCGCACCGAGCATGCAGTCGGCACCGTCAGCGCGCTGGAAAACAACCTGCTCGCTAGCGTCAACGGCATCATCGCCCGTCTTGCGGAAAATAACTCCGCTATCACCGGCCTGCTCTCCAATGCTGCAGCCGAGTTCGCAAGCGTCGACGATCGTCTCAGCGCAACATCGGCACGCTTCGCCGACTCCGCTGCAAAGGCCGGCGAGATGGTTTCGGCTTCCAGCCGTCTCCTCGAAGGCAAGGTCGACAAGCTGTCTGAGATCACCGGCCAGACCCTGTCGCAAGTCGGCAGCATCGTCGGCCGCTTCGACGACCACTCCAAGGTACTGACACAGGCCTCCCATCTCCTTGGTGCCGCCCAGTCGAACCTCGTATCGACGCTGGAAGAACGCGAGACGGCGCTGCAGAATCTGGCCGTCGGCCTCGTTCAGCGCTCGGAAGAGATCGAGAACACCATGCGCGCCCTCGGCTCCATGGTGGAAACCGCCTTCGATCGCGCCGAACAGCGTTCGAACCAGGTCACCGGCAATCTGCGCCAGAGCGTGCAGTCTTCCTTCGCGGACATCGGCCGCGTTCTCTCCGACGCCGAGAAGCGTGCCGAGGATGCAGCGGAAAACATGCGCGGCTCTCTCCAGAAGGCCGGCGAGGAAGCAAGCCAGGCGATGGAAAGCAGCTTCGCCAACGCCGAGCGCCGCTCCAACGATCTCACCAACCGCCTGCGCGGTGGCTTGACCTCCTCTCTGTCGGAAGTCGAGCGGATGTTTGCCGAAGCCGGCAAGACCTCCGACGGTGCCGCCGAACAACTTCGCGAAACCCTGCGTGTCGCAGTCGATGACGCGATCGGCCGCTTCGCCGGCGCCACAGACGAGATCCGTCGTTCGGCCGGCGATATCCGTCGCGAACTCGACCTGACCCGCAGCGAGCTGAAGCGCGGCGCATTCGATCTGCCGGAAGAAGCCAAGGAAAGCGCCGCTGCCATGCGTCGCGCCGTGGCGGAACAGATCAAGGCGCTGCAGGACATCTCGCAGATCGTCGGCCGTTCGACGCAGCAGCTGGAAATCTCAGAACCCGCAGCACGCGCCCTGGCAAATGCACAGCCGGCACCGCGCCCGCAGCCCGCAGCAGCCCCCGCACCGGTGGCCGCCGCTCCCGCCCCGAGGCCGCAGCAGCCYGCTCCTCAGCCTCAGCCGGCACCGCAGCAGAGCGTCCAGCAACCGGCGCCGCAGCCGCAGCAGCCTTCGATCGAGACGCTCGGTCTTCGCGGTTCGATCCCTGTCGAACGCCCGGCCGTCCAGCCGCAGCGCCCTACTGAAACGCCCGCACCTGCCCGCCAGGAAACGGCAGCCGGCGGCGGCTGGATCAGCGACTTGCTGCGCGGCGCCTCTCGCGACGAGAACGCAGATCTGCCGCCTGCGCGTCAGGCCGCGCCGCGTGCCCAGGTTGAACAGCCAGCCGCTCCGGCAGCTCGCAACCCGCGTCACGTCGTCGAGTCGCTGAACTCGCTGTCAGTCGATATCGCTCGCGCCATCGATCATGACGCCTCGGTCGACCTGTGGCGCCGTTATCAGCGCGGTGAACGTGACGTGTTCACCCGTCGTCTCTACACGCTGAAGGGCCAGCAGACCTTCGACGAAATCAAGCGCAAGTACGACCGCGAGCCAGAATTCCGCACAGCAGTCGATCGCTACATCGCCGATTTCGAAAAGCTGCTTGCCGACGTTGCCCGCACAGATCGCGATCGCACCGTCACGCAATCCTATCTCACCTCGGATACCGGCAAGGTCTACACTATGTTGGCCCATGCCGCGGGCCGGTTGAGCTAGGATCCGGACAAACAAGGATACTGAAAATCCCCGGCTAAACGCCGGGGATTTTGATTCCAGGCAATCGTGCGTTTGATGATATGAAAAAAAGGCGCCCCGAAACAGCCCGTGTGGAAACGTTTGGAGGCTCCGGTTTGACCGGAGCCTCTTTTGGTTTCTGGGTCTATGCGGGCTTTGATGTCATGTTTATGGTGGGCATGATGTTGTAGGCGAGCACGGAGAGGGCCATTTCGGTTCTGGTGCCCTTGAGGTTTCTGGTCAAGAAGCGTCCGCCTGCCATCATCCGTTTGATGGTGCCGAACGGATGTTCTG
>NZ_JARWLA010000032.1:0-83456 GCF_047445805.1 Rhizobium sp. BR 314 | reverse complement strand
CTACACTTTCGACTGCACCGGCAACACCAAGGTGATGCGCCAGGCGCTGGAAGCCAGCCATCGCGGCTGGGGCAAGTCGGTGGTCATCGGCGTTGCCGGCGCCGGCCAGGAGATTTCGACGCGTCCGTTCCAGTTGGTGACGGGCCGCTCGTGGATGGGCACGGCCTTCGGCGGCGCCCGTGGCCGCACCGATGTTCCAAAGATCGTCGACTGGTACATGGAAGGCAAGATCCAGATCGATCCGATGATCACCCACACCATGCCGCTCGAAGACATCAACAAGGGCTTCGACCTCATGTATTCCGGAAAAAGTGTCAGAGGCGTCGTGATCTACTGAGCTCGGGTTCAAAGCCGCCTGCAGACTGGAATTGTATTACTTGCGTTGCCGCGCCACCGGCCGGCCGCTTCAGCAAACAGCCGGACATTGTGCCCCGGCCAATTGGAGGAGAAACCATGCCAAGAATTGCGCTACATCCATCTCTCGACGGTGGGTTCAAGGCGACAGACGCTGCCTTTTCCGGCGGAACGCTCGTCTGCAACTGCGCGAGCAATCCCGTAAAGGTCCGCGTTAACGGTGACATCGCCCACAATCACGCTTGCGGCTGCACGAAATGCTGGAAACCTGACAGCGCGGCTTTCTCCGTCATCGCCGTTGCGCCGACGGACACCATCGAGGTTCTGCAAAACAGCGACAAGCTGGCGGTCGTGGACCCCACCGCGCTCATACAACGCCATGCGTGCAAAGAATGCGGCGTGCATATGTATGGCCCGGTCGAACGAGATCATCCGTTCAAGGGTCTGTCGTTTGTGCATCCCGAGCGTTTCCAGGAAACAGGCTGGGCAAAGCCTGGCTTTGCCGCCTTCGTCTCCTCCATCATCGAGAGTGGCTATGATCCGACCGGGATGGGCGATGTGCGTGCGCGGCTGCGAGAACTGGGCGTGGAACCCTATGACTGCCTCAACCCCGGCCTCATGGACTACATCGCTACATGGACGGCAAAGAAGAGCGGCGCGCTCAAACAGGCCTAAATATTTAGAGATGAACATCTCAACACGTTCAGACACCAACCTACAGGTCGTATCGCATGGATTGCCTCATGCCCGCGTTCAAAGCCGAAATTAGCAAAATTGTCGGTGACGGAAACTTCAAGGACGGAGAGGCAATCTCCACGATCGACTATGGAGTAACAGCCGAAAATCTGGGGGCCCGCGCCGTCGTGTTCCCCAAAACAACCGAGGAGGTTGTGGCGATCGTTCAATGTTGCCGCGCCAACTGCGTCCCCCTCGTCACCCACGGCGGTTTAACTGGTCTCGTCGGCGGTGCCATTTCCAGGCCGGGCGAACTTGTGCTTTCTACTGCTCGCCTCAATCGCATCCTGCACATCTCGCCGATCGAGCGCGTGGCAGTGGTGGAGGCCGGCGTGACACTGCAGGCATTACAGGCGGCCGCGGCCGAGTATCGCCTTGAAACAGGAATCGACTTGCCGTCGCGCGGATCGGCGACCATTGGGGGCATGGTGTCGACGAATGCCGGCGGCATATCAGCCTTTCGTTTCGGGGTCATGCGGCATCGAATCCTCGGACTGGAGGCAGTGCTTGCCGATGGCTCCACCTACTCGGACATGACCAGGGTCGTGAAGAATGCCGCCGGCTATGACCTGAAGCATCTGTTTGTCGGAGCGGAAGGCACACTCGGCATCATCACCCGCGTCGTCGTCAAGCTTGAACCCCAACCAGCAGCCACTGCGACCGTTCTGTTCGGCTTGCCGTCCGTGGACGCGGCGCTCGCAGTTGTCCGTCGCAGTCTCGACGCCGAATACGGTCAGTTGCGCGCGGCGGAGGCGATCTGGGATAGCTATTTCCGCCTGACATCCACCCACCAACGCTGGTCGGCAACGGACTACCGAACCGATCACCCGATCAACCTGCTGGTCTCTCTGGGCGGGGCTGAGGAGGCAGCGTTGCAATCGCAGCTTGGATGCATCTACGAAGACGTCATCGCCGACCATTCTGACGCCTCGGCGGTGATAGCGTTCTCAGGTGCGCAGGAGGCGGATCTTTGGCGGCTGCGCGAAGACACTGACCTGATTTATCGAAAACATCCGCATGCACCATCCTATGACGTCTCGGTCCCGCTTTCGGCGATCGGCGACTATGTAACACGCTGCCTTTCGGGTCTGCGAGAACTGGATGCCGCCCTTGAGCCTTACGTGTTCGGCCATCTCGCCGACGGAAATCTCCACATCGTTCTCAATGCGGCCGGAGGCGAAATCTCTGCCGAAAAGGCCAAGGCAGTCGAGACGGTTCTCTACAGGGATATTGGCGCAATCGGCGGAGCCTTCTCTGCCGAGCACGGGATCGGCGTAAAGCGAATGGGATCCTTGAGGGAAACTGCAAGTCCGGACAAAATGACACTGATGTACAGCATCAAAAACGAACTCGACCCGGGTACAATTTTCAACCGCGGCAAGGTGCTTCATTGAGGAAAGACGCTGTGAAACATCGATCCTTCATAAACTCCCAGTTGGCTCTGCTCGACAAGGCAGTGAGGATAGTCGCAATACTTCTGTGCTCTTGAAGAGATATGAACTCATGGTCCTTCAGAGGCATTGCCGATTCAAGTGACCTCATCTAATGAAAACAACCACTTACGCAATCCAAGGTGGGAATCTATCTTCTGGAACTATAACAGCGGCTTGAGAAATGCTGCTATGTTGTGGACTTCTATCCCCAAGTGCGGGCGTTGACTGAGGTTCGGCAGCATTTGATTTGGCGCGAAAATGGCCATCCCCAAACTTGTTCGGCCCCGGGCTTGTTCTACAGGCGAAGTGACTCGCTTGCTCCGATTCTGGGCGCCGTTGATATCAAGCGGGCTTTGCGCGCAGTGAACCGAAATGCTGCATCATGCGTTCCGCATTCGGGCGCATGCCAGTGAACAGTTCGAAGGCTTTTACGGCCTGGAACACCGCCATGCCGCCGCCATCGAGAACGCGGCAGCCTGTCTGCCGGGCACGCTTCACCAATTCGGTTTCGATCGGGAAATAGACGATTTCGGCGACCCAAAGGCGGTCTGATAGAAGTTGTGCGTCGAGTGGCAGCCCGGGATGGGCGGCCATGCCGGTTGGCGTTGCATGAACCAGGCCGTCGGCGACATTCAAGGCCCCTGCAAGATCACGACCAACCGAGAAACGGCAAGCGCCGTGTGCCGGCTGAAGCTGATCCACAAGTGCCTCTGCCCGCACTTGATCGAGATCGAATATCTCCACGGAATGCGCGCCCATCTGCGCTACTGCGTGCGCAACGGCAACGCCAGCTCCGCCCGCGCCCAGTTGCACGACGCGGCCAAGCGAAACGCCGGCCAGCCCTCGCCGGAAGCTTTCGGCAAATCCCCACCAATCGGTATTGTGACCGATCCTGTGCTTTCCTTGAAAAACGATCGTGTTGATTGATTTCAGCGTCTCGGCATCGGGTGATAGTTCATCCACCAGCGGGACTGCAGCCTGCTTGCAGGGATGGGTGATGTTGAGGCCGGCAAAGCCCTGTGCCTCAGCTTCATCGACAAGGGTCGGCAGGTCGGAAACCGTGAGGTTGCGTACGTCCAGGTCGATGAGATCGTAGCGATAGGACAGCCCGCAGTGCTCGCCCTCGCGCGTGTGCATGGCCGGCGTCAGCGAGCGGCCAATACCGGCGCCGATCAATCCAACATGAAGCTGACGCAGAACAATGGCGGCTTGCGTGTTCAATCTTTCCTCCCGAGTAGCAAAATAAAGCCATGCCACATGGCTTATGGCAAAATGTACGAACTAGTACGTAAAGTCAATATGAGGCGCAGCTCAACATGCCGGCTGAAGCCGGCGGCGGAAATAAAACCGTTTGGCGTGAATTCAGATTAAGTCGGGAGACGGAGTTTTCAGAAAAGCAAGAATAACGTCTACTATCAGAGACTTGTGCCGCTTCTTCAGCTCTTCGGAGGAAAGGTCGCGCTCGAAGATCGCCCCGAAAGTATGCCGATTGGAAACGCGAAAAAAGCATTGTGCGCTGATCATCATATGCAGATCGACCGGATCTACCCTGCGCACGAAGCTCCCATCGGCATAGCCTCTTTCGAGGATTTCCGTGACGATATCGATGACGGCAATGTTCATCTGCGACAGGACGACCGAGCGCTTCATATGTTCGGCGCGGTGAATGTTTTCGATACTGACAAGCCGTACGAAATCCGGATTTTGGTCGTCGTGATCGAAGGTGCTTGCGATCAATTGCGCCATGGCCTGGACGGGCGCCATGTTTTCGAGATCGAGTTCGCTCTCGAGCGTGCGGATCTTCGTATAGGCCTGCTCAAGAACGGCAAGATAGAGCCCTTCCTTGCTTCCGAAATAATAATAGATCATGCGCTTGGACGTCTTGGTGCGTTCGGCGATCTCGTCGACGCGCGCACCGGAAAAGCCGGCTGCGACGAATTCCTCGGTGGCGATCTTGAGGATGTTTTCCTTGGTCGCGTCTGGATCGTTCTTTCGCGTGAGACGCTCGATCTTGGCCGCTTGCGCTTTGGTCATGCCTTGCCCGTCTTCCTGGGTCTGTCACTGCCCATCATTGAAGATCAAAGCTTTAACACAGGCTTTACGCCGATGGGGAGAGCCTAAAGTTTCGGCAGACCAATCGGTCGCAGATGCCGCCTCAGTGCGGCGATACGAAAGATGGCATTTGCCGCACCATAGCCGCGATAGCCGCTGCGCTGAACGATTTCGAAGAAGAACCCTTCGCCATAGGTCGGGCTGTAAAGCTGGAAATATTCGCCGTGATCGTCGCGGTCGTAGAGGATGTTGTGCGCCTTGAGACGGTCCGTGAAATCCGGCTCCAGGCCGAATCGAGCCTCCAAATCGTCGTAATAGTTGGGCGAGATCATCAAGGTGGCAAAACCGTTATCCGACAAGGCAGCCGCCGCCGCGAAGATATCATCGGTCGCGAAAGCTAGATGCTGAATTCCGGAACCGAAGGTCTCGGCGATGAAGTGACCCGCCAAGGTATTGCGATTTTCCGCGCCGTTCAGCGTGATGCGCAAGGTACCCGGCTCGTTTTCGACGACTTGGCTGCGAACGATACCGGCAGGATCGATGATGTCGACCATCGGTGTCTTATGCGCATTCAATATCGCCGTGTAAAAGAGCAGCCAAGTCAACAGCTCCTCATATTTCATTGTCTGTGCGACATGATCTATGCCCGTCAGCCCGACCGTCTGCAGATTGGTGTCGTCAATGACAGGATCGAATTCGATCTCCCAAATGCGACCGAGCGCGCTCCTGCGATCGAGGAAATACAGGATGCCGCCGCCAACGCCCCTGACAGCCGGCATCTCGATCTCGCCGGCGTCCAGTGGCTGCTTAAAGCGTTCGGCACCAAGGGCTACAGCCCGCGCAACCGCCGCTTCGGCATCGTCCACCCACAGTCCCATCGCATAGGCCGACTGCCCGTGCAGAGCATAGGAGGCACCGGCAAACCCGTCCGTATCGGTATTGACGACAAGGTTGATGTCGCCTTGCCGGAAAACATCGACACACTTGCTCCTGTGGCGCCAGACATGGCGAAAGCCGAGGGCACGTAGCCGATCCGATAGGACGGATGTCTCCGCCTCGTCGACGGTAAACTCGACAAAGGCAATGCCCTCCACCTCGGCGCGCACCGGCATGAGCGGCAGGGTGAGGCCGCTATTTTCCGCGCGACGAACCTGGTCGCCGAGATAGATGAGCGAGCGCCGGCCATCGACGGCAATGGCGCTCGGCGAACCGCCACGAAACTGATCGTTGAAAATCTCTAGCGAGAAGTAGCCATCATAACCTGTCGCAGCGACGGCTTTCATGAATTCCAGCACGGGAAGATCGCCCTCTCCGGGCATGTTGCGGAAATGGCGGCTCCAATAGAGAAGATCCATATCGATCAACGGCGCGTCGGCAAGTTGGATGATGAAGATCTTCTCTTTCGGGATCGATCGGATCGAATTGACATCGATCTTTCGCGAAAGCGTATGGAAGCTGTCGAGAATAAGGCCGATATTGGGATGATCGGCCCGACGGACGATTTCCCAGGCATCGCGATGATCGTGAATGTGCCGACCCCAGGCAAGCGCCTCATATCCAACGCGCAGGCCGCGCTCGGCCGCTCTTTCGCCGAGTTCGAAGAAGTCGGCCGCAGCGCGATCGATACCGCCCAGAGCCACCGACGAAACGTTCGAGCAGACAAGAACGAGATCGGTGCCCATCTCCTGCATCAGGTCGAACTTGCGTTCGGCGCGATCGAATGTTCGGCTACGCAAGGGTTCGGGCATGCCCTCGAAATCCCGGAAAGGCTGAAAAAGCGTGATCTCCAGCCCATGATCTCTAACCATTTGCCCGACCTGGCGCGGCGATTCATCGAAGGCGAGGAAATCGTTCTCGAAGATCTCCACGCCATCGAAACCTGCCTTGGCGATGGCCTGAAGCTTTTCCTTCAGGTCACCGCTTATTGAAACGGTTGCAATCGAGGCTTTCATTGTTTCATCCCATTCACGTGGCGATTTTCAACAAACTCATCCGCGATCGCCTGATATCATCGCTGTCCTGATCAGATGCTCACAGCTATACCGTCCGGTCGGCGTGGCCGGCCGAGGCGGCAAAGCGCCGTGCATCCTTGCCGAGTCGGTCGATCGGCGTCTGGTAAGTCTCTGTCGCGGTTGCTGCGGAAACAGCAGCAATCAAGGCTGTGATCGAAGTAAACACGGCAACCGGCACCCATCCCATGGGACCGTTACCCATCAGGGCGGCGCTGATCGTCGGGGCAAAACCGCCGAGTGCAAAGCCGATCTGGGTACCGACGGCCATGCCCGACAGGCGGACGCGGGTGTCGAACATTTCGGCGTAGAGCGCCGGCCAGATGCCGTTGGATGCGCTGTAGACGACACCTGACAGCAGGATGCCGAGGACGAAGACGAGCACGAGATTGTTCTGGCTGATTGCCCAGATGTAAGGCCAGATCAGTACCGCGCAGCCGACGGCGCCGAAGATGAATATGGGTTTGCGGCCGATTCGGTCTGCGAGAATGGCCCACGCGGGAATCGCGCCAAGCGCCACGATATTGGCAAGGACCAGGACGGTCAGCATCGTCGAGCGATCAATATGCATCGTGTTGACGGCATAAGACAGCGTGAAGACGCTGAATATGGTACTGACGACAGAAATCAGTGCCGCAAAGATAATGCGTAGGACATCGGCCCAATAATTGGTCAGCAGCGAGACCAAAGGCAGCTTCGCCACCTCGCCCTTCTTTGTCTCCTCAAGGAATGCGGGCGTTTCCGCCAGCGTACGGCGCACCCAGAAGCCGACGATGACGACGACGAAGCTTAAGAAAAATGGAATGCGCCAGCCCCATGACAGCAGCGCCGCCTCGTTCAATGCCCCCAACGGAATGAAGACCAGGGTCGCAAGGATCAGGCCGGCCTGCGTTCCGCTCAGTGTGAAGCTGGTGAAGAACGCTCGCCGGTTTTCGGGCGCATGCTCAAGCGTCATCGAGCTTGCTCCGGCTTGCTCGCCCGCAGCTGAGATACCCTGCAGCAATCGCGCAAGAACCAGAAGAATCGGCGCAAAAATACCGGCCTGGCCATAGGTCGGTAGGCAACCAATGATGAAAGTCGAGAATCCCATAAGAAGCAGCGTGAAGGTCAGCACCTTCTTGCGGCCGAACTTGTCGCCGATATGCCCTAGGATCACCGCACCCAGTGGCCGCATGATGTAGGCGACGCCAAAGGTCGCAAAAGAAGCGATCGCCGCCGTTTGCGGATCTTCCCCTGAAAAGAATATTTTCGGGAAGATCAGCGCTGCTGCCGTCCCATAGACAAAGAAGTCATAATATTCGACGGCACTTCCGAGCCAGCTCGCGAGAGCGGCACGTCCCGGCGTCTTACGGTCTGTCGACATTTTCATCATCACTCCTCCCCAGAGCATCTCAATTGCAAAGAAATGCTGCATCCGTGAGCGCCGAACCTCCGTCAGCACCCCTTCGCATCACAGCCAAGCGACTTGGCAGTCACCGGCACCGCCCATGGCAGCGCTCGTCACTCCTCTGGAGAAATAATGTACGAACTAGTTCGTTTTGTAAAGCGTCGGCAACTTGATAGTTGTTCGACACGCTTGCGCGGGCGAAGCCGAACCGCTTCTCAGTTGCGTTGGCGGCAGGTTGTGTCGGCAGTGTTTTCACATTTCTTAAGTTTTGAAGGGATGAGGACCAAGCCGCGATGTCACGTTGTCTGTGGCTTAACGGTTCGTGGACAATGCGGTGGGCATGAGCGAACCCATCATCAGCTATAAGAACCATCGCTTTCCGCCGCAGATTGCTGCCCGCGCAGCCTGGCTCTATTTTCGGTTCCCTCTGAGCCTATGGCTGGTCGAGGAGATGCTGCTCGAGCGTGCATTGTTGTTCGCATGAAATGATCGGCGATGGGACCGGAAATTCGGTCCAACCAATGCAAAGCGAGTGCGCCGCAAGAAGCATTCGCTAAAGGACGTCTGGCATCTGGGCGCTGTGGTGATTTCCATCTGCGACCGAAGGTATTGGATGTGGCGCGCCGTCGATCAGAGCGGCCACGCTCTCGATGAAATCGTGCAGACCCGGCACGATACCAACGCCGCCAAGCGGTTGCTGATCAAGCCGTTAAAGAAGCAAGGGCGGAGGCCAAGGCGCATCATCACTGACAAGCTGCGATCGTACGGCGCGTACGAAACGGCAAGTCATTCCGGATGTCGAAGATCGGTCGCACAAAAAGGTCTCAACAATCGGGTCGAGAACTCTCATCTACCGCTACGAAAACGTGCTCTGGCTCGTGCCAGGAGTATTACCCTTATCGGCAGCAACATTGCAGAGCTGGAAACTCTCGCTGGCGCCGCTGACGTGAATACCCGGGCTGGTGGGAGAAAGATACGCAAGCCTGAATCTCCGCTGTCCGAGGATTTTGGAGCCGCTGCAAAGGCGCACTTCGCTCGCGCTGAAGAGGTCTCGGTGCGAGCGACCTGCAGGAGCCGCTGCAATCGGTGGCACAAGATCTATTCAGCCGCGACCACATGCCTGCTCTTCAGTACTGCGATCGAAAGGAGGAATACGATGGCCGAGCAGATAGCGATGATGGCTACCATCGGTCTCGCCGTACCGTCCATAAACATACCGCTGACGCCAACCACAAGCGCCGATGTCATGAACTGGACCGTCCCCATCATCGCCGAGGCCGTGCCGGCGATGCGGCCATGGTGTTCAAGCGCCAGTACCGCCGCATTCGGCACGATCATTCCAAGGAAAGCGTAGCCTGCAAAAAGGAGGGCCGCCATGATGTCGAGGCGATCGACCCCACCGGCCATTATGACAGCCAGCGCCAACATCGTCAGCGCATAACCAGAAGCCGCACCGCGAATCACCTTGCGCAAACCAATCCGGCGGGCAAGCCAACCGTTCATCTGCGACATGCCGATGAAGCCAATGGCATTCACCGAAAAGACGAGACTGTAAAAGGTCGGAGAGAGCCCGTAATGGCCGATTAGTACGAAGGAAGAGTTGGCGACATAGATCATATAGCTTGACATGCCGAAGGAGGCCATCAGCACCAGACCAAGATAATACGGGTCCCTAAGGAGTGTTCCATAGGCTTTCAATGCCCCGCCGAGGCTGCTTTCACTGCGAACCGCAACCGGACGGGTCTCCTCGAGAAAAAAACGGCCCGCGACAAAGCCGACAACACCGGCGAAGACCATGACCCAAAAGATCAGTCGCCAGCTCCCGAACACTGTCACCATGCTGCCCGCGAGCGGCGCCAGGATGGGTGAGATACTGAAGACCAGCATAAGCCGCGACATCAGTTGCGCGGCGGCGGCCCCCGTATGCAGGTCGCGCACGATGGCGCGGGCAATCACGACGCCGGCACAGGCGCCGGTGCCCTGAATGAAACGGAAGGCGACCAGCCAGCCAATATCGGTGGAGAGCGCGCAGCCGATCGCGCCGAGGATGTAGAGCACCAGACCGACATACAGAGGCCGCTTGCGACCAAACATGTCCGACAGTGGACCATAGATAATCTGCGACACAGCCATGGCGGCGAAGAAGGAGATCAGGCTTGCCTGAACTGCATGGCTGTCAGCGTGGAGATCCAGACTGATCGTCGGCAACGCGGGTAGATACATATCGAGGGCAAAGAGACCGACGGCTGAAAGAAGGCCAAGAACGATGGCATGGTGGGAGCCGCCGGCTCCGGCGGATGAAACGGAAGCCTTGCTCTGCACGGCAAAAACCTTTCCCGCACACTCTATTCCCCTGACGAAGCAAAGCCTCATACAAAAAGCATGTGACGAGGGTTGAGTGGGCGATTATAGATGGGACAATGGAAGACGGAGATGGTTCCAACGCATAGGCCGTCATTCTTGTAAAATATTTTGGACAGTATTGTCCAATTGGTCAAGTCCTATATGGTGGTGTCATGAAAACTTCGCCCGCTGCGGTTTCTTCCGAGACAGAGAGTTGCTCGCCCACCACCAGCAAACGTCAGGCAATCTTAAACGCGGCCGCAGACGTTTTTGCCGAGGACGGGTTTGCAGCGGCAAGCATCGATGCCATCGCAGCAAGAGCCGGCGTGTCACGTCAGACGGTGTACAATCAACTCGGCGACAAGGATAATCTATTCAAGGTTGTAGTTGCGGAAATCACCGAGAAGTCGAGCGCCGACTTCTTTCGGGTGTTGGACACATTTCCCGTGGCGCCAATCGATCTCGAAAAGGAACTGACCGAATTTTCAGCACTTCTCCTGCGCAAGGCAGTCTGCGATCCGAATGGTCGCTGGCTACGTAAGCTCCTCGAGACCGAAGGCGGCAGATTTCCCGAACTGTTTGAGACCTGGAAGGAGTACGGACCGGGCAAGAAATACCCCGCCATCGCAGCGCGCCTGGCGCAGCTCGCGCTGGCTGGTTATCTGGACATAGAGGATCCGGCACTTGCCGCGCGCCAATACATGGCGCTGCTCGCGACAGATCTGCGGATCAACCAGCAGATCGGTCGTCCAACTCAAGAGGAAGAGGTCCACCGCATGGCAGGAGAGGCAACGAAGACCTTTCTGCGCGCATTCGGCAAGCGCTAGTGGTATCGCGACGGCAACAGTAATAGAACGCATGTCGCTCTCGCAGGAAAACTTCTCGTCTCCGGTGCGCGCTAGATTAACCCTTTGGTTACGGGCATAGCTGCGTCCGATCGAAGACGTTCGCCACCATTGGCCAAAGTCTGACCGTCGCTACCGCGGCCAATGCGCCTACATCGACCGTATGAGCAACGCAAGCACCGGGTGTTGGCTCCGCCCTTGTGACTAACGCCGAGTAGTTTGCGAAGCTCTTGAACCGATTCGAGGTGATGACCCCATTGTTACAAGCAGCCATCTGCTTGAAACCCCTCAGTAATCGACCTCCGTCTTGTCTGCATGGAATGACCGATTTGGAGGCGGAAGCTGACCATCTGTTTTTGCATGACCAGGCAAGTCAGCTGCCATTCAGCTGCAGATCAGCCGACGGAAGCACGCAACTACCATCCCAGTCGCCGATAGGAAGCACCGTCGATCCTAAAAGCTGGCATCTCATTGAGGGGCCGTTTGCACCGAGGCGCACGGCGCCGATAGTGCTCGATGCGGACCTGCGACGCTGCCAGTAGAATGGCTACGCTGCGCCAACGATCGTCAACCGGGCATGCGTGACTGCTGTCATCCCAGCGGATCGGCCGTGAAGAATTCGTAGCTGTTGCCATCGTCGTCCCAGACATAAACCCCGCGCCCGCCATTCAGGTGATTTATCGCCTGGTCTCGCGCGAACGGCCCCGATCCAAACAGTAGCGCATCCGCCCTGGCGCGGCGCAGAACCGCATCGAAATCCCGGTCGCTGACCAGAAAAGCGAAATGACCGAAGGCGAAGGCACCCTTGTCATAGAAGTCGAATGTCAGCCGATCGTTGACCCGCACGGCGGCGAACGGCCCTGAGACGCGCATGGGCGCCGCGTCGATCAGGTCGGCGAAGAAGCGGGCTGCCGCCGCCTTGTCTGTGCAGTGGACGATGGCGTGATTGAGCTCGAGATCCATGTGGTAATACCTCTTCGAGAAAATGATCGGCAATCAGTGCATCAACCGGCCGCCAGCGATGTCGAGCGTCGCGCCGGTCAGCCAGCCGGCGCTTTCCGACGCCAGGAACAAGGTCGCCGCGGCGATGTCGGCCGGCGTTCCCAGTCGGCGCAGCGGATGGGCATCGGCGATCTCCTGTCGCACAGCGGGTGGTATGCGCTCCGCCGTGCGATCGGTCAGCACCGCGGACGGCGATATGCAGTTCACGCGCACGCCATCAGGACCCAGATCTCGTGCGAGTTGCTGCGTGAGCAAGATGATCCCCGCCTTTGCGACACCATAACCGAGCGGCGCCGAGGAGGGAGCACGGCCGGCGGTCGAGGCCATCGTGACCGCGGCGCCGCGGCCGCTTTTCTTGAGGTCCGCCGCGAAGGTTCGCAGCGTGAGGAAGGTCGCAGTGACGTTATTGTCCAGACTGGAACGCCAGTCCCGCTCGGTCACCTGCTCGATTGGCGCGGGCCGGCTGGTGCCGCCACCGGCAAAGGCGATCAGGATGTCGAGGCCACCCTGTCGTTCGATCAGGGTGGTACGCGCGGCCTCGAGTTGATCGGCGCTGGTACAATCGAGCTCGATCGCCGCATGGCCCGTCGAAATCGCGGCGAGTGAGGCTCGGACATGCTCGATCCGTGAGCGGTCGCGTCCGACGATCGTCACCTGGACGCCGTTATGAGCGAACCAGCGCGCTGTCTCGGCGCCGATCCCGCCGGAGCCGCCGGTGATCAGCGCGGTTTTGCCGGCGAGATCGGGAAACAGGGGAATGTTGAGCATTGCCATTTACCTCAGACGTACCGTGCCACGGCCATGCAGATGATCGTGACGACGAGCAGCGCGGCGGACATGCGATAGCCGGAGGCCGCCCGCGGCGACGCCTCCTCGGATCGCATCGCCGCCCGGATCATTATGACCTGGACCAGCAAGGCCAGGATCGCGGCGGCGGCCCCCGTCGCGAGGATCATCTCGGTGCGCTGGAAGCTGCCTTGATGAAGCAGATACCAGAGCAGCACCCCCGACAGGACCGAGACGCTCGCCGCGCCGATCTGCGGACGGAACAACGCGGCACCCCCCTGCCCGCCGTTTCTGGCGAGAACGAAGGTTGACCCCGCCCAGAAGATCGACGACAGGACATGGACAGCGATGGTGATAATCAGCAAGATTTGCATTGCGAGGCTCCGGATCGACAGGCCTATCTCAAATTAGCTATACAGGTTGTATAATGAATATTTCCGGCAAACCGTCAAGACCCTATTCGACCGAAAAACGCGAGGCGAAGGCGGCAGAGACGCGGGCGCGTCTGGTTGCCGCGGCTCTGGACATTCTCCGCCAGTCCGGCGGACAGGCACTGTCGCTCGATTCCGTGGCCAGGGCGGTCGGCGTCACGCGGCTGACCGTCTACAACCAATTCGGCTCGCGCAATGGGTTGCTCGAAGCCGCGTTCGACGCGGTTGCCGAGCAAGGCAATCTGACCGGCCTCGCCAAGGCGATGGCGATGCCCGAGCCGCGTGCCGCACTCGCCGGGATAGTCAGAACATTCTGCAATTTCTGGATGTCGGATGAAGGGCTCGGCGGAATCTTCGCCGCAGCGGCGATGGATGCCGAATTGAGCGAGGCACTGGCCGCGCGTAACGAGCGGCGGCGCGCTTTATTGGGAATATTGGTCGATCGTCAGGGCATTGCCGAGAGACAGGCGAAAGCCGACATCGTCGACCTGCTGTTCACGCTTACGAGTTTCGCGACCTTCACCACCTTACGCGGCGAACAGCGCGACGGCGAGGCGGTGTGCGCCCTGTTGCTACCACTTTGTAATCAGATCTTTTCAGGGGAGCCTAGATCGATCTCGCCCGCCACGACCTGATCGAATGGCAGTTTCCGGGCACTACAGCGAATACGCTGAATGGCAACTATGAGGGCCAACACGATCAAGGCCGCCCTCGGCCCCTTTGCTACAGTTCAAGATCGATCCGACGAACGTGCGGTATGTGCTAGGATGCGGCCCGAAGGCGAAATGCGACAGATGCACTGCGTGTGAACGAATCTGAATTCGCGCGATCGAGAGCCGACGTTGTACTCTTGGAAGGGGAGACGAGGACGATGCCGATACCACAGCAACCCAGTCTAATAGTTCGACAGAAATCCCCCCAGAACATCGAGTTTCCTTTTGCGTCGCTCTCCGATTGGGTGATCCCAACCGAGCTGTTCTTCGTGCGAAACCATTTCCCGTCGCCGGACCTCGATGCGCGAGACTGGAGATTGCGCGTTGACGGGGCAGTGGAGCGGCCGATCGAACTTGAGCTCGACAACATCAAGGCAATGCGGAGCACAACGTTGACCGCCGTCGTCGAGTGCGCAGGGAACGGGCGCGTCTACTATGTGCCGCCGAAGGAGGGGTTGCAGTGGCAGAACGGCGCCGTCGGCAATGCCACGTGGACAGGTGTTCCTCTGCGCGAGGTTTTGGAAATGGCGGGCGTTAAGCGAACTGCGTGCGAGGTTCTGCTCACAGGCGCCGACAGCGGCGTTGTCGACGCGAACAAGAAAACGGCCTCTCCCGGCCCTATCGCTTTTGCGCGCAGTTTACCGCTTGAGAAGGCCATGGCTGACAGCACGATGCTTGCCTATTCGATGAATGACGAGCCGTTGACGCGCGATCACGGCTATCCATTACGGGCGGTGGTGGGTGGCTGGTTCGGCATGGCTTGGGTCAAGTGGATCACGCATATCACAGTAGTGGAGCAACCATTCCTTGGCTACTGGCAGGCGCGCGACTATTTCCGTTGGGAGCGCAACCTCGGGGAACCAAGGCTGGTCCCTCTTGCGGAGATGGAGGTCAAAGCGCAGATCGCGCGTCCCGTACAGGGGGCCCGTCTCATCGTCGGCCAACCGTATCGGATTTTCGGAGCCGCCTGGAGCGGAGAGGCTGCCATCCGCCAGGTACAGGTCTGCACCGGAGATGGCAGGGGTTGGCGCGAGGGAAAGCTCCTCGAAACGGAACATCCCTTTGCATGGCGGCTGTGGGAGTACATGTGGACCCCTGAAGACGTGGGGCGATATATACTGCGATGTCGCGCGATCGATGGGGCGGGGTGCGTGCAGCCCGACCTTCAGCGTTCCGACTGTGAGAGCTATGTGGCCAATTGGATTGTTCCCGTGGAGGTTACGGTCGTTCCCGAACCCCAGACGTACGAGGAGGAGTTCGTGATCTAGTCACCCGTATGGAGCGGAGCGGCAGCTCATGGCGCACGGCGACCCGCTTTGTCACTGCGTCATGTCCGCATTGTGGCAACAGCGACGGGTGACTCGATGACCATTATGAAGGCGCGAAGCTGCCCTACTTCCCAGCCCGCTAAAATCCGCTTAGGGTCGATAGCGAACTTCAATCGCCCGTTCGTTCTGCGTAGTTCCACGGTGGGAGATCCCCAGTCTGGCTCTGCCTGTGGCCGTTAACGATGGCGATGAGCGTGCTGGTCAAATATGTGAGCAGCCAGTGGGCAGCAAACATATGGACTTCACGGACTGCGAACGCTCCATCCTGCGTTAGATATGGAAACAAATCGCGCGAGATCAGCGTGCTGCTGACCAGCATAATCGTCAATGCCGTAGCAAGGCATGCGATTGTGGCAGCGTTCAGCAGCCTTGAGCTGTCACTGAGGTTTCGCGGGATATTTGAGATCATCGCCTGTTGAAGACATTGTGGACGATCGCGAGCGCAAAGAGCGCGGTGCCGAAGAGTTCGTGCGACAAATTGCCGAGCCACCAGTAGGCAAGGCGCAGGACGATAAGAGCAAGGCTCGCAAAACCGAGGACGAGGCGGATCCGTAACGTCTTCACTGGAACTCGAAACGCCGTATCTTGTTGAAGGTATAGAGGAACTTGCGGCCGGCGCGAGAACTGTGGCAGCTCTGACAGCGGGCGATGTTCTCGTCCGCGTTGATCGTTCCGTCAGGCTTGAACCATTGGAACTGCTAGTCACCCGTGCGGCGGTTCTCGTCATAGTCGTCGCCCCATCCGGCGCCCTTTTCCATGATGAAGTACCGATAGACCTTCCCTTCAAGGTAGTCGACGAGCGCGAAATGCGTGCCATTTGGGACTGGCTTGCTCGCCTTCACGGCCTCGTTCGCTTCGCGCATTGTCATGATGTGTTCGGTGACCTCGCCGCGCGTCACCGGGGTGTAATGAACGAGCCTGCGGATATCAGGCATCGTTGCCTTTGTCGGCTCGGCATCCACTTGCCAGCCGACCATGACGATGCCGCATGCGATGGCAGTGAGGACGGGAAGTCGAGAACGAGCGCGCATCATTGCTGACTCTCCGCTGCTTGAGAGGAGTATTGAGCGTCGGTGACCTGCTCAAGCCAGTCGACAGACTTGCCATCCAAGGACTCCGAGAAGGCGATGTGCGTCATCCCATTCCTCGGAGAGGCGCCATGCCAGTGCTTGACGCCTGGCGGGATCCATACCGTGTCGCCGGACCGGATTTTCTGAAGCGGCCCTCCCCACATCTGTACTAGGCCCACTCCGCTGGTTACGATGAGGGTCTGACCGAGAGGGTGACTGTGCCACGCGGTGCGCGCGCCGGATTCGAAAGTGACGGTCGCGCCGCCCACCGTCGCTGGCGCAGTTGCCTTGAAGGTGTCTTCGACTCGCACGGACCCGGTAAATCTATCAGGGGCTCCGACCATTGCGGGCTGCGATCCGGTATGCGTGATGGTGATTGCTTCGCTTGCCAGTGCGGGCGACGCCGACACCAACGCCGCAGCCGTCATTGCGGAAGCCATTGTCATTTTCTTTTCGGTCATTCGGCGAAGACCTCCTTGGCGATAGCCACAGAAGACACGGCACTCGGCCACCCGGAATAGAACGCCATGTGCGTGATCGTCTCGACGATCTCATCCTTGGTGAGGCCATTCAGCAGACCGAGGCGAATATGCGACTTGAGCTGATCGGGACGGTTCAGCGCGATCAGGGCCGAAATCGTCACTAGGCTTCGATCGCGCTTGGACAGGCCGGGTCGCTCCCAGATGTCCTTGTAGAGGACGTCATCCGTCAGTTCGGCCAGTTTCGGGGCCGTATCACCCATCAGTTGCTGGGCGCGTGAGGTCATTGGACTTTCCTTCGGTTGATTGACAGGCTGGGCGCAGACGACGGCGGGGAGCGCCGCCAGAACTATGCCGATGGTCAGAAACGCGTTCAGGAACAGGTGGCGCGTCATCGCCTCCTCCTCAAACCAGCGTCCGGTCGAAGAACGGCGCGAGCTTGCCTAGCGCCGCATCCACGTACTCGGGAACCCAATAGGTCTCGATGTGCTTGGCGCCCGCGATCTTGAAGAGTTCCTTATCCTTGGTGCCTGTGGCCTTTGGGAACGCATCTTCCGTCATGTAGAGGGTGTCGGCGGCGGTGCCCGCAATCATCAGAAGGGGCACATCGATGAGACCGATTTCATCCGTGGCGTCCCAGCGCATCAGGTCCATCAGGCTGCTCATCGTGTACTTGAAGGTTGAGCCGGGATGAGCGTTCGTCTGCCAATAATAACGGTAACCGTCCCTATAGAGGTCGAACGGTAGCGCATCGATCTGCGCATCCGTCAGGTTGGCGTCGCCTGCATAGAGGACTTCGCCACCCGCGGCTTCCTGCGCACGGGCCATCGAGGCCTGCTGCAGTCGCTTCTGGGTCGTGTCCATCTGGGAGTCCTGGAAGCCGTTACGACGGACGCGCCCGGAATTGAACATGCTCAACGTCGCAACCGCCTTGAAGCGCTTGTCGGTCTTGGCGGCAGCAAGAGAGTAGCCGCCGCCGCCACAGATTCCGAACAGCCCGAGGCGCGCAGTGTCCACGCCGGGGAAGCCGCTGATGAAATCAGCCATCCCGTGAATGTCCTCTATGCGGTACTGAGGCTTGTCGACGCTGCGCGGCGCGCCGCCGCTCCCACCTTGATAGGCGGCGTCGGCGGTGATCGTGATGAAGCCGCGCTCCGCAAGTCGCTGCGCATAGAGACCAGTAGTCTGCTCCTTCACGCCACCGTTGGGATGGGCGAGCACGATCGTCGGATATGTCTTGCTGGGATCGTAGCCCGCGGGCGTATAGACGTTCGCCACGATGTCGAGATTGTTGAGCTTGTAGGTCACCGGGTGGATGTTCACCTTGCCCGGCTCGTTCTTGGTGATCGCCCCGTCGTAAACCAGCGTGAACGGATTTTGCCTGTAGTCGGCTGCCACAGCTTCGGTGGTGGTCATTGCTGGAACTCCTATGATTGCACCTGAAATGATCAGCGCGGTCGCGCCCAAAAACTCGCGTCGTCTGCTGTCGATGACTTCGGTCATGCCCGGCTCCTGAAGTTCGATGTTTGAAATTGTCAGAGAAAAGATAGCCGCTCACAGCACGGGCGATTAGACGGCTGGCGTCGCTAGAGCCTATTAGGACTGCTTATTAATCACGATCACTTGATAAGCTGTGACGGAATAAAACCAGAGAGGCCCGAAGGCGCGAGTGTCGGACCGCGTTCGACAGCAGCGAAGAGCAGGGGATTGTTTAGCCAAGGACTGGCTGGCTGAGGCTAACGAGAATTCTAGGCTCAATCAGACGCCGATTGCGCGAGATCCGGTCGCTCGCAATCCTTGGTCATCTCGATCATGGTGGCTCGGAAGCCTATTCGTTCGAACAAGGCTTGAGCACCGTTGTTCTTGTAAGCGGTCGATAGGACGACCTGCGGAGCGCCCTTTCCCGCAAGCATCGTGACGGCTTGTTCCAGCAAGCGTCTGCCGTCACCTTCCCTCCGCCTCTGCGGATCAACAAAGAGGTCGTGAATAACCCCCGCGGGGCCTCGGAGGGCCATGTAGTCGGGACCCTCGAGCGTAGCGTAGACATAACCGATAATGGTATCCCGATCCTCGCCTACGAGGACAATGACGTCGTCGCGGCCGATCTGGCTCGCGAGCCACGACGCGTATTTCTCCGGTGTGGTCGACCCGGCGGGAATGAACCGGGCTGGATCCCACTTGTTGTGAAGCGCCATGAGTGACGCGCCGTAGGATCCGAGAACCGCAGCGTCAGCTCGCACGGCGGGTCTTATGGTGATCGGTTCGAGGTGCTGCTCGGACATGTTGATACCGCGAAATAGGCGCCGGAGGCCCGGCGATGGTCTTCGAGACTCCGTAAACGTGCTCGCCGGGGGATCGTTCGAAGTCTGCGGCGCCTGCTTATGTGATGGCGGAGCCGACCCGGCAGTTGTGCAGGTTACTCGCGAGGCGACGGCGGGAACAAGGCCTCAATCGATCAATCGAGCTTCTTTTCTGCCAGGAATTTCGTGATTTGGTCGGCGATCTCGACGTTGTTCAGATCCGACATCAGGAAGTGGGTGCCGCCCTTGATGCCAATGTCAGGCAAGTGAATGAGCGTGGCGTCGCCGCCGTGCTTGTTGACCGCATCGACCCAGAGCTTCGCCATCGCGAGCCGCACACGCCAGTTGTCCTGACCGCGTTCGGCCGTCGGCTCGGTCGGGAAGTTGTCACCGTAGTAGATGACGATCGGAAGCTTGGTCAGCTTCTCAAAATCGGCGACGGGCACAGCTTCGCCCTTTAGCGTTCCAGCGGCGCTCGGCATGTCGGCCGGAACTTCGCCTTCAGGGAAGATGAAGCCGCTCCCCGGCTCAAGCGCGACGATGGCCTTGACGTTCGGATTCTTGATTGCCGTCAACCAGCCGGGGCCGCCAGCCTGTGAATGGGTGAACAGGATCCCCCGACCGGTCCTGTCGAACAGCGCGGACATGGCGTCGGAGATCACGTTGGCGTCGAATGGCCCGGTGTTGGGCGTCACGGAGCGAAAGAACTGGTTGAGTGCGGCGGGGTCGCGGGAGAACTGGACATTCGAGAAATACTCCGGCCATTTGCCGATGCGGAACTGGTCGAAGAAGAGCTGATCGTATGGCGTCGGCTCGATCGTCGTCGCGACCGTGCTGTTGCCTGCTCGTCCGCGGCGCGGCTGATCGACGAGATAGACCGAGTAGCCACGACGCAAGAAAATGTTCTGGAAGCCTTCGCGACCGTCGGGTGTCGTCTCCCAGCTTCCGGCCGACTGATAGGCTCCGTGTAGCATGACAATCGGCAGAGACTTGGGATTGGGCGGGATTTGATAGAACACGTAGACGTGGTCGCCATGCAGGGTCTGTCCCGCCGCCGTGGGCGCATTGTTGTCGTAGGTTCCCGGCGTACTCGATACCGTACCCCCGACGGCGAAGCTTCCTTGCTCTTGGATTGTCAACGGCTCCTGCTTGGAAGCTGTCTGGGCACCTGCCACGCCCGATGAGAGAAGCAGTACGGAAAGCGAAAGGGCGGATAGGGTTCTGGCGAACATGTTCGGTACCTGCCTTGAAACATTGAGCTGGCAGGAGATTATCCGAGCATCATTCAGGTGATTAGGCGCACATTCCCGATTGAAGGTATAAGCGCTCCTTATTAATCGCGCCTATTGTAGGTGCCGTTACCCTCTGTACCGCAGGGCGTCCACGACGAGTTGGAATGCCGGCGAAGCGTGGCGGCGATTCGGGTAGTAGAGGTGATATCCGGAAAACGGTGCACACCAGTCTTCGAGAACCCGTATCAGACTGCCCTTAGCGAGATCCTCCGCCACAAGGTCATCGGGCATGTACGCAAGGCCGAGGCCCCGACGGACTGCATCAAGACGCATCGCGATGTTGTTGAATATCATCTGCCCTTCGACACGCACGTTCAGTTCATGCCCGCCCTTCTCAAACTCCCACTGCAGGATGTTCCCATGTGTCGGCATACGCATCTGGATGCAGTTGTGGGCCGTGAGATCCTGAGGGATTTCCGGCCACGGGTTCTGGCGGAAGTAGGAAGGAGCGCCGACGACGGCCATGCGCATCTCTGGTCCGATCTTGATCGCGATCATGTCTTTGGCAAGTTGCTCGCCGAGCCGGACGCCTGCATCGTAGCGCTCCGCAACGATATCGGTCAGGCCGTAGTCGACGGTGATCTCGACATTGACATCGGGATTGTCGGGCAGGAACTTGTCGAGCGAGGGCGCAAGCACCGAGATCGCGGCGTGCTCTCCCGCCGTGATCCTGACTGTCCCCGCTGGCTTGTCGCGCATCTCGGTGAGGGCCGCAAGCTCCGCCTGTATCTCCTCGAAACGCGGCCCGGCCGTCTGGAGAAGACGTTCGCCTGCCGCAGTCGGAGACACACGGCGGGTCGTCCGCGTCAGCAAGCGGAGGCCTAACCGCTCTTCCAGTCCCCGGACTGTCTGACTAAGCGCCGACTGCGAAACTCCGAGCTTCACTGCCGCCCGCGTGAAACTCTCCTCGCGCGCGACCATCACGAAGGCAACCAGATCGTTGAAGTTTTCCTGCGGCATTCATTAGACATCCTTATATCTACATCCCGATTACTGCCCCTAATCGATATGGTGAGCAAGAGCTATCTTTCCGTCATCGCAACGCAGCTTGCCGCGGAGGACGGTCGAGCAAGCAAGTCAACGGGACTGAAATGTCTGACGCAAACACAGCCACCTCGCCATCGAACAAGGCAGCGATCCTCGCGATCATCCTCATCAGCTACGTGATGATCGTGCTCGACATCTCGGTCGTCCTCACAGGCCTGCCGAAGATCCATAATGAACTCGGCTTCACGGACGCCGGGCTTGCCTGGGTTCAGAGCGCCTATACGCTGACCTTCGGTGGCTTCCTCCTGCTTGGCGCGCGTGCGGGGGACATACTCGGCCGCCGTCGGATGTTCGTCGTCGGCATGACGATCTTCACCGTCGCCTCCGTCGCCATTGGCGCCTCGCAATCGTCGGCATGGATGCTGTCGTGGCGCGCCATACAGGGACTTGGATCCGCAATCCTCGCGCCTACGACGCTCGCTCTCCTGCAGACCACATTCGACGAAGGTGAAGAACGTGTCCGGGCCGTCTCGCTTTATAGCGCTGCAGCGGGCGTATCCGCGACAGTCGGTCTCGTTGTTGGCGGACTGCTTGCCGACTGGCTCTCCTGGCGCGTCGGGTTCCTGATTAATCTCCCGATCGGCATTGCCACGGTTACCGCGGCCCGCATCTACATCCACGAGACAAACAAGCGTCCCGGAACGTTCGACCTGCCTGGTGCAGTGACCTCGACGCTGGGCATGGCCGCTTTCGTCTACGGATTTATTCGTTCCGCACAAGCGGGATGGGACGTTGCAACCCTCGCAACACTGGTCGCCGCCCTCATCATGCTCAGCGCATTCGTGTTGATCGAGCGCCGTGCGAAGCAGCCGATCCTTCCGCTTCGCCTGTTCGCTGACATCGAGCGCTCAGGCGCCTACGGTGCCCGTGTCCTCTACATCAGCGCCATGGTCGGCTTCTTCTTTTTCACGACGCTGTATCTGCAGCAGGTCGCGGGTCTGCGCCCAGCACTGGCTGGGCTTGCCTTCGTCCCCGCCACGATGCTGCATGTCCCGGTCGCGGTTGTCGTGCCCCGCCTCATCAGGCGCTTCGGCCGGAATGCCGTCCTTATCCTGGGGATGCTGATCGGCATCGTCGCCATGGCCTGGCTCAGCCGGGCGGGAGTGGGCTCGAACTATTGGACGATGGTAGCGTTACCGATGGTGCTGATCGGCATCAGCCAGGGACTGACGCTCAGCCCACTGACATCTTCCGGCGTGGCTCGGGTCGGTCATGCGGACGCCGGAGCAGCGTCCGGCGCGGTGAACGTTGCCCACCAGATCGGCAGCTCCGTCGGCCTCGGCGTTCTCATCGCCATTGCCGCCATCGGATCGAATGGCCTCAACGGAGCCGACCTGACAGCATACCGGGTTTCCCATGCGTTCGATGCAGGCACCGTCATGCTGCTGGCGACACTGGTGATCTCGCTTCTGACCATCGTTCCTGCCGCACGGCGGCAGTCTCAGCCCCAGGAAGAAGTCGCGCCGGCCGAATGTGCGGCCTGATCAAGGAGAATGACTATGAAGAAACGAACTATCGGAACGCTTAATGTATCGACGCTCGGTCTCGGATGCATGGGCCTCAGCCACGGCTATGGAGCGGCGACCGACACGAAGGATGCCGCTGCGCTCATCCGGGCGGCTCATGACCGCGGGGTGACCTTCTTCGACACGGCACAGGTCTACGGCCCGTTCACCAACGAGGAAGTCGTCGGAGAAGCTCTCCAGCCGATCCGGGAAAAGGTCGTGATCGCCACCAAGTGCGGCTTCGAGCTCCCGAGCCCGGATAGCGGCCAGCACATGAACAGCCAACCCGCCTACATCCGCCAGTCCGTCGAGGGATCGCTGAAGCGGCTGCGAACGGATGTGATCGATCTTCTCTATCAGCACCGCGTCGATCCGAATGTGCCGATTGAGGACGTCGCCGGAACCGTCAAGGACCTCATTGCGGAAGGCAAGGTCCGGCACTTCGGTCTATCCGAGGCAGGCGCTCAGACCATCCGCAAGGCTCATGCCGTGCAGCCGGTGACCGCGCTCCAGAGCGAGTACTCGCTGTTCTGGCGCGAGCCTGAGAAAGAGATCATTCCGACGCTGGAGGAACTCGGTATCGGGTTCGTGCCGTTCAGCCCGCTCGGCAAGGGCTTCCTGACGGGCAAGATCGACGAAACGGCAACTTTCGGCCCCGGCGACTTCCGCAGCATCGTTCCGCGCTTCCAGGCGGAGAACCTGAAGGCCAACAAGGCGCTAGTATCGGCACTCATCCAAATCGCTGAGGCGAAGGGCGTAACGCCCGCGCAGATCGCTCTCGCATGGCTGCTGGCCCAGAAAGATTGGATCGTGCCGATCCCCGGCACAACGAAGCTGCACCGCCTTGAGGAGAACCTAGGCGCTGCCTCGGTCGAACTTACAGCCACCGACGCTTCAGAAATCGCCGATGCGCTCGCGAAAATCGACATTGTCGGAGACAGATACCCAGCGCACCTCCAGGCGCGCGTTGGAAAATAAGGCAAGTGAGCACAAGCTCCCCATCCAGGCAGAGGATATGAAGATGACCACCGCAGTACCCACCGTCACCCTGAATAACGGGGTCCAGATGCCGATCCTGGGATTCGGCGTATTCCAGGTTCCCGATCCCGCCGAATGCGAGCGTAGCGTCCGCGACGCTATCGATGTCGGTTACCGTCTCCTCGATACGGCGAGGTCGTATGGCAATGAAGAGGCTGTAGGCAACGCGATCCACAACCACGGTATTGATCGAAATGAACTGTTCGTCACGACCGAGCTCTGGATCGAGGACGCGACCTACGAAGGCGCCAAGGCAGCGTTCGAGCGTTCGCTGAATAAGCTCCAGCTCGACTATCTCGACCTCTGGCTCATCCACCAGCCCTACGGCGACGTCTACGGCGCCTGGCGCGCGATGGAGGAGTTGTACGAGGCGGGCAGCATTCGCGCGATCGGGGTCAGCAACTTCTATCCCGACCGTCTGGTGGACTTCGTCCTCCACAACAAGGTCATCCCCGCAGTCAACCAGATCGAAATCCACCCATTCCATCACCAGGACAACGCTCAGCAAATTCTCCAGGAATACGGCGTTCAGCCTGAAGCCTGGGGTCCATTCGCCGAAGGGAAGAACGGGCTGTTCACGAACGAGCTTCTGCAGTCGATCGGCAAGAGGCACGGCAAGAGCATCGCCCAGGTCGTGCTGCGGTGGCTGATCCAGCGCAATATCGTCGCGATCCCGAAGTCCGTCCGCAAGGAGCGCATGGCCGAGAACTTCTCGATCTTCGACTTCGAGCTCGACAAGGACGATGTCGAGTCGATCAGCGCGCTTGACCAGAAGACCAGCAGTTTCTTCGACCATCGCGATCCGGAAAAAGTTAAGTGGCTTGGCACGCGAAAGCTCTGAGCTAAGGCTGGAGAATAGGCATGTCGACCTCCCTTTTAAGATTCGAAGCCATGGTACGCTTAGGGAGATCGGGACGCCTGCGCCAATCGGCGCCGGGATCAGGCAAGGAATCCTCACACTCATCAGTCGCTTCGACTGCACCTATTCCCGGTTCCGCAACGACTCGATCATCGCGAGGATTTCCGAAGCCGACGACGGCGGCTCGTTTGCTTTTCCATCCGAAGCGGATCCGATGTTCGATCTCTACGACCGACTTCATTCGACAATGGATGTTCGAGCAAGGCGGCGACAGAAATCAGGCCTCCGGAAATTCAGTAACGGAGACAACTCCAGATTGAGGTCTTCGTTGGGTGAGATAAGCACCACGATTTGCCAGCAGGGCTCAGTCCGTCGCTGCTGCGACTATGGCGCCACCTTGCGGCCGTTGAATGAGAATTGCTGTGCGAAGGCCATTCGGCGCCTTCCCGAAATCGAATGTGGCAGGGCTACCATCCCATTGCCCGAGGCGCTTCAATGCATGGACGACGTGGCTGTGGGGCAAAGTGTTGCCCGCGTTTTCGCCTCGCGTGATTGGCACATGGATGATATTCGGGTCGTACTGGATCAACCAGACATCCGCCGCCGTTTCAGGGGCATCGCCGCGGCCTATCTCTATACGGGTCTGGCCCAGCGTAATTGTCGGTCCTTTCAAGTGAGAAGCGGTTGACAGAAGTCCGGTCAGCTCTGAGAGGTTGTTTCCAACAACAGTCTTCGTGCCGTTAATAATCATTTGGGGTGTGAAAGGCCCAGACTGATGCAACGGTGCCTCATATGCAATCTGCCGATCTGTAAACGCCTGCTTTCCAAATATGTCCTTCCAGCCGAGATAGTCCCAATATGTCACTGCAAAGCTCAATGTCAGGACATCATCGCGCTTGCTGAGCTTTATCAGGTTGGCATTCGCGGGGGGACAGGACGAACACCCCTGGCTGGTGAAGAGTTCAACAACCATGAGAGGGTGGTGGTCCATCGGTGCCCCATGGGAAATACCCGCCATGCCGGACACGGCCGTTCCGAAGATGATTAACTTCGCCAGTTGCCTCATCGCTTCTCCTCCCGTGGTTCCATCATTGGCTTCGCAATGAGACCGCCGCCTGTTACAAGCTCACGGCTTTGTGACCGCAAGACCGGGTCTGCCTGGACAAGCGATCCAAGTTTTTGGGAGTGGAGCTAATCCGTCGCTCAAAGATTATTTCGCTGCGCCTGTAACAAGAGTATTTTATCACCCGTATTACCCGATAGTACCGTAGCCAGCTCTGGAGGAGCGACCATGGCGAACGTGGACCATCTGGAAACAGCGCCGCCGACGCGCCAGAAGACGACCTTCATTCACCGTCATTCGGTGCTGACGCGCATTACACATTGGCTCAATCTCCTTTGCCTAAGCCTGCTTCTGATGAGCGGTCTGCAGATATTCAATGCACATCCATCCCTATATTGGGGGCAATACGGTGCCGATGCCGATCCATCCTGGCTATCGATCGGAGCGGTCCAGGACGGAGACAACACACGCGGCCTCCTACGCGTTGGGAGCCTCTCTGTTGTGACAACGGGCGTTCTGGGTGTTTCGCGGGTCGGCGATGATGTGACAGAGCGCGGTTTTCCTTCTTGGGCGACCATCCCAAGCTACCAGGATCTCGCGACCGGCCGTCGGTGGCATCTGTTTTTTGCCTGGCTCTTCGTAATCAACGGATCGATCTACTTGCTGTACGGCTTCCTGGGCGGTCATTTCCGGCGCGATCTTGCGCTGAGCGCCGATGAGCTCTCACCCACTCATCTCAAACAGGAAATCGCCGACCACGCGCGGCTACGCTTCCCGAAAGGAGAAAAGGCACGCCACTATAATGCTCTCCAGAAGCTCGCTTATCTGATTGTTATCTTCGTTCTGCTGCCGCTGATGCTTGCGACAGGGCTGACCATGTCACCCGGCATGGACGCCGGCTTCCCCTTCCTGCTCGATTTTTTTGGCGGGCGGCAGTCAGCACGCTCCATCCATTTCATCTGCGCCTGGTCGATCGTCTTCTTCGTCCTGGTGCATGTGGCAATGGTCGTCCTCTCCGGTCTCTGGAACAACATGCGCTCAATGATTACCGGCCGCTACGGAATCGAAAACGGAGGAGATGGGGCATGACATTTTCTATCACCCGACGCGATCTCTTGATCGGATCGGCCGCGGGACTTGGCGCAATCGGTCTCACGGGCTGCGACGAGGTCGCCCAAAGCGCCAAAGTTCAGGCCGTGCTGGCGATGGCAGAGACGCTCACAATGAAAAGCCAGCGACTTTTAGTCCCGGGCGACAGGCTGGCCCGCGAATTTTCGGAGGCGGACCTCTCACCCACCTTCAGATCGAACGGAACCAGTCAACCGGATGGTGATGAATATGCCCGGATGATAGCGACGGGTTTTGCAGATTGGCGGCTAAAGATCGACGGCCTGGTGGAGCGCCCGGTCGCCCTCTCGTTGGCGGATCTGAAAAGGCTGCCATCGCGCACTCAAATTACACGGCACGACTGCGTTGAAGGCTGGAGCGCTATCGGAAAATGGACGGGTGTGCCGCTTGGGCCCATCCTCCAGAGTGTGGGTCTGAAACCTACGGCCCGTTACGCCGTCTTCTACTGTGCCGACCAGCTCGAACAAACGATCGATGGCAGCGGCACCTATTACGAGAGCGTCGACCTGATCGATGCGTTTCATCCGCAGACAATACTTGCCTATCAGCTCAATGGTAAAGATCTCGAAGTCGCTCATGGCGCGCCGCTCAGACTGAGGGTCGAACGCCATCTTGGCTACAAGCATGCGAAATATCTGATGCGCATCGAAATCAAGGAGAGCTTTGCCAGCCTATGGGGTGGCAAAGGCGGCTTCTGGGAGGACCGCGGCTATGAGTGGTACGCGGGGATTTAATCGCCTGGAAAACGTCTGACTGCGGGCAATTGTGCCCATCAAGAGGAGGAGAACATGGTCAAACTTGCGATTGCGACTGCTTTGCTAATGTCAGCTTTCACCTTGCCGATGCACGCCGCGAACACGATGATGAAATGCGATGACGCCTCGATGATGAAGGCGCAGAGTGACGTGGACGCGATGACCGGCCCGATGGCGAAGGAAAAGAAAGCCATGGCGTCAAAGGAAATGATGATGGCCAAAGAGTCGATGAAGGCCAAAAAAATGGACGATTGCAAGATGCACATGGACAAAGCCATGAAGAGCATGGGCAAGATGTAAAAGCTATCTATGGCGACCGGCCAACATCCGGTCGCCACCATCATTTGTCAGATTGGTCAAATCCCTGATGGCAGTCCGCGCGCGGCAGGGCCGCTCGCAGTCGAAAACCTCGTTCCGCGCGCGGTTCTAACGAGCGCAAGGGAATTGATGACGAGCCTCCGAGAACGAAGCAAGCCTCTTCTTGCGCTTGCTATCCAACGCTCCAGCGCGGCTCGCTACGGCGCACGGATTGGCTATAGGTGCGCGCCTGCGCTCTTATCACCTGCCTTTGGAGTGCGACGAAGGCTATCGTGTAAACGAGCAGCATGGCGGGAATCAGCCTCGAGAACTGCGTGTGGATTTTCGCTTTGAATTGAGCCGTATTTCCATTTTGATCCTGATCCGGCCTGCCTTTGGTAGTGGTTTGAAACGGTTGATTAATTCGACTCAATTCTCGATCATTGTGGAGCGACAAGGCTGATTGATTTGGCGCGGAAATCAAAACGTACAATTGCATTGTGTCCACGACCTGATATCCATACCCTCACGAAACTAATAATTGCAATACCCGTCATTTATCTACCAAAGGATGTTACGATTGCGGCACAGCCAGCCGACGCAAAGGTCTCTATCTGCATTACGCCTGCCGAACGGCGTGAGGAGCGCATTGTTGACGTCATCGACAACCCGTAGTCATCGATCCGCTTGCAGGATTATGCCCGGATTGCCAACGTCACAGCGGAAGTCGGAACGGTTGGTCGTACCCCAGTCTCCAGGACCTGCCGATCCAGGGCAATGAAGTGATGGTCAGTCAACAAGCTGGCGCGTCGATGAAACCCATGTGAAGGTCCGCGGACAATGGATTTTCCTTTACCGGGCTGTCGATAAATTCGGCAACACGATCGATTTCTATCTCTCGCCGACGCGCAATGCCAAAGCGCCAAACGCGTTCTCGGCAAGACCTTGAAGACTGGGAAAAACCAACCGTCATCAATACCGACAGGACGCCAACTTACAGCATCGCGATTGCAGATCCTAAAGGCCGGAGGAAAATGCCCTGGAGATCTTGTGCACCGGCAGGTAAAACATCTGAACAATGTCGTCTCGGCCGACCACGGCAACCTGAAACAACTGATAAAGCCGGTGAGCGGGTTCAAGACGTTGAAATCAGCCTACGCGACAATCAAGGACTTCGAGGTCATGCAGGTTTTGCGCAAGGGTCAGACTGCAATTTTCAACATGGCGGCGATGTCCGTGGAGAAGCACGTGTCGTTGAGCGGGCTTTCGGCGTCGGACCAAGCCCGTTGACGGAGGCGGCAGGCTTACTCACCCAAAAACGGGAAGGTCACACCGCGTGACGACCGAGAACATGGAGCCTCATCAACCGCCCGGAATTTTCGCAACAGAGCCATTTGGATCGTGTCCGTTGCCTGAAGTCGACATATTTTGCCTCGCCTCATCCAATTTGTTGTATGCGGCCTGAATGATATCGATATCGGAAACATGCCCGATTGCAGCCAACTTATACATCACGTTCCCGACGGCGATATCTATGCGGGTTGGCTGATTTGAATAGACTTTCTCGGCGATCGGCTGAATGCATTCCCATTCGCCACCCATCGCATAATATAGCTCCAACGACTGACGTATAAATTCCTCCCTTCGGTCTTTGGCGTTCAGCAGGGACTCTCTCCCTGCCTTCAAATCCATCAGTTTGACCGCATTATTCTGATACTCGCTCATCTCGCCCTTCAATGAATCATCTTTCCCTCCATTCAATATTCAAATCGTAAACATACTCTATAGTTTGAACGGGCCAGCATTTTGAGCAGTTGAGCTTGCCAGGTGACCACGGCATACAAGCAGGTCCCGGCCATCGCTCATGCGTGAACCACGGCCAAGATTGCGTCAATCCTCTCGCGAATATGCCATCTTCATCGGGTGGGCAGCTGCAGGATCTCGTCCGCCGGGTCTTCACGCAAGATGCGCAGCTCGTACCAAAGCGCGTTCAAGATGCCCATCGATGCTGCCAGCCCCAATCCAAGAACCCATACGAAATACCACGTAGTATTTCTCCCTTTTTCGTTCAGTAAACTGAGTGTCCGGCCTTCTCGATGTGAATCGGCGGGGGGCTCGACCCCGGTACCCACTATAACTCTTTGTAAATTCTCATGCTGATAGGGTCACTTGCCCGTGCAGCATGACACTCAAGCGGCCACATTTCAAACAACGTGATAATGCCCGTTGTCGTTTTGCATTTAGTGCCCAACGACATTGGATCTGTGGGCTGGATGGCCATTCCATCGAAAGCCCGTTTCTCTTTTGCCGAAAATCACTCTCTGGCTATCTCAGCCAACTGATTTCGCAGCCATGTCAGCGCCGGGTCGGCGTGGGCGCGCGGATGCCATGCGGCAAACAGATTGAAGCCCTGTGCCGGAAACGGCAGGTCGAACAGGTCCAGCCGGTCCGCGAAACGGGCTGCGAAACGCCGTGGTAGGGTCGAAACGAAATCGGTCGAGGAGACGATCATCGGTGCCATGACGAATTGGTGAACAGACAGCGCCACGCTTCGCCGGTAGCCGAGCTTTTCGAGCTGCTCGTCGATGAAGCCGTGAAAGCTCCCGCCGCTGGTCGACACTAGAACATGCTCCAGCTTACAATACGCATCGAGATCGAGCGGCGCACGGCCGCGCGGATGGCCCTTGCGCTGGATCATCACATAGCTCTCTTCCAACAGCTTGCGCGCCTTCATTGTCGGCGGGATCATGCGATCTGAGCCTATGAGCAAGTCGATCTCGCCGCGCTCCAATTCGGCCGCCACGTCAGTCCCCGTGCTCGAAAATGAGAGCCTGATCCCTCGCCCGGCGGTCTGGCGAAGGCGTTCGATCAATGGCAATCCAAGCACCACGACGGCGTTGTCCGTGGCTGCAATCGCAAAAGTTCGCGCATCCGTTCGAGGGTCAAACCGCGCCGGAGTGCGGATGACCGCGTTAAGGTCCTTCAGCGCGGCGTGCAGAGGCTCCCTGAGTTCCAGCGCACGGCTCGTCGGTATCATGCCACGCCCTTTCTCGGAGGGAACAAGGAGCGGATCGTTGAAGATGGCGCGCAGGCGCGCAAGCTGTGCCGATAATCCCGGCTGCGTTACGCCCAGGCGCGCGGCGGCGTGCGTGACATTGGCCTCCTCGATCAGCACATCAAGGGAGCGCAGCAGGTTGAGGTCGAGGCCTATCATATCACTCACGGCTATTGGTCTCATACTGATAATCGATTTCCAGTATATCATTACCTCGCGCTAAGTCACCTCCAACGCATCTGAACCCACACGGAGAGCAACATGATCGAGCGCAAAACAAGCATCTCCCTTCGTGTCCTGAGCCTTGCCTATTTCACGATGGGCACGGGTACGCTTGCCATCGTCGGCACGCTGCCCGAGATCGGTTCATCGTTCTCTCTTGAGCGCGGCGCGGTTGCAATGCTGGTTTCGGTGCTCGCCGTCACCTTTGCCATAAGCGCACCCGGCTTGCAGATGATCGTCGGCCACTGGCCGCGCCGTACATTGATCCTGGCGGGGCTTGCTCTCATGGCCGCTGGGGCTTTCGGCACGGCGTTCGCGCCGAACTACCCGGTCCTGTTTGCCGCTCGCGTCTGTGCAGGCCTCGGCGCTGCCGCGATCGGACCCGTCGCCTCCGCGCTCGGCGCGAGCCTCGTTGGCAAAGAGCGTCAGGGGCACGCTCTCGCCGTGGTCTTCAGTGGCATGACGATCGCCTCCGTTGTTGGTGTGCCGCTTTCGGCATGGGGCGGGGCGGTGCTTGGGTGGCGGCCGACCTTTGCCCTGATCGGCGTCGCGACGCTCATCGTCGCCGGCCTGATCACGTTCTTTATCGACAGCCGCGAGGGTGGCGAGCGTGTCCGTCCGCGCGATCTGGCCACCATAGCCGGGCGTCCGGCGACCGCGGCCGGCATCGCCGTGATGGTGTTGGAAATGTCGGGCGTGTTCGTTACCTACACCATGATAACGCTGATCCTGCATGACCATTTTGGCGCTGGCCCCGAGGCCGTATCGATAGCGCTGATGATCTTCGGCCTTGCAGGCATTGGCGGGAACTATGTCGCACGATGGGTTTCGCAGCGCTGGTCCGCCAATCGCGCCGTCACGGTCGCGCTCATGGCGTTGCTGCTGGTGTTCGCAACCCTCTTTCTTGGTCCCACTTCGTATCCGGCAGCTCTCGCATTGCTCATCGTTTGGGCGACGGCAAGCGATCTCTTCATGCCCTCGCAGCAGCGTCGTATGGTCGAACTTGCGCCGGCAGCGCGCGGCCTGGTGCTCGCGCTCAATTCTTCCGCCATCTATGTCGGCATGGCCGCCGGCTCGCTCACCGCCGGCACCCTCTATCCGCTGTTCGGACTATCGTCCCTGCCTCTCGCCTCCATCGCCTTTCTCGCTCTAGCGTTTGCCGCGCTCGCTCTGTCAAGCCGGGCAGCGGCGAAACCCGACCACGTCGCCGCTACGACATCAGCGGTCGGTCGAGTGTGATTTCCCAGCCCCAAAAGGAGAATGCAATGACCATCAAACTCGACGCCAACAAAACGCTCGTCGCAGACTACTATGCCAAGGTGTGGAACGCTAAGAATCTCGGGGCAGTCGCCGACTTCGTGGCGGACGATTACATCCAGCACAATCCTCATCTTGCCAATGGCCGCGCAGCCTTGGAAGCCTTCCTCGGCCCGATGTTCGAGGCCGTGCCGGAAGGGCGTTTCACCATTGCGCGACTGATCGCTGATAACGATCTTGTGGTCGCTCATACCTTGTTTCAGGCTAATGCTGACGAACGTGGAACGGCTGTCGTCGACGTCTATCGCGTTGCAGACGGCCGGTTGGCAGAGCACTGGGACGTCAAGGAGGCGGTCCCCGAAACCTCGTCCAATGGCAATCCAATGGTCTAATGGATGAAACGACGCGGCGGCGGCGGGCACCGATGATCAAAGATCAATAGGGATGCCAACCTTGTGAGGGTCGCGCATTCCCCTTCCGCCGCTGCAACGCACCGCGACGTGCGTTGCTCGGCACGTAACTTACACCTTGTGAATCGATCTTCCGATCCGTCGTTCCGTTGCGCCAACGAGTTTTCCGACGAAAGCGATAATTCGCGCTCTTGAAAGAAATCAGAACCGACGACCGGTTATTGCAAAATGCCTCCACCCCAAACTTTTCAAAGACATAATCGGCTTGGCCTCAATGGAATGGCCGATTTGGAGTCGGTTGCAGACTGACAGCTTCGCAATGTTAAAACGGCGAAATGAACATTCAGACCAAGGGCACAACAACAACCCGCTCTAACAGCGAAATGCCGTCGACCGGCAGAGCGGGCTTTGCTGATCAGAACTTTACACTGAAGTCGGCCTTGAAGCCGTTCTGCATCGCGCCATCGCCGAATTGGCCCTGATAGGCGACACCCAACGTGGCAGCCTTGGTCAGGTTGACATCCAGACCCGCTTCGATGAGGGCGGCATCCTGTGCGATCGGCACGCCTGCGACCGTGAAAGTGTCAGAACCGGCAAAGGCCTGGCGGGAGATCGGGGTGGTGTCGCCGAAGGCATGACGCCAGCCCAGCGTGCCATGCGCATTAGTCTTCGTACCGCCGAGGTCGAAGACAGAGGAGAGATGCAGGCCCAGCGTGGTGAAGGTGGTGTCGGTGGTGCCGCCGTTCCCGCGGAGCGCCGCATTGCCGCCGTCTTCGCTAAAGCCGTTCGTATGCAGGCTGACATAGGCGAGATTGGCAAAGGGCTCGAAGGCGAAGCCGCCGGCCGTATCGATTCGGTAGCCTGCCTCGCCAAAGGCCTGAACCGTGCCAGCATGGTAGTCGCTGCTCAGGCTGTCGGTGACGCCAGGAAAGGCAACCGAACGGCTGGTGGCAATATCGTGCCAAGTATAGGCCAGACCGCCCGACAGGCGCAGCGCATTCCACTTGCCGCCGCCATAAAGACCCAGATGCCAGTTGTCGCTGCTGCCGGAAGAAGCGCGGTCGCTGACATCAAAGCTGGTGCGGCTGTAGCCGGCCAGCAGGCCCAGCCGCACATTCTCAGCGACCTCGCCGTCAAGACCGGCCAGGAAACCGCCGATGGATGTATCCATGCCCGCGGCATTGCCGTCGCCGTCATAGGAGCCCCATGTGCCAAATGCCTGACCCCATGCGACCGCGCCGGTGCTGTCGGCGGTGACCGGTTTTACTCCGTCCGGCCCATAACCCAGCAACGGCATGTCCGCGCCCGTCGCATCGCCGAAGGCGGACCGGATGCGGTTGTTGGCCGCATCGCGGACAAAATGGCTGTCATCGATCAGCGCCGACCGAGCCGAAGCATGGATTTCGCCCGACAGTGCGTCGAAGTCCGCACGCGCCGTGCCTGCGTCCGGCGCCCCTGCGATGACAGTGTAGAGGCCGCTGCCGCTGCCGAGGCTTTCCAGCGCGCCGGCCGTTGCTTTCTGATTGCGAGTGATCCCCATTGCCGGAAATGCGACATTGTTGCGTGCCACGTCGAGGAAGACGTCATTGACGTCATAGTTCAGGGCAAGATCGACAAAGGGCATGTTCTGGCCAAGCGTACCATACGTACCGGTCACGCCGCCGGCTGCTGTCAGAAGCGTGTAACGCGTGCCCGGCGCATAGCTGCCCGGAGCCTTGAGTACAGAAACCGTCCCGCCATTAATGGTGGCAGTGCCCGTCACCCTGATCAGATCGGATGCGCCGCTCGGGTCGATCTCGGCAACGTAGGTCGAACCGGCTGCCTGCACATAGTTGCCATTGACGGTGAGCGTGCCGATGGAATTGCCCGGCGCAACCGTGCCGCCGGAGCCGATCGTGATCACGGAACCGCTACCCGACCCCACCGTGCCATGGCCGCCGAGAGTTGCGCCATTGTTCGCCGTCACCGAACCGCCCAGCATGGCGTTGGTATGGCTTGCATCCGAACCGACGATCAGCGAGCCGGCGGCAACCTCTGTCATGCCGGTAAAGCCGGAGCCGTTACCATCATAATCGAAAATGCCCGATCCGGCTTTGGTGAAGCTGCCGGCGCCCGATAGTGTCCCCGTCAAGCCAAGCGTATCACCAGCCGCAACATCAAAGGCGCCGGTGCCGTTCAGTGTAACGGAGCGTCCACTGACAAAACTGCCCGTTGTCGCAAGAACGCCGCCTGTGAAGGTCAAGCCACCCGACGCCGCGCCGAGATTGGCATCCGACGACACGGACAGCGTGCCTGCATTAATCGTGGTGCCGCCCGCGTAGGTGCTTGCGCCGGTAAGTGTCTGTGTGCCGCTGCCGGCCAGCGTCAGGCTGCCTGCGCCGACGATCGCGCCGCGGTATGTCGCATTGCTGCTGCCGGCCAGCGTCAACGCGTTGCCGCCCAGATTGACGTTCGTCCCCACGACGCCCGACAGCGCGCCGATCGTCTGCGCGCCCGATGCGCCGCTCAGGTCGAACGCCGCGCCTGTTCCGGCGAGGCTCACTGCGCCGATCGACGCGAGGCTGCCGCCAGCGCCTAGTGCTAGTGTGCCTGCATTGATCGTCGTGCCGCCCGTGTAGGTGTTCGCACCCGACAACGTCAGCGTGCCGCCATCGTTCTTCGTCAGCGCGCCGCCGCCCGACACTGTGCCCGACAGTGTGACCCCCGTCGCGCCCTGCACCGTTAACCCGCCCGCGCCGAGCGCCAGATTGTTGGAAACGTCGAGCCCGGCCGTGCCCGCCTGCAACGCGCCGCCGGTGGCCGTGATGGTGCCGGTGCCGAGCGATGCGTTGTCGTTGATGATCGCGACGCCGCCCGACAGCGTTGCGTCCTGCGCGGTCGACGCGCCGTTGATCGTCCAGTAGCCGGCCTGGACGTTCAGGTGATTGAAATTGATGTAGTTGTTGACCGCGATCGTGCCGTTCGCGATCGTGCCCTGCTGCAGCTTGAGCGTGTTGTTGCCGCCCGCGCCACCGTCAACGATGCCCGTCGCCGCCACGTTAAGCGTGTTCGGGCCGACCGTGATGTTGAACGCGCCACCGGTGCCGCCCGCCGTGTTGACCGACGAGCCCGTCACTGCAGTGAACGTGTTGTTGCTATTCGCGCCCATCGACACGCCGCCGTTGATCGTGCCTGAATTGGTGAACATATTGCCCTGCCCCGGCGTGCCGTTCGAACCAAACGAGACGCGGCCGTTGATAGTGCCGCTATTCGTCATTTGGACCTGGCCGCCGCCGTATGCAGCGACTACCGGCGCATCCGCGCCGCTCAGCGTCGCGCCGACCAGCGGGTTCGAGCCGATCGTGCCGGTGTTCCTGATGTTCGACGTGCCGCCCGTGCCGTTCTGGACAGACAGTGCCATGCCCGTTACGCCGCTGATCGCCACCCCGGTCGAGCCGTACATCGTGCCGTTATTGGTGACCGTGGTATTCAGGCTCGCCGACGCGTTGCCGACCACTGCACCGCTCGACAGCACGCCGAGCCCCGCGCCGAGCGCCGATGGGTCGATCGTACCGTCGTTCGTCAGCGTGACGTTGTTGCCCGTCAGCGACATCGCTGTGCCGCCGACGCCGAGCAGCACTCCGACGCTCGCACCGGGGTTAACCGTCGCGTTGATGTTGTTCGCGCTGTTCGCGTAGCTCGGCGCGAGTGGGTTGGCGACACCCGAGCAGGTCACGGTGAGGCCTGCCGTGCTGCAGGTCGCATGCGCGGGAATAATGCCCGCGCCGGTGAGCGCAACACACACGCCCGTCGGCAAAAGGAATCGCGGGAACGGCTCTCTGGTCTTTTTCGAACACATGCTGCTTATGCTCTTTCTCTTGGTTGTCGGCAACAGACGGCAAGGCACAGAACGGCAACTAATGCGGGCATAAAACGTAGAACAAGCGCTCCCCCTCGACGAGTCCGGCGACGGAGTCGGTTTTATTCAGGGTGTGGCGAGTACCGCTGGCGACGCTTCGCCACATAGGCTAACGAACCATCCACGCTGAACTCGCGAAACTGGAACGAGGCTAAGCATTTGCTTTGCATACAAATTTTTGCGAGCACTTAGTCGAGGAGAACGACGGCGCCCCCTCGCGACGGCGTTTCGGTTGCGCTTATGGGCACCATGCGAACTTTCTATACCTAAAGTAGCGTTATTTGCAAATGGTATCACTTTAGAAAATAAAAAAATAAAGCTCGGCAAGCCGGGGAACCGAGGAGGTTAGGTACCCAGTTATTCTGCGGCGAACGCCTCATCCATCTGTCGGGAGCGTTTGATCTCGATACTCGGAGGTAGACCGAGATTGTGGCGATCGAGGTGTGGCGGAGATTGTCTCGCACCACCGCCAGTTCCGCGCCGCGGGTAACCAATCAGTCCTCGACGAATGCGTGCCGCATCGAGTCCAGGAGGGGCCGCATCAGGTAGCTGAAGAAAGTCCTGTCCTTTGTATTGATGAACGTCTCCACTGGCATGCCTGGATGGAGTTGTTCCTCCGGAATTGACGCCGGAAGATCATCAGTGATTGTGAGCAGCGCGCGATAATATGGCTGTTGCGTCGCCTGGTCGATAAGGCGGTCAGCTGACACCTGCTGGGCGACAGCCTCGATCTCCGGCGTGTAGCGAGCATTGAGAGCAGAGAAGCGGAGCCGCGCGGGCTGCCCCACATGGACAACGTCGATGTCGGTCGGCTTCAGGCGCGCCTCAACCAGAGGACGTTTGGAGGTCGGCAGAATCTCCATGACCTTCTCGCTGGGCGCAATTACGTTGCCGACGGTATTGTAGAGCGAAGTGACGACGATCCCGTCTGTCGGTGCATGGACAACGGTGCGATCCAGCACACCGATGGCGGCCGCGATTTGCTCACGTGCCTCGGCGATTTGAGACCCGGCGGCGGCTTGCTGGGAAGTATTGGCGGCCGCCTGCCCAAGAAGATCAGCGTCGATCCGCAGGAGTTCTGTATAGTCGGACCTGTTGATCAGTCCGCGTTCGAGAAGCCCTTGCCTACGCACAAGCTCGTCGTTCACGACCTGCGACTGCTTGTCGATCGCGATCTTCTGCTCGACCAGGCCTGCCTTGGTTTCTCCAAGTTGGGTCAATCTCTGCGCGAGGATCGCCTGTTCGGAACGGAAGCGGGCGAGCCTGGCGGTGAACACCTTTCTTTCTTCCCGAAAGCCTCAGCAGACCGCTATTCCTCCCGACTGCAGAGTTTACGATGCCCATTGGCTCACTTCAGCGGGGCTTCTTATCCTGGGTTTGCTCCTCTGCGTATTCCGATGAAGCCGGCCTCCTCTTCCCCCAACGACGCACCATCATAGTCCTTGTCCGAGAAAAGACGGGCGATCAGAACTGCCAGCAATAAAGTTGAGCGCCGAAATCGCGCCGCACGCTGTTCGCGCCGGTAGCTTCAACTATTCGTGTCTTCCACTCCCGACTTGCAGGAACATGCGATTTTGGCGACGTCGATTGTTCAGAGGCTATGAGCTGTTTCGAGCGTTTGCGGGTTCTGGCATCAGGCCAGGATGCCCATCGTGTTTCAATGCGCAAACCGCAGAGAAGCAGACGCGCCTATATTTCAGCGCACCTTTCACAGGCCCTTGCCTCGAATATATAGCCAGATGCATGGACGGTACGAATGGCAACGTCATATCCTAACCGCTCCGCCAGCGACTTACGCAACCGACCAATGTGAACATCCACCGTTCGCGGAGTGACTTCGGCGGTGGGCGGCCAGGCCGATGCAATGATTTCAGAACGACTACAGAGCAGTCCTTCTCGCTTCATCAGATGGCACAGAATATTGAACTCAATGGGAGGCAACACAGTATTGCGGCCATTGCAGGATATCCGTCTGCTAGTGCTCTCGATTTGCAGACCTGCACAAATCGACGTTGTCATTACTCCTGAGTTGCCGAAACCTGGGCCAGCCCAGATATCTGCCTGAGCGACATCAACAATTTCTCAGGTGATAGTGGCCGGATTAGACAATCATCGACACCGGCTTGCAGCAGGGTCATATGAAGCGGCTGGGTGCCGCTTCGAAAAAGCGCTATGATGTGAACTTCTTTTGCATGCGCTGACCGCTTGATTTCACAGCACAGAGAGGCGGCATCTCCCATTTCACTCGTGCAATCAAAAAGAATTGCGCATGGCGAATTCCTAGCACAGAAGGCCAAAACGTCCTTTAAGTTGCACGCCAAGGACGGCATAAAGCCCTCCAACTTCAGAATATAACTGAAGGGCAGGAACAGCTCTGCATCAGATGTCCAGACGAGAACATCACGAGATATTGCCGCTTTGGGCGTCGCGGCCATTTCGGGGCGAGTAAGGTCAGGCGCGTCGGATCGCATGGGGGCTTTAAGCCGGCGCATATTCACCGCCATTAACGTCTAGTATTGCGCCATTGACGAAACCAGCTTCTTCTGACGCCAGGAATGCGATTGCGGCGGCAATGTCCTCGGGCGTTCCCAATCGGGCCGAGGGAATGCGCCTTACTGCCTCGCGATTGGCACGCGTATCGGGATTCCCCGTCAGGGGCGTCAAAATCCTTCCGGGCGCCACAAGATTGACGGTAATACCGAAGGGGCTCATTGGCCCGATAAGCGCACGCATCAGACCGGCCAGCGCTGCTTTGCTGGTGGTATATGCAGCGCCGGCAATGCGAGGTCGCGTTCTCCCTGCAACAGATCCAACCAAGATGACGCGCCCAAAGCCAGTCGCTCGCATCCCGTCGACAACAGCTTGGCAACATAGCATGACCGCTGTCAGGTTTATGGCCAACACTTCGTTCCATTCGGTCAGTTCGATCTCCTCGAACCGTCGCGGACCGTTAGGGCCTTTCGGCGATATTGCTGCGTTACAAACCAGAATTTCCGGACTTCCCCACACAAACGACAGCTTCTCGAAGAAGGCCGCAATAGCGCCGGGATCCGCGAGGTCGACAATCCGCCCCAAGACCTGGTGAGGCGGGAACTCCGAGGAGAGTATAGAGACCGCCTCAGTGACGGTCGCCGCACTATGGCTGAAGACGGCAACGCGATGTCCCGTCACTAGAAGCCTCCGTGCAGTCGCCAGTCCGATGCCGCTCGTCCCACCCGTCACGACGGCAATGCGCAGCGGCTCACTCATCACGCGGCCTCGTCCATGCCGGCGAAGAGAGACAATGCGGGATGAGCATCAGGATCTGTCATGACTTCGATCAAGAGTGGCGTTTCTCCTGTCAGTCCGTTCCTCAGATGCGCCTTCAGCTCGATTGGATCTTCGACACGAACGGCTGGACATCCGCAAGCTTGAGCAATCTGGACGTGGTCGACAGGTGCAAAGTGGCATGCCGACGTAAAGCGACCGAATTTCACAGTTTCAGCATCTCGCTGGAAACCGAGGATTCCGTTGTTTAGGAGAATGATCGTGATGGGAAGCGTGCAGCGAACCATGGTTTCCATTTCGGCCCAGCTATGAGCGAAGCCGCCATCACCGACCAGAGCGACAACCGGATGTGCAGGATGCGCGACTTTAGCGCCAAGGGCGAGCGGCAGCCCCCACCCCAGCCCTGCAAGACCCCGGGGGGTTAGAAACCGCATGCCCGGAGCGAGCGATCGTAATTGACCGACGACCCACATTGAGGAATAACTTGCATCCGCCACCACGGTGGTTTGCGGTGTCAGCGATGCCTGCAGTTCCGCCATTATGCGCTCTGGGCGAAGCGGTGAGGTGCTGGCGTGCACGACGTGTCGCCGGTCTTCTTCGAACCGGTGCCAGCATTCCGCGATCCGATCAATGACAGCCGTTCGCTGATCCCGCCGTTTGGAAAGATCTCGCTCGTTCAGCGCACAGGCTAAATCGTTCAGCGTTTCGCGCGCATCTCCAACCAGGCGCAACGCCTGATAATTGCGGCCAACTTCCTGAGGATCCACATCGATGTGGATGACCTGCGCACCGGGAGGAATCTGTCGCCAGCTGTCCGTGCCGTTCTGGTTGGTGCGCGTTCCGACCAGAATGACAACGTCCGCATCGCCAAGCAGGGTCGCAGTATAACGCCCGAGCGATCGCGGACCGACGAGGGATCCCAGGACCCCCGCCGAAAGCGGATGGTGTTCATCAACCGCTCCTTTGCCCATGTTTGTGGTCAAGACCGGTAGCGAGGCGAGGTCCTGCAGCACAGCCAGTTCGTGACAGGCACCGCTGCCAAGAACACCACCTCCCGCAACCACGACCGGGTTGCGGGACCCAGCAATCAAATCGGCGGCTGTCTGTATCATTGCGCGATCTGGGTGTGAGCGGTCAAGCGGCCAATGACCGAGGTTCGAAGATCGTGGTGGCGTTTTGACCGTAAGCCGCGAGCGCAGCAAATCGGCAGGTAGTAGCAAGGCCACAGGTCCGGGCCGGCCCGAAGCTGCTGCGGTGAATGCCGCGTCGATATAGTCCTCGATCCGTTCCGGCACCATCACCTTACGCACCCATTTCGTGCAGGATTGAAAGAGGGCGATATGGTCGAGTTCCTGAAATGCGTTGCGATCCATCTGATCGCGTTCAACTTCCTGCACAAGGGCCACGATCGGAATACTCGCCTTCAATGCTTCAGCCATCGGGGGCACCAGCAGCGCGGCAGCCGGGCCATTTTGAGCAGCCACCACACCGATCTTTCCAGACCGCCTGGCATAACCGTCCGCCATGGCGCCGCCCATATTCTCCTGACGATAGGCGATCTGACGAATCCCGAGAGCCTCCGCGGCAAGAATGAGCGCTGAAGGCAAGCTCTGAGCGAATATATGAGTGACGTCGTGACGGCGCAACGAACGAGCAAGGCACTCGGCGACAGTTTCAAGGGTCTTCAAAGTCATGCGCTTACTCCTCCAAAATCGGATTCGTGTGTTTCGAGGAAATCACCAAATGCTTGGACGATCAGATCAAGGTCAGCATTCGTCATTGTCGTGGACAGGCAGGCGGCAGCCCCAAAGGGAAGGAGAATGTCGAGTTGGCGGAAATGGCTCGTCAGATTGGCGATCCAACTTCTTTCTTCGGTCGTCGGAAAAGCCTGTCGATAGTCGCGGGGAGCCTGCCGCTTGGGGTGAATTCGAAAGAGCGAAGCTGAACCGGTCACCGTAAATGGCGCATCATAGCGCGCGATAGCTGCGCCAAGGCCGTTGCGTACGTGAACACCCATCTCCTCGAGACGCTCGAAACTTGTGGGCGTCAGGGCCTCCATCGCCACACGTCCCGCGACCATCGACACGGGATTGGCCGAAAAAGTTCCCCCCTGCGGCAAGGCCGGTCTTGCGCTCAGACATGAGAAAACCTCCATCACCTCCTTGCGGCCCCCGACCGCCCCCACGGGAAAACCTCCGCCGATGATCTTTCCGGCAGCAAGAAGATCTGGCACTAATCCAAAACGCGCCGATGCGCCGCGATAAGCCTGGCGCAGGTTGAGAACTTCATCTGCGACGACAAGGATGCCATATTGGCGAGCAAGGATGGAAATCGCCTCTATGAAGGCCGGGTCCGGGGCGATTAATCCTGCCCTGCTCGGCATGGGGTCGATAAGAATACAGGCAAGCTCCTGTCCCGATATAGCCAACCGTCGCTCTAGGCCTTCGATATCGTTGAAACGGATCACGTCGACGTCTTCGGCAACGCTTCCTGGTGCGCCGACATAGGAGGTCGTTGATGCTGGCATGTTTTCCGGTCCCCACGATGCGGGCGATGCGCCTTGGCTGACCTCGGCCCAGTCATAGGCGCCGTGATAGGCCCCTTCAACCCGGGCGATGCGCGACCGTCCGGTAAAGGCTCGTGCCGCCTTGATGGCAAACATGACGGCTTCCGTACCGCTGTTGACGAAGCGGATATGCTCGATCGCGGGGATGCGATGGACAAGCAATTCCGCTAGCCCGAGCTCATGCTCAGTCGGGTTCGAAAAGCAGGTTCCTTTCTGCAGGAGGTCAGCGACAGCATCCGCAACAGGCAGATAACCGTGGCCGTGGATCAGCGTCGTGAAGTTGTTGTTGAGGTCGAGCAGGCGATTGCCGTCGACATCGACGAGATATGCGCCCTCGCCGCGTGCGATGTAGGTCGGCATGGGATCGCGCTCGACGGTGACACGCGTAGTTCCGTCGGGAAACACGATTTGGCCACGCTCAAAGAAATATTGCGAGCGCGGCCTAAGTGGCGCGCGCCGACTTGAAGAAAAATCCTGACGAAGCATGCTTTGCCCTCTCCACTCGGGGATACGCGTTCGCATCCCGTTCACATTTTTGTTGCATCAAAAAAACATGAGGAGCAAGAAAGTGCAACATAAATATTCAGGACTGAGATAATTTGCCTTGATCTCGCGCCATGCTGAATTTCTTCAACTGACGAAATCCATCGCGAATATCGCTTTCGATTGCAGCCCGTACAGCGGCGGCATCCTTTTCGATGAGAGCCTCAATGGCGGAGCGATGATTGCGGGCCCCGTATCGCATCTCGGCGAATTCCGGATAGAGACCAATAAACGACGCACCCACTCGCAACCAGAGAGCTTCGATCATCTGCAAAAGATAGGGCATGCCACTCAAGCGGTAGATTGTAAAATGAAACTCCTTATTGTGCCAAAGCGCATCGAAATAGCGCTTTTCCTCCAAAGCAGCGTCGATTTTCAGTTGAAGCTGCTCAAGCGCAGCGATCGCTTCGTCTCCCACGGACTTGACGGATAAGGCGGCCGCAGCCCCTTCCAGAGCCAAACGTATCTGTGTGATTTCCTCAAGATCTGGCAATGTGAGATGCGGGACAATAACGGTTTTGGGGCCTGAGTAGACCAGCGCACCATCAATGACCAAGCGATTAATGGCATCGCGAGCCGGCGTCGAGCTGACACCCAACATGTCCGAGAGGGCACGGATCGTAAGCTTATCGCCAGGCGAAAATGCGCCTCGAATCAACCGCTCCTTCATATTGCGATAGGCCATTTCACCCAGGCGATTGGGTTGATGGCGCGAATTCTCCTCATCTTCCGGTACGATTTTCAACGAAATTTCTCCAATTCCCTTTGACAAGCGTCATTTTTGTTGCAACAAAAATAAAAAATGACGCAATTGCAAATATTATGTGACATCAAACGTCATAGCATTTCTACAAATCCCCGTCTTCCCAAACTTCGATACGGGAACCGGACCGTGGACAAGGCGATCGGTGAATACGGTTGCGCCGCTATCGGAATCGACGCTTGCGAGCATATTTCAAATGAAAAAGGGAGAGGAACTTTGATTGGCGAAGCACTTACGCTGCAGGGGCTTGAAAAGCGGTACGACGCATCTTTCGCGGTGAACGGCATTTCGCTGGCCATACGGGCAGGTGAATTTCTGTCCATCCTCGGCCCGTCCGGTTCCGGCAAAACAACCTTGCTCACGATGATTGCCGGCTTCGAAACACCGAATAGCGGCCACATCATGATTGGCCGGCGTGATATTACCTATCTCGCACCAAACAGACGCAACATAGGCATGGTGTTCCAGCGCTATGCACTCTTCCCCCACCTGACCGTGGCTGCCAACATTGGATTTCCGCTGCGCATGCGGCGAATGAGCAAAGACTTCATTCGCCGCAAAGTAGACGCGGCGTTGGCGCAGGTGCACCTCGATGGCTATGGAGATCGATATCCTCATCAGCTCTCTGGCGGCCAGCAGCAACGCGTCGCGGTCGCTCGCGCCATCGTCTTCGAACCGCCCGTTCTCCTGATGGACGAACCACTTGGTGCGCTCGACAAAAAACTGCGCGAAGCGCTGCAGATGGAAGTCAAGGGCCTGCAGCAGCGCTTGGGAGCGACTGTCGTTTACGTGACACATGATCAGGAGGAAGCACTGACGATGTCCGATCGCGTTGCCGTTGTGGCGGAAGGTCGTTTGGCGCAAGTAGGATCGCCACTCGAACTCTATCGTTCGCCTGCCTCAGCGTTTGTTGGAGATTTCATTGGCCGCATGAATTTCATCGACGCCGAATATCTGGGCCACAGTAACGGGGGCCACATGGTGCGACCGAGGGGTGGCAATGTCATCACCATGGAGGCGGCCAGCGACGAAGCAAGCCTCTTCGCCGCACTGCAAGCCGTTAGCATCGCAGCCCGCCCAGAACGGCTGTCACTTGCGCCTCATGGTCGCGACCGTGGCGCCATCTTGACGGGCACAATAGATGCTATCGTATTCGCCGGCTCGTTTTTCCTCTTTTTCGTCAGAACGCCAAACTCCGATGGCAGGCTGCTTCAAATCCAGATGCCCGTCGGGCACGGATCATCCCTCCTTCGTCAAGGTGACCTGGTCGACATCCTTCCCGAAGCGAGCGCTTTGCGGCTGTTTTCAAAGACGGAGGCCTGATCCGTGGCTTCATCCGTCATCACGCAGTCGGCGCGCTCGTCTTTTCGTTGGCTCCTCGCCAGTTCGAGCCGATATTATTCACCGCTGCTGACCGTCTCGCTGATCCTGCCGCTCCTCGTACTGCTCGCCGCAGGTTTCGTCTTTCCAATGCTCAGACTGATCGACATCAGCATGCCCGGCGACGCCCCGTTCAGTACCTACCTGCGCGTTTTTGAGAACCCACTCTATGTGGAGGTTCTGCTTCGAACGTTCCGTACTGCAGCCATTGTGACCATTGCCTGCTTTTTGATCGGATATCCGACGGCCTACATGATCGCGCATATGCGAGGCTGGTCGGCAAAACTTGGAATGGCATGCATGTTCGTTCCACTATGGACCTCCATCCTTGTCCGCTCCTATGTCTGGATCGTGCTACTCGGTCGCAACGGTATCATCAACAATAGCCTCATGGAACTCGGCCTTATTTCGACGCCACTTAAGATGCTCTATACCGAAGGCGCCGTCGTTCTTGCAATGACGCATGTCCTGATGCCATTCATGATCCTCCCGATTCATTCGGCATTGCGTTCGGTCCCTGGCACCTATGAGCAAGCGGCCCGCAATCTCGGGGCTGGCCCAATAGCTACTTTTTGGCGGGTAACCTTCCCACTCAGCCTACCGGGCGTCTTCGCAGGCTGTGTGATCTGCTTCATTCTTGCAATTGGATTTTATATCACTCCCGCACTGGTCGGAGGACCAAGTGCCTTGATGATGGCGACCCTCATCGGGCAACAGACGATCGTACTTCTGGACTGGCCCTTTGCCGCAGCCCTGTCGGTCGTTCTGCTCACAGCGACGCTACTATTGGTGCTTATCTTCCGTCGCGCCCTTTCCTTCAGCAAAGGCTTGAACAGTGTCTATTGAAACACATTCCTTGAGGAATCGACTCGCAATCCATTCGTCGCAGCCTCGTCATCATAGCACCGCTTGGCCGCAGATCGCACGGTACGCAGCAAAGCTGATGCTTGCAGCGGTGCTGTTCTTTCTGGTGCTCCCGACCCTGCTGGTGATACCGCTGGCACTCAACAATACCTCCTATATCACGTTCCCACCGCAAGGACTGACGCTGCACTGGTTCAGGGCATACTTGTCCGATCTCGACTGGCGGAGCTCGACCATCTTCAGCCTTGAGGTCGCCGCAGCAACAACCGTCATGGCGACAACGATCGGAACGATGGCAGCGGTTGCTTTCGTGCGTGGCAAGCTGCCATGTAAAGCGCTGCTGCAAGCCCTCTGCCTTGGCCCCATGATCGTACCGGCAATCGTCTTCGGTGTGGCGCTCTACCTGGTCTTTTCACCTTTGCAACTGACAGGGAGTCTGAAAGGCTTCGTCGCCGCGCATTCGGTGCTGGCCGTGCCCTTCGTCGTGCTCATCGTCTCGGCGGCGCTGGAAAGAATAGATCCCTTACTCGAACAAGCGGCCATGAGTTGCGGTGCCAGCCGGCCCCACGCATTCCTCCTGGTGACGCTGCCAATTCTCGCACCTTCTGCTGCAACCGCCGCGGTCTTTGCGTTCCTGACCTCATTCGACGAAGCAACGGTTGCCTTCTTCATCTCCGACACCGGCGGCAAAACGATCGGCCGAAAAATGTTCGAGGACATCGATTTCAACCTGACGCCTGTGATTGCCGCAGTCTCAGTCATCATTGTCTGTGTTTCGCTGATTTTGATGACTCTCATTCACGTCCTGAACAGTCGTCGGGAGCAGCACTAGTAACAGAAATGCCCGCCAGAGGCGGAATATCCATAACCATAGGGAAGGAAACATCGATGATAATGAAGACAGCCACCCGGCTGAGCGGCATCGCTATGCTGTGCGCGGCAATTCTTGCTGGAGCAACGCCTGGTCAGGCGCTTGCGACTGAAACGGTCGTGATTGCCACAACGGGCGGGGCCTACGATGCGGCACTCCGGAAATGGTGGTTTGATCCCTTCACCGCCAAGACTGGTATTCAAGTCGTTTCCGTGGCAGCAACCAACGCGGAGATGCGCGCCAAAGCGGCGGCGATGGTGAAGACCGGCAACGTGACTTGGGACGTTTATCCCGATGGCGAAATCCAGGTCAGCTCGAAGGAGCATCTGGCGGTTTCCGAGCCGCTGGACCGCTTTTGCGCACAATTCAAAGGCCGAGCCGATCTCGTCCCTGACGCCTGTATTCCGGCGGGCGTGCGGTTATTTTCCACCGCGACATTAATGGCCTATGATCCGCAAGCATTCAAAGGCGGCCCGCCCGTCAGCTGGGCGGACATGTGGGATACCGCAAAATTCCCCGGTGGACGTTCATTCCCGAATTTCGATGATCCGTGGCGGGTCATGGCGGCAGCGCTGCTGGCGGATGGGGTCAAGCGCGAAGCGCTCTTTCCGCTCAACGTCGATCGCGCTCTCAAGAAGCTTGATGTCCTGCGGCCGTCCATCTCGCTTTGGTGGAAGACCGGAGATCAGAGCGTGCAGGGCTTCCGCGAGAAAGATTACAGCATCGGGCAGATCTGGCTGACAAGGGCAAGCGCACTCAAGGCCGAGGGACGTTCGATCGCTTGGTCGAACAAAGCGGCATTTTTGGTCGGCGATCGCCTCACGGTGATCAAAGGAGCGCCCCATCGAGACAACGCTCTGAAGCTTATCGCGTTCTGGCTGGAATCGCCCGATGTCCAGGCCAAGGTTTGCGAGGAATTGCTCTGTTCACCACCGAGCAATTCCGCAGTAGCACTGATGCCGCAGGCTATTCGTGATCAGATGCCAAGCGCGGAGGACGTTCGTGACAGTATCATTGTCCCGGATGCGGCGTGGATCAATGATCATGCCGCTGAGTTGTTGGAGCGATGGAACAATTGGATCCGCTAAGGGGACAAGGAAACGAGATTCGGCGGACACGATCTCCCGTGAGTGTTTAGTGCGCCTGCCGATTCCCCTCGAAGACCGTTTAGGGGATTGCTGAGCCCATCGATCCGGACGCTTTGGTATAACGGCGTCCGGATCGCAAGCACACCATATGCCTGTGATCTTAGGCGCATGACCGGGCGTGCTCCGGCGGTTGTTTAGCTGACCTGCGTCAGCGATGCGGCAATGCATGCAATCGAACTGAAGAGCACGAGCGAATCATCCATTGAGGGCTTGAAGCCCCGGCGCTGCCAGAACCGGGCGGCCTCTTCATCAATGGCGTTGACCATGAGCGCCTGTCCGCCAAACAGCTTGGCGACTTGAACGCAGCGCAGGAGCGCGTGCCTAATCATAGCCGTTCCTAGCCCCTGGCCTGCCCGAGCTCTGTCTGTGGCAAGTTGCCCGAGAAGAAGGCAAGCGACGGGGTCGGGTAGTCGGCCAGAGGGTGTGTCGCGAGGGAGAACGGTCGCGACCGCGACCGTTGGCGCCAGACCGTAATAACCGACAACGCGACCAGCCTCATGGATAACGAGAACCGCTGCGGAACCTTTTCGTTGACTGGACAGGGCTCGTGTTTTCAACCAATGGTCTAGCGTTGGCTTGCCGCAGGAAAACTCGGAAACGTCATGGCCAGCGTTCAGCGGTTCGACCGCGGACAAAGCCACGCTATCGTTTCGGCTCGTAGCCGACCTCCCAGGGCGCAGGCCGCATTGCAAGTTGCACCATTTCGGAAACCGGGGCAGCCGGGCCACCGAGAACGTCCATGAAGGCGGCAAAGCCTTCAGGACTCATGCGGATTGGCCGATTTTCCATCAACACATCTTCAGCCGCGCGGACTGCGGCCTCGCGCACGAAGTCTGTTCGCGAGCGGCCGCACAGGGCGGCGGCACGATCGATCATTGCGACGTCCGCCTCTGGCAGCCGCATGGCAATGGGATACTCTTTGCGCCGGACAGTTTGGGCCATGGTTCATCTCCGTGACGACAGGATATCGTGTTGTATTGCCAGATACAATACGTTGCGATACGACTTGTTCAAGAATGAGCCTTTGCCCGCGCGAAAGCCAAACCGTCGCATGAGATCGACGACAGCGCAGTCGGCGTGTTGAATATGGATCGATCATCGGACGAATGTTTGCTTGTTGCATTCACTGGGCGTAGCTCCAACATTCGTCTGGTATTGCTGCCGATTCATGCATAGATCTGGAATCATCAGAAAGGATTCCGCTCGCCATGAAGTTTAGTCTCGATCATCTACCGGAACGCAAGCGGCGTGACCTGGCGCAAATTGTCGAGATCATACATGAAGAGTTCGAGGATGCCCTGAAGGAAGGCACATCTGACTTCAAGAAGAAAGGCCGCATCCTCAAGATAATTCTCTACGGCTCCTATGGGCGCGGCGACTGGGTGGATGAGGACCATACCAGCAAGGGCTACAAATCCGACTATGATCTGCTAGTGATCGTCAACAACCGTAAGCTCACTGACTTCGGCCTGTACTGGCGCAAGGCCGCCGACCGCTTTCCTCGTATCATCAAACCACCCGTCAGCCTGGCCGTGCATTCTCTGCGCGAAGTCAACACGGCACTGAAGCTCGGCAACTATTTCTTCTGCGAGATTCGTCAAGACGGCATCGTTCTTTACGAACTGGACGATGAGGAGCTTGCCGAACCGAAGCCGCTGACGCCAGCCCAGGAATATCGCGCCGCGCAAGGGCACTTTGAGAGCAGAGCACCGAGTGCTGCCAACTTTCTTCATCTGTCAAGACTGGCTCTCGGCGCTAACATGCTGAACGAGAGCGCCTTTCTACTTCATCAAACTATAGAACACAGTTATTCGGCCTTGTTGCTGACGTTGACCAGCTACAGCCCCGCCTCGCACAACCTCAACCATCTGAGGACGCTTGCCGAGGGTCGTGACCAGCGGCTCGCAGGGATCTGGCCGCATGACCGGCAACGCTATACCGCCTGGTTCAACACTATCAATCAAGCCTATGTCAAAGCGCGCTATTCCGAGCATTTCAAGATTACGGAGGAAGCGCTCGCCTGGCTTGGCGAGCGCACGGACGCACTACAGCAGTTGGTGAAGACGATCTGCGAAGAGCATCTCGAAAAGTTGCGAAAGAAACTTTGAGCGTCACAGGTAGCCGATAAGGCGACCGAGGGCCCGCACCAGATCTTCATCCAACCTCACCGACTACCGCTTTATCGACTACCCGGGCACTCGATCCCCCCGAAATCGCAGCGATGCGCCGCTTTTTTTAAACCACGGCCGGCACAGGAACTCTATTGCAATATTCCATCCGTATCTGCTGAGTTTGCTTCACCCGAATTGCCAATTGCCGATATTTCCCCAGTACGCAGCAAGCAAAAGACCTCGAACCAATAGTGGCCGTCGGCAAACCGCCCGTCGATCTTGGCGCACACCGCGCACAACGCGACGGCAAGCGTAGCTTCGGGGCCATAGGCTACTTTCGCGGCCAGCGCCGCCGCTTCTGGATCGATACCAGACCAGATTGAGGCGTCATCACCCAAAAATGGTATCTGACGGTGTTTCGGTAGATTCATAAAAGTCATAGGAAACTATCCCGTGAGTGTCCGGCACGGGATGATAAATTGGCCGGACTTTATTCTCACGAATGAGTCACGACTGCGTATGTCGCATGCGCCGTGTGATCCCTGGCCATTTCCTATTTCACCGCAGAGCGCCACCAACTTCTGACCTCAATTGGACATAGCACGCGCCCCGACCGGGATTTGCCAACGAACTCCTATTTTGATGCAACAAATTATGTGGACAATCGGCATTCTAGTCATTATTTCCTCACACCTTACATTACTGAATGAAACAATACAATGTTTCAGAGGATGATATTTCACCATATACATACACTGCGAATGTTTTGTTGCAACAAAATGGCGCTGAATGATGTCGATTCCGAACGTCCGCCTCGCCAATCTTTAGCGCCTACCGGTTGAAAGGCCACCATCGATGAAGCCACTCATCATCATTTGCTCGCCTGATTATGAATTCTATCTCCTGCTAGCCCAAATTCTCAACATGGGCGGCTTCGAGGCAGCACTTACGGAAGGAGCGGAGGAAACGCTGGCAGTGATGAGATCCGATAACCGCGTTGTTGCCGTGATGATAGATTACCACACTGACAGTTTCCCCATCGGAGACTTTGTCGATCTCTTGGCGGCGACGCTTTCTGAAAAAGCCCTACCGATCGCCGTATTCGTCAGCGCCGGGAACCAGCCATGTTATCTGGAAGCGCTTAAGGCGGGGGTGAGCGAAATTTTCATGCGCCCGTTCAATCCGGAGCGATTTCTATCGTATCTGACAGGCTTATCGAGTGGCAATTCAAAATCAGAGAACGAAAGAAATCTCAACAATACGCTGGTTTATGCAGAGATCGCCATGCAGCTCGACAGCATGCGCGTTGAATTCAAAGGCATGGAAGTGCAGCTCAGCCCGATCGAGTTTCGCCTTCTTCATCATTTTCTGCAAAAGCCGGGACATGTCTTTACCCGCGACGATTTGATCGAAGCTATCTGGCCTCCCGGCACGTTCGTCGAGCCCAGAACCGTCGACGTTCATGTCGGGCGTCTGCGGCGGTCGTTGAGAGGTGCATTGGGCCGGGACATTATTCGTACGGTTCGCGCCACCGGTTATGCGCTGGATGACCGCCAAAGGCCGGTTGAGCTTTAGCCATGGGGATCAAGGCAGAAACTCAATCCAATATCGATGTCATGTTGCGCCTTTCCCGTCATGAACGCATCTATCTAGATAGTCATTGGCTTCACAACATCTTTAAACAATATTCGCGGAACGATCGTTGTTCTCTGCCTTCTTCCGAGGCAATAAAATGGTGTCGTGTCATCAGTTGGATGCGATGCACCTCAGCAGAAATTCACTTTCTGCTCGCGGTTGCTTCATCATGAACAGTCTGGATATTCCTATGAGCGATGAACATCATGCGCCAACGGCTACGGCTGTGCCGCGATCCTACCGCAACACACATAGCGTCATCAATTCGGCAGACGAAAATCTTGCCGCAGCTGAACAGCAGGACATCATGGCGCTCTACGTAGAGCCATGCCGAGATCGCTCCGTTCTGCTGGCTCCAACACTCCGAGGCGAGCAGGTGGTCGATTTCGTCCGCTGTTCCTATCTCGGCCTCGATAACCATCCATCTATCCTGAAGGGCGCAACAGATGCCGTTCGGCGACACAAAGCACTCCATTGGTCCTGTGCGAGAACCAGGCTCAACTTCAATCTACTTGGCGAACTGGAGGAGGCTCTGTCTGACCTCTTCAGCGCAAGAATAATAACCTATACCACTGTCTTAGCCGCAAATATGGGAGCCTTGCCAATCCTTGCTTCCGGACATCTAACGGATAACAAACGACCGGTGGTCGTTTTCGATCGGCTAGCGCATGCCACGCTTGCCTTTCATAAACCCGTCGTCGCTAATGAAACTCGAGTCGAAACAATAGCGCATAACGATCTGAACGCACTCGAGGACATCTGCCGGCGCAACCAGCGCGTTGCCTATGTCTGTGACGGCGTCTACTCCATGGGCGGTAGCGCTCCGATCGCGGATCTTCTTGTGCTGCAGAACCGATACGGCTTGTTTCTCTATATTGACGACGCCCACGGCATCTCGCTGTTTGGTAAGTCAGGGGAAGGCTTTGCACGATCCCAGATCGGGCAAGACCTGGGCGAACGCACCATTATTGCCGCATCGCTTGGGAAGGGCTTTGGGGCATCAGGCGGATTATTGATGCTTGGCACCCGGCGACAGGAAGAGCTTTTCCGGCGCTTTTCAATCGCCTACGCTTTCTCCGCATCGCTCAATCTTGCCGCTATCGGAGCGGCTATGGCATCTCAGGCACTGCATCGTACCAAAGAACTCAAGCTGCGGCAGGATGCGCTTGCCGATCGGATCGCTGCTTTCGACAAGATCGTTGCCAGCAAGCAGGCACATTCGAAGCTGCCGATCCGCACCGTAGAGTTTGGAGATGAAACATCGTCCATCGCTGCAGCGCGACGCCTACTTGATAAGGGCTTCTATACCTCCGCCATCTTCTTCCCCACAGTCGCGAAGGGTATGGCTGGCCTACGGGTCTGCCCTACCGCCGGCCACAGTGTCGAAGAAGTGGAGGGACTGGGAGAGGCAATCAGTCAGGCACTTGCCGAACGGCGCGAAAATCCATGACGCCCGATAAGCTGCCAATTCAATTGCCGCCGCGAACCAGCCGCAACATCAATCCACGACTGCTAGGCCCGACATGTCCAAGCGTATTTGCGGTGGGTTCGCGCAGCGGCCTCGTCAGTTGCGGCTTTGCCTCACCGACGGTCCACTCTGTTGAGCGGAGCAGCGGCACCGCTACGAGCGTGGTTCCGCGCGCAGCGCAAAGATCGAATCCAGGATTGCCGCGATCGTGTCCAGTGTGTCGGCTGGAAGCTCCTGAATCATCTTCGTAATGCGGCGCCTCTTGTGGGTTCTGTCGCAAAACGGAATGGCAAGGTATCTCCGGCATTGAGCCTCTGGTTTTCAGGGGAGTTTGTAATATTCAACGGCCGCCATTTCGATCGACCGGTGATCCTGCTGTGCGTACGTTGGTATCTGGCTTACAATTTAAGTCTGCCGGACCTGGAAGAGATGATGGCCGAACGTGGCCTGAGTGTCGATCACTCCACCATCCATCGATGGGTCGTCCACTTCTTCCCCCAGTTGCTGGAGCGCTTTAACCGTCATAAGCGGTGCGTTACTGGCAAGTGGCATATGGACGAGACATACATCAAGGTCCGCGGCGAACGGATGTATCTCTACCGCGCTATCGACAGCCTCGGCGACAAAGTCGAGTTTCTCTTCAGCGAAAGCCGTGACCTGCCGGCGGCCAAGCCCTTCCTTCACAGGGCGTCGGATCGTCATGGCCGGCCGAATTGCATCGTCATCGACGGCAGCCAGACCAATCGCCAGGCGGTCATTTCCCGCGATGCCGAAGACCGCCTGCGTGACCGATCGCGGAGTTCACTGAACCCGATCCGCATCCGCTGGAGCAAATGTCTCAACAACCGGATCGAGCAGGACCATCGGCGCATCAAGCGCTGCATCCGAGCCATGCTCGGCTTTAAATCGACGGCAAGCGCTGAAGTCATTCTCTCCGGTATCGAGATGGTCCACATGATGCGCAAACGGCAGGCGAAGTTCGCCGACAATCCACGCCCGTCAATCGCCGGGCAATTCGAACTTATTGCCGCCTGAGCCCCAGTGCATGCTCCAAATCCGTGACCTCGATACCGTTTTGCGACAGAACCCTTGCGAAGGCCGATATCGGAGATAACGATACCTGCTACAAGACCATCGAAGAAAATCTTCGCTGATCCATCGGGGTGTCAGGATGTGAAACGCGTATCCGAGACCTTATAGCCACCGCCAGCTCGATCTAGTCCGTAGGCTCATAAGCACGGAGCCACAGTCGCAATAAGGCGAATTGAACCAACGCTAGAAAGTTCTCGACCTGCTTGGGTAGCGCGTGGCAACGCGGTGAAAGCGCTTAAGGTTGGAGAAGAAGCGCTGGATGAGTATTGGATCGCAGCATGATTTAACGCGCTTTTTTTCATTGCACGTTGACCCACAATATCCAGGCTATCTAATTGAAGCGCGAAACGAAGAGTTTATCAACGAGATGCTCGCTGCGAGGGCCGCTTAAGAATGGAAGCGCAGCAGTGCGCCAGCGCTGATGAATGCGACATCGAGATTGGCGCTCACCATAGGTTATCGGATCGACTTGGCGCAATTATCAAAAACTGATAACATGCGACCACAGTTGAAAGGTGGGCCTATGCCATCCAGTTACAATATCGGCGAACACTATGAAGGGTTCGTCCGCGAGCTTGTCGAAAGCGGACGCTATCAAAGCGCGAGTGAGGTCATGCGCGACAGTCTTCGTCTCTTGGAGCAGCGCGAGGAAACTCGTGCTCTTGAGTTGGAATATCTTCGGCGCGAGTATGCCGAAGGCAAGGCGAGCGGGAAACCGGAGGATGTTGATCCGGTGGCCTTCCTCAAGGAATTGAAAGCCGAACGGCGTTCCGGGCGTGCCTAAGTACAAGCTCTCACCGCGGGCCAGCGAACAGCTGCGCGGCATGTGGCGCCATATTGCTGAGCGCAATGAACCAGCAGCCGACATGCTTATTCAAAGGCTATTTGAAAAGTTCGAACTGGCTGCGGAGCATCCTGAAATGGGTGTTGCGCGCCCCGAAATAAGCGTGAGCGCACGCATTCTCATCGAGGGAAATTACGTCGCCATTTATGAACCGGCTGAATATGGTGCTGAAATCGTGGTGGTGGTTCACGGCATGCGCAATCCGGCACACTGGTTAGAACAGTCCTGCACTTAGCGAGGTTTTGCTCCTGATACCGCCAGGGCGATCGACTGCAGTCACTCCGGCGCAGATTGGGCCAAGAGTTGCTGATCTCAGCGAAGGTCAATACGATTAAGACTCATGACCTTGAACCAGGCTCAGGCGAGTGCATCTGCAAACGGATCACGACTCGCATGGAAGCACCCGATAATCGGTCGCGGATCGTATCATACCGAAGTGCGAGACCTTACGCCAGCATGGTGGATAGCTGCAGATGGCAACTTGTCACCGAATTCGCTCCGTACCCGGCAATATCCAGGAAGGCTGCTAATGGGCCAAGGCCGTGTGCCACGCGCGATGGTGACCGACACGCTCCGATCCTATGACGCCGCAAGACGAAAGATCATGCCGAGCGTCGAGCATCGATCCCACAAGGGCCTCAACAACCGGGCGGAGAATTCCCATCAGCCAGTGCGACAGCGAGAGCGGATCATGAAGCGCTTCAAGTCACGGCGACACAGTTGCAGCGCTCCGTCTCCATTCACGATCCGATTGCCAACCTATTCCACATCCCTCGCCACGACATGTCCGCCAGCCACCACCGCGAACTGCCCGCCGTCGCCATGGCCATGTGGGCTGAAATCGCTCGGATATAATCGGAAAGCCGAGCAGGAGCACCAGCTGTCAGCTGACGGACGTTAAGTTTACTGCGCCATCCGGGGCGAAACGCGATCGGCCCCAGCTCGCCGCGCTGCTCGACCAACTCCGCGCCGGCGACGTGGTGCTCACCATATTTGCTGGCATTGCCAAGTTTGAGCGATCTTTGATCCATGTGCGCAGCAGCAGCGGCCGAGCCGCCGCCAAGGGGAAGAGCGCCCAGTTCGGCCGCCCCCTGCCCTGTCGGCCGAGCAGATCGCGCTCGCCCGCCAGCTCATTGGGGCCGGAGAGAGGCCGCGCGCTGTCGCCCAAGGCCTCAAGGTCCACCCAGCTACCCTCTACCGGGCGCTTGATGGCGCCGCGTCCATGTAGGAGGCCGACGACCGTCAGGCCGCTTCCTCCTAGTCCTCGCCCTCCCTGTCTGATTCCGGCGCTTCCATGGTGATATTTGGATTTACTGCACACAATTTCTCCGCACGTGTATCTCTGAAAATGGATCTTGTGTCATATTCGGGTAACACTTGGTTGGTGAATGTGGCAATCCTGCACCGTAAAGAGGTGTATATGTGTGCTGACCGCAGCTACCTGGGAATAAAGATACTTATATAACGATTGAATTCAATTCACCATTTGCACATTCGTGGCGCTCTTGTCAGCGTTCTGTAGCTTGAAGCTATTTGAACAAGGGAACCTTTGTGCATGACAATCTCCCGCCGCGTCACCGCCCTTGCCGCCTCTTTTCTCCCCCTTCTCTTCGCTCCCGCCTTTGCCGATTCCGATGTGTTGTGGAAGATCGTGCATGACAAATGCGTCGTCCAGACCGCTCCCTGCCTCTCAGTAAACACGGGCGAACACTGTCCAGGCGCTCTCGCGCTAAAGGTCTCAGGGCCGAGCAGACTCGGTTTACTAACTCCCCGATCGCCAGGGGTCAGGAAAGAAGTAGCGGGGGCGTACCGCGCCACTTCCTCCCGGGAAGACCTAAATATAGTTCCAGAGGCATCTCTTCCCACACTATCCACTGCCGCCGCGCCAACTCTGGCGCGTAGGTGAACGATCGGTCCGTTGTTCGCGGACTTGAGGGGACAAAAGCAATGCATGCACGCTGCAACTGTCGGTTCTAGCTGACCATCCAAAACCAACTCACTAGGCGATTGCCAAAAACACTACCAGGGCCGGGAATCCCAACTCCGAGCGCCTGTTGTCACGACTGTTCGTCTTTGACCCGCTCGAATGAGTCGATCGAGCCACCTCTCCCGCTGCACCGAAGGCATGAAGTCTTCCCGTGAGCTACCGCAAGGAAATCTAGAATGCAACGGTTTTCCATTTCCCTAAAAGCGTCACTAATCGGCGCAATCACTGCGTTGCTGCTCATGCTCGTCGGAGAGGGCCTGTTTGCTCTTTCCTCGCAAAATCGTATCTTCAGTGAAGTCGAGACACTCGCGACCAACTGGCTTCCCAGTGTCGACGCGACAAACAGGATCCATTCTGCGATCGTTGACCTGCGCTTTTCGGAAGCTGCCGATGTCAGCGGTACTTCAGACACCGGAATGGCAGAGTCGGAAACCTTGATGGCCAACAGTATCCAGAGCCTCAACGACCACATGAAGCTATACGAGCCGCTCATTTCCGAGGATGCTGAGAAGACGGCCTACGCTGACTTTAAAACTCAACTTTCCGCGTATATGAAACTGCATCAGACTATGATGGCCCTCTCCAGGGCGAACCACAAGCAGGAAGCGGGCGCCCTGCTGTTTGGAGAGATGAGTTCGACCTTCGACAAGATGACGACCGCCGTCGATACCTTCCGCGACGTCAACCTCAACGGCGGCAAGAAAAGCTACGACAACAGCAAAGTCGACTTCGACCGCACTTACATCACGACATTTTCCATCATGGCGCTTTCGGCGGGCATTGGTCTCCTTGTCATCCTGTTTGCCATTGTCGGTATTTCTCGCCCCATCAATCGCACCGCCGAAGTCATGCGCACCCTCGCTGCCGGTGACCTTACAGTGAACATCCCCTTCACCAGCAAGGCAAATGAGATTGGCGCAATGGCTCGGGCGGTCGAGGTTTTCAAGCAGAACGGGATCGCGGCCCGCCAGATGGCGCATGACCACGAGACAGCGCTGCAGGCGCAGAATGCCGACCTGCAGACGAATATTGGCACCGTCGTCATGGCGGCAGTCGCGGGCAACTTCAGCCAGCGCATCAGCAAGCAGTACGACAACCCCGACCTCGCTCAGTTTGCTACCCAGGTCAATGAACTCGTCGCTTCGGTTGATCTCGGTGTCGCCGAAACCCGGCGCGTCGTCGCGGCACTCGCCGAGGGTGATCTGACAGAGACCATGCACGGTGATTTCCAGGGCGCCTTCGGCGAGTTGCAGCGCAATGTCAATGCCACAATGCAAAACCTGCGCTCCGTACTAGGCGAAGTGCGAGGCGCGATCGATACGATCAATGGCGGGGCAGGTGAGATGCGGATCGCTTCCGGCGACTTGTCCAAACGCACAGAACATCAGGCAGCCTCGCTGGAGGAAACTTCCTCGGCGCTCGAAGAAATCACCGCCGCCGTGAAGAGCTCAACGGAACGGGCACTCGAGGCCAGTCGCATGGTCGACGAGGCACGCAAAAGCACCGAGCAATCGAGTGCGGTGGTCAACCAGGCCGTCTCGGCGATGGGGCGCATTGAGCAAGCTTCTAGTGAGATCGGACAGATCATCAACGTCATCGACGAGATCGCCTTTCAGACCAACCTGCTTGCCCTGAATGCCGGCGTTGAGGCAGCCCGCGCCGGCGACGCCGGCAAGGGGTTTGCAGTTGTCGCGCAGGAAGTACGGGAACTTGCCCAGCGCTCGGCGACCGCCGCCAAAGACATCAAGACGCTGATCAACCGATCGAGCGAAGAGGTCAGTTCTGGCGTGAAACTGGTGACCGCGACGGGTCAGGCACTCACCTTGATCGAAGGCCACGTCGTCAAAGTCAACGAAAACGTACATTCGATCGCCACGGCGGCAAGGGAGCAATCGACTGGATTGTCGGAGGTGAGTACTGCCGTCAACCAGATGGATCAGGTGACACAGCAGAACGCGGCTATGGTCGAGGAATCCACGGCGGCAACGAACCGGCTCGCCGACGAAGCTGCAAATTTAGCCCGGCTGATTGCCACCTTCAAAATAGAGGCGGCGACCAGCCCGCGCGCCGCCGGCGCCGACGGCAGGCCGACCGTATCCCCTGCCCGAGCGCTGGGCCAGTTTGTCGCCTCAGCCTTCTCGGGAGGCGGAGCGCTGGCGACAAAAGCCAAATGGGAGGAGTTTTGATGAGCATAAAGTCTAACTTCTCCAGCGAATCCATCGAGATCATCGCCTTCATGCTGCACGACCAGCAGTATTGCGTGCCGACCAGGTCCATCCGCGAGATTCGCGGCTGGGCACCGGTCGCCCCGCTTCCGCACACGCCAACTGATGTTTTAGGCGTTATGAACCTGCGCGGTAAGGTCATTCCCATCGTCGACCTTGCAATGAAACTCGGCATGGCATTTGAGCTAACTTGCTCTCGAAGGTATGGAACTCATGATCCTTCGGCCGCATTGCCGGTTTGAGTGGCCTCATCCAATGAAAACAGACATGCACAATCCAAGGTGATAGTCTGCCTTGTGGAACTTATGGCGGTTTCTGCGCAAGCTTCTATTTTTCAGATTCTGACCGACTTCATCAATTCCATAGTCGGTTCCCTCACCATCAACTTGCCCCGCACCTCAAAGAGCTGCCCGGTTTCGTCTTCCTTGTCGTGTGAGGTATATGGAACGTAGTTGTCAGCAAGATCGCCTATCTGTTCTACATCATCCATCAATTGATGTTCACCAATAGGATTTCCAGACACCGACTACGGAGTTGTCTGGTTCGCTGTCAACAGGCAACCGGTATTTGCTGTTAAAGTAATATTTTGATTTACTGCACACAATTTCTCCTCACGTGTATCTCTGAAAATGGATCTTGTGTCATATTCGAGTAACACTTGGCTAGTGAATGTGGCAATCCTGCACCGTACAGAGGTGTATATGTGTGCTGACCGCAGCTACCTGGGAATAAAGATACTTACATAACGATTGAATTCAATTCACCATTTGCACATTCGTGGCGCTCTTGTCAGCGTTCTGTAGCTTGAAGCTATTTGAACAAGGGAACCTTTGTGCATGACAATCTCCCGCCGCGTGACGGCCCTTGCCGCCTCTTTTCTCCCCCTTCTCTTCGCTCCCGCCTTTGCCGATTCCGATGTGTTGTGGAAGATCGTGCATGACAAATGCGTCGTCCAGACCGCGCCCTGCCTCTCAGTGAACACGGGCGAACACTATGCGATCCTCAAGGACCTGAGAGGCATCGCGCAGGTTCTTCTGATCCCTACCGACAAACTCACCGGCATGGAAAGTGCCGCCCTCCTCGATCCCGCGACACATAATTTCTTCGCCGATGCGTGGACCGAACGGGCCAATGTCAATGCCCGCCTGCCACACGCCGTCCCGCGGGATGGCTTGAGCCTTGCCGTCAACGCGCAGCAGGCCCGCTCGCAGAACCAGCTGCACATCCACGTCGACTGCCTCAGCGCCGATGCCCGAGCCGCCTTGAAGGCGGATGCGGACCGTGTCGGCACGGATTGGACGCCCCTTCCCGATACCATCGCCGGACATCAGTTCACGGCGCTGCGGGTCAAGGGCGAGACATTGGGCGATTTCAATCCGTTCCTGGCGCTCGCAAAGACATTGAAGGATCCCGCCAAGGAAATGGGTGACCATAACCTCGTCGTTGTCGGCGCCGATTTTGCCGATGGCCCGGGCTTTATCGTGCTCACGGACGTCGCCCGGCCGGGGATGGGCGGCGAGGACGTGCAGGATCACAGCTGCACAATCAGCCATTGATTCCGATTGCGGACGATCACTCTAAACGGTACCGTAAACTTAGCGTCCGTCAGGCGACAGCTGGTGCTCCTGCTCGGCTTTTCAAATATATCCGAGCGATTTCAGCCCACATACTCATGGCTACGGCACGCAGTTCGCGATAGTGACTGGCGGAAATGTCGTGGCGAGGGATGTGGAATAGAATGCTTCTCGCCTCGGATCGAAATGACGGCCTCGTCGAGATACCCCGATCTGGTTCCAGCTTAAGTGAAAGCCCCCCACAATCATTGCTCTACTGGGGGCCAAACAGTTGGCGGAGTGACGATAGTATGATGTGACAGCATAGCGGAATGGACCGCACGAACTGAAGAACCCGTGGCATCGTATAGCGCCCCAAAGCGCGGTAAGTTGATAGGGATCGGTTCAAGCGGACAACATCAGGGCCAGCGGTCATCACGCGCCGCACAAATAGGCCGGAGACATGACTGCACCCGAACCGCAAAGCTCAAACACCAGCCAAAATCACATTGTCAAATGGGCGCCATCCAGACATGACGATGCCGGTACTTGCTCTTCGCCTTGAGGTGAACACTTGCCGCGCTGGCATTCATGGCGAACGAGCCATGCGCTTCGGCCAAGACAACACCATGACCACTCGCATTGCCGCCTTCGTATAGGAAGTCGGCATGTGGGTCGAGCACGGAGGACAGACAAGCCGCATTCGCTCGCCATGTGTAACCGAGGACATTCATATAGAGATCGGTGATTCCGCTACCGACGCGCGCCGCGAAAAACGTTCGCTCTGCATCGGCCAGGTGCTGAAAATTAGGCGACAAGGCGAATGTCAGTCCATTCTCGATCGTTGCCTCCAGCATCGACAAAGTGCTTCGCTTCAGAGCGTCCGATACGACGGGTGGGGCATCGTCACGAACTGTGGCCGTTCTGGCGACGGCACCCGCAAGGGCAAGTGGTCCGAAAGTGAGGCTTTGGACCGGATGGGGTGCCTCGAAGTGCCGTGCAATCGGATTCGGAATGTGCCCGAGCGATGTATATTTCATCAGCGAAATCGACTTGTCATCGCTCCATAGCCCGACGGTGGCGACCAAACCGCTCATTTCCCTAGCCTCGCGGCCGCAACAGCGTGCGGCATCAGGAACGTGGCAATCTCCGCGATGACGTCCGTCAGATCGCCAGGATCGTGTGCAACGCCTTCAAGGAAAGCGTGCCGTTGCCGCTGCTTTTGCTCGTCCTTGGCAAAGGCGTCCGTCAGGGCGTCCGGTAGCTCGGTCGGGATCGAGTTTCGCGATGCTCGAACGTCGCTGCGATTGCACGCGCCAATCTGTCATCGGTGAAATCGAATGACCTGCTGAGAATCCAGATATCGTAGAAGTCCTTCGTCCGACTGTTTGCACGCCCCAGCATGATCATCGCCTGGAACTTCTCGGCGATGACCGTTTCTCGCGCATAGGCTCGGAGCCGGGGCATCGGAAAACCAAGCATGGGAGGATAATCTAGCATCTCCGCACCAGGCTCGAGCGCATCGCCAAATCCGATGTCGATCGCCAGGGTAATTGGATCATGAACAACAACCAGTGCCCGAGTCACCTCCTCGTCTATCGGCTCAAGGAGGGGCGAAAATCTCTGATTTCGCCGAAAGTAACACTACGCCGAAGTGTCGGCTCGATCTCTGTCAAAGCCGTCCGGACTTGCGCTGCAGGTGAGATCGAGCCAGTCGGAAAAGGCGCGCACTTTCTGGCGTGCTTCGGCACGGGCCGGCCAGAGTGCGTAGTAGCCGTAGCCGCTGTCGATGATCCGCTCGAATGGAGCGACGAGCTCACCGCTTTCCAGATCCTGCCGCGAAAAGGCGAGATCGCCCATTGTCACGCCATAGCCGCTCGCGGCAGCGGTCATCGCGAAATCCTGGGTATCGAAGACCTGATGACGGGCGGCCTGGAACGAATAGGCGCCGTCGGCCTGCAGCCAAAGGGTCCAGTCGCTATGACGCGGATTGGAATGCAACAGAACGCAGTTCTGCAGGTTTTTGACCTCGGGTGGATCCCCGAGTTTCGATAGAAACTGCGGCGAGCACATCGGGGTCAGTTGCTCCCGCAATAGGGGCAGCACATCCATGCCAGGCCAATGACCGTTGCCGTAAGTGATCAGCATGTCGATGTCGCCGACCGAGAAGGTTGGTCGCAAGAACCAGGCGGTGTCGATATTGATGTTCAGATCCCCATGATGGCTATGAAGATCCGGCAGGCGCGGCAGGAACCATTTTCGCGCAAAGGTCGGCGGCATGCGGATGGTGAGGGACCGGACCGTCGTTCGCGTCGCCTCGAACGAGGTCTTCAGCGAGGCGAGCAGACCGTCGACGATCGGGATCAGCGCCATGCCGCGTTCAGTCAGCGCAACCTTGCGGGTGTGGCGCTCGAACAGGCTGCAGCCGAAATAATGCTCGAGCTGCTGCACCTGCCGGCTGATCGCGCTTTGGCTCAGATTGAGTTCTGCCGCCGCCGCCGTGAAGCTGCCCGTTTCCGCGACAACGGAAAAGGTCTGCAGCGTCTGCAGCGGCGGCAATCTGTTGTGATCGAACCTCGGCTCCATTCCCTACCCGGCTTCTTTGCTGCTGTTTCGAACGGCAAGCATTAACGCATGTGGATGGAATGGCAACCAACGGGACTCAAGCGATCGCCCGACGCACTGTCTCGATCGCTTGCCGAACCCTTCGCGGCGCTGTGCCGCCCTTGTGATCGCGGCTGGCAACAGAACCTTCCACCGTCAGCACCTCAAAGACATCCTCACGGACACTAGGCGCAAAAAACTGCATCTCGGCGAGCGAAAGCTCCGAAAGCGTCGGCAACGCCTTGTCGCGGGCCGCACCGACGATTGCGGCAACGGCGTGGTGTGCATCACGAAAGGGTAAGCCGGCGCGGACGAGATAGTCGGCAAGGTCAGTTGCCGTCGAATAGCCCCGATTGGCGGCAGCAAGCATCCTCGCATGTTTGACGGTGATCGTCGGGATCATCTGCGCCATGACGCTGACGGCGGCGCGCACGGTTTCGAGCGTATCGGTCAGCGGCGGCTTCGATTCCTGCTGGTCCTTGTTGAAGGCAAGCGGCTGGCTTTTCATCAGGGCTGCGGAAAAGGCGAGATTGCCCATGACACGCGCCGCCTTGCCGCGCACAAGCTCCGCAAGATCCGGATTGCGCTTCTGAGGCATGATCGAGGAACCGGTGCAGAACTGGTCGCCCACTTCGATGAAATCGAACATCGTCGTGCACCAGAGGATGACTTCCTCGCTGAAGCGCGACAGGTGCCCCATAATGATCGAGCCAGCACTGCAGACATCGACGACGTAATCGCGATCAGAAACAGCGTCGAGCGAGTTGGCAAAGGACGTAGAGAAGCCAAGCTTGGAGGCACTGTATTCGGGATCGATCGGATAGCCCGTACCCGCAAGCGCCGCAGCACCAAGCGGCGAGATGTTGAGCCGTTCGCGCGCGGCGCCGACCCGATCGAGATCGCGCAGGAACATTTCGACATAGGCCATGAGATGATGGCCGAAAGTGACAGGCTGCGCCACCTGCAAATGCGTGAAGCCTGGCATGATCGCATCGGCATGTTTTTCAGCCAGATCCACAAAGGCGCCGATCAGAGTCTTCAGATCGTCGGCGAGAAGATCCAGTTGCTCGCGGGCATAGAGACGAATGTCCGTCGCCACCTGATCGTTGCGCGATCTTGCGGTATGCAGCTTCTTGCCGGCATCGCCGATCAGTGCGATCAAGCGATCTTCGACATTTGTATGGACGTCTTCGAGTTCGGTCTTCCATTCGAAGGCACCCGAACGCATCTCTTCGGCCACCTGGTCGAGACCGGTCTGGATTTTGCCGTTTTCGTCAGCGGTCAGAATGCCGGCGCGGGCAAGCATCTCGGCGTGGACCTTCGATCCGGCGACATCGTGCAGCGCGATGCGCTTGTCCTGGTCAAGGCACTCGTGAAAGCTCTCGAAATCCCTGGAGACCGCCTCCTTGAATAGCGGCGACCAAGTGGCTTCTTTCTGATTTCTCATCGCGGTCTTCCCTTTTGAACGAATGCCGCCCTCCTCGGGGCGCATCCTTTATTGAAGCAGCGCAAGCAGGCTGCGGGCGTCGGTCTGATTTTCGAGATCGAGAACGTAGTCGCTGAGAGCGTCGACCCTTGATCCCGGCAGCACCATGCCGGCGAGCGCGGCATATTTGCCGATCAATCGCTCATCGCTCAGCGGGTTCTGCGGTCCTCCAAGGGGGAATTCGACGACGAGCCGATGTCGCCCGCCCGCGGCAGTCACGATGGTGATCGCCGGTTCATCCTCGTCCTTCATGGCGGGATCGATACGCACCGCGATGCGCTCCATCAACGGGCCAATCTCGACAGCCGACCACGCGGACTCCTCAAGTTCGGCCAGAAACACCTTACCGTAACGCAGCCGAGCCGCCAGAGCGTAGGGCAGGCTCATCTGGGCCTGTGCGCGCGACTCGATGACTTTGCCACTGCACATGCCGTACTGGAAGCCGCTTATATCCACCTCGATGCCTGCGATATCGGCGGGCTCGAGACCATGTTGCTGCAGCATGAGATCAAGCGCATCGATGCCGGCATGCGTGCCACGGCAAGTGGCGTGCGGCTTGATCGAGCATCGATTCAGGCGCCAGTAATCTCCGAAATCGCGCAAAAGCGCCTGCGGATCGCCCTTGCCCGCGCCGAAGGCCGCAAAAAAGCTGCCCCAGCGCTCCGCCTCGAAGACGCTGTCGGGGCCTTCGAACCCATGTCGTGCGAGATAGGCAGCCATCAGGCCGCCTTCGGCGGCGCGGCCGGCATGGAGCTTCTTGGTCGAGCTGCCATTGTGGATGAACGCCCAGGTGCCGCCGGCAAAGGAGCATGCCGAGCCGAGAGCGGAGGCCATGGCATTCACGTCGAGCTTCACCATGCTGCCGACTGCGGCAGCAGCGCCGAATGCGCCGCACGTCCCCGTTGAATGCCAGCCAAGACCATTGTGCTCTTCATATCCGCCAACCGCTTCCAGCACGCGCCGGCCGATTTCATAGCCAAGCAGGACGCTGCGCAACAGGTCACGGCCGCCGACCGGTCCTTTGTGATCGCCAAGCGCGGCGAGCACGGCTGGAAGAACGACTGCACCGGAATGATCGCAGCCGCCGCTGTCATCGAGCTCGTAGGCATGGGCAGAAACACCGTTGACGAAAGCCGACGTTCTCGCGTCCGACGCAATCGATCGGCCCCAGATCAGGGAAGCTCCAGTTCCCGCCTGGATACCGAGCATCGCGACGACGGCATCCGTTTCGCGGGAAGTCGAACCGGCGATCGCAGCACCCAGCGTATCGAGAATATGAAGCTTCGCCTTGTGGATGGTCTCGGACGGAAAGGCTTCATAGTTGGTCGAGCAGACAAGCTCCGCCAGCGCCTGGGTCAGATTATCGCTCACGGGACCGTTCCTCATCGATATAGGCTTCATAGACATTGATCGGGTGGTCGCCCGATGCAGCAAGGCCCTTGTCGGCGTGCCAGCGGGCGACGTCCGCAGCGGTCGCCAGCCACACGTCGTCGAAGCTCGTGATATGGGCAAGTAGGGCTTCAACAAGTGCGATCCGTCCCGGCGTGCCGGTCCATTCCGGGCGAAGCTGGATGACGTAGCAGAGGCCGTATTTGCGGTAGGCATCGAACTCGGCGATCCAGTTGCCGAGCACTGCCTCATAGGACGGAATGCGACTTTGCCCCTTCGGGAAGGCCGGGGTGAAATTGAATTGGAAATAGGGCCGGTCTTCCAGCTCGATGTGAACCGGGATCTCCACCAGCGAGGAGGAATGGCTGTAGGGCACATCGTCGCCGTTCAGCGATGCCGACCAAGAATAGCCGGCCTCGACGAGCAGGCGATCGAAGTGACGTGGCCAGTTGCCGGCAGGCAACCGGAAACCGGAAACCTCGTTCGATGCAATCGCGCTCAATCTGTCACGGCTACGCTTGAGGAGGTCCACAGCGGCAGATGCATCCATGGCGTCATAACGCTCGAAATTCCAGCCATGGCCCTCAATCTCATGGTGCGGCGCCACGACGTCGCGCAGCAACTCCTCATGCTTTTCCGCGACGATACCCGGCACAAACCAGCTCGTGGAAATGCCGGCATCGGCAAAGGCGTTGCAAAGACGTTCAACGCCGCGCGTGGCGCCATATTGCCAGACGGAAAAACTCTTGCTGCGCCCTTTGAGGTCAGGCGCCTGCGCGACTGCATCAAGCCCGTCGTCGAAGATCACAGAGACGATTGCCGCGCATGTCTTGCCCTGCGGCCAGAAGCCTTTTGAAGCCGTATCGGTCATGCGGTATTCTCCGGATGTTGCGCGATCCACCACGTTGCGATTTCCGCACAGTGTGTTGCCCAGACACTGTCGCCATGGGCGGTGATTGCCTTGAACAGACCTTCGAGGATCGCAAGCCGGCCGGGCCGGGCGCAAACTTTCGGATGCAGGATCGTCGTCCAGCAGAGTCCTTCGCGGTGATAGCCTTCGAATTCGGCGCACCAGTTCTTTTGAACATCGGCGTAGCCCGAGATGCGGTCGAGGCCGATGGGAAAATCAGGCTCTTCGGTATAGGCGAGCGCGGTATAATCATCGATATCCCAGCGCCCTGGAATCTCGACAAGCCCACGACCACGCGATGTCATGTGAAAGTAAGGCCTGTCGTCGCCGCGCATCGAGCTTGAATAGATAACACCGAACTCGTGCAGCAACTGCGCGGTCTCATCGCTCCAGTCGCCGGACGGCGTGCGGAAGCCGACAGGCGTCACACCCATGCGGCTTTGAAAAATGTCGCGGGAGCGTCCCATGATATCGAGCTGCTGCTGGCGGCTGCAGTCGATGAAGACCTCATGATAATGGCCGTGATAAGCGATCTCATGGGCATCGCGAAGGATGCGCTCGCATTGCGACGGCCAATGTTCGACCACCCAGGTCGGTACGAAGAAGGTCGCCTTGAGCCCATAAGCAGCCAAAAGATCGAGAAGCCGCGGCAGCGCTCGCCACGGGCCATAGGCGCCCTGCGTGAAATAGCGGGGATTCGAGAGCAGCGAGCCGTCGAGCATTGCATCGCCCGTCGGACCATCGACATCGAAGGCGAGCGCCACAGCCGATTGCCGGCCTGCCGGCCACAGGCTTGGTCTTGCCGATTTGATTGCACTCTTCGCAGTCATGGGACTCTGCATGCGTTTCAAGGTGTTTTAGGACGCAGCCCGCCATCCGCGGGCGCTGAGACGCCCCGGCCGATGGCTGCTTGCAATGGGAAAGAGAAGCGCCGCTATTATCGCGGCGCTTCCTCAGGCGTTACTTGACGCCGTTGATTACCGCCTTCGGAACGGCATTGTGAACCAGGCCCCACTTCTTGAGGATCTCACCATAGGTGCCGTCCTTGATCAGCCCGTCGAGAGCGCCGGCAACCGCATCGCGAAGCGTGGTGTGGTCCTTCTTGAAGCCAATGCCGAACGTGTCGTTGCTGAGCAGCGGCTCGCCGACGAGCGTATAGGTATTGGGCTCGATACGCATCTGATAGGCGATCGTTTCGATGCCCTGCACGACCGCGTCATAACGGCCCTGCTTCATACCGAGACGGGCAGCATTCGAATCCGCAGTCCCCTCGAACTTGATGGCGGGCTTGCCCTTGCCTTCGCAATTCTCGGCACTCCATGCCTTGACGTTGTCACCGAAGGACGTGCTGCGGCTTCCGGCAACAGTCTTGCCGCACAGGTCGCTCGGCTGCTTGTACGTCGCGACATTGGCGTTGACGGTAAATAGGATCGGGCCGCTGGTGATGTAGTCGACGAAGTCCATGCTGGCCTGGCGCTTCACGTTGTCGCTCATGCCGGAGACGATCATGTCGGCGCGGCCGGTCTGCAGGCCGCTCTGCAGTTCCTGGAAGGCAGACGTGACGAAAACGGTTGTCAGGTTGAGTTTCTTGGCAATCGCGTTCGCCAGATCGACGTCAAAACCATCGATCGTACCGGTGTCCGGATTGACGAACTCCATCGGCGGATAGATCGGATTGGTCATGATGCGGAGTTCGCCATCCTTGAGCAGATTCAGGCTCGAATCCGCGGAAGCAGCGGTGGCCGCGAGCGAAAGAAGGGCCGCCGAAACAGCAAGACGAATGAGTTTCATGAAATTCTCCTCTGATGGTCTTTCTTCAGGTTCTTTTGTTGCTAAAGCACCGCAGAGATGAAATTCTTCACTCTGGGATTCCTGGGGTTCTCCAATATGTCGCTGGGCGTTCCGGTCTCGACGATCATGCCGGCGTCCATGAAGACGACACGGTCGGCCACCTCGCGGCAAAAGCCGATCTCGTGCGTAACGACGATCATGGTAGTTCCGGAGGCGGCGAGTTCTTTCATGACGCCAAGGACTTCGCCGACAAGCTCTGGATCGAGCGCCGAGGTCGGTTCGTCGAAGAGCATGGCCTTGGGCTTCATGGCGAGCGCGCGGGCAATCGCGATGCGCTGCTGCTGGCCGCCGGAAAGTTCGCCCGGATAGGCACCTGCCTTGTCGGCAAGACCGACGCGCTGCAGAAGAACGCGCGCTTCGGCGATGCACTCCTGCTTCGGTCGCTTCTGCACCCCGACTGGGCCTTCGATGATGTTCTGCAGGACCGTGCGATGCGGGAAGAGATGGAACTTTTGGAAGACCATGCCGACGGACTGACGCTGACGGGCGATCTCACGGTCCGGCAGCGGAAACAGCCGATTGCCCTCGCGGCGATAGCCGGCGATCTCATCTTCGACCGTGACATAACCCGCATCGATTTGCTCAAGCTGGTTGATGCAGCGCAGGAAAGTGCTTTTGCCCGAACCGGAAGGCCCGATAATGCAAACGACTTCGCCCTTCCTGATCTCGAAATCGATATTCCTGAGGACGTGAAAGGTGCCGAAGTATTTCTGCAAGCCGTGCGCCTTGATGATCGTATCCATCAGGAAGCCTCCCCGACCAGAGCCTGACCGGCGGCCTGCTGAGCGCTCGCATCGCGCCGGCCCCATCCCTTGGAGAAGTGCCGCTCGATATAGACTTGCGCAATGCTAAGAATGGTGACGACGATCATGTACCAGATGGCGGCCACGATCAGCAGTTCGATGACGCGCGAATTGACGTAATAGATATCCTCGACGTTTTTCAGAACTTCCGAATACTGGATGACGCTGGCGAGCGAGGTGAGCTTGACCATGCCGATGGTTTCATTGCCGATCGGCGGGACGATGACGCGCATGGCCTGCGGCAGCACGATCTTCAGCGTTGCCCGCAGCTTCGTCATGCCGATCGACTGTGCTGCTTCCATCTGCCCCTTGTCGATCGACAGAAGGCCGGCACGCACAACTTCGGCAGTATAGGCTCCCTGCTGGATACCAAGCCCAAGGAGGGCCGCAACGAACGGCGTCATGACATCGACGGTGCGGAGCGACCACAGTCCCGGAATACCGATCGTCGGGAAAATCAGGGCAAGGTTGAACCACAGAAGGAGCTGGAGCAGCGCCGGCGTACCGCGAAAGAGCCAGACATAGCCGACCGAGATGCTGCGCAGAACCGGATTGTCCGACATACGCATGATCGCGGCAATGACACCCAGAACGATGCCGACGATCATGGCGCAGAACGTCATGATGATCGTGTTGCCAACACCCGTCATGACGGCCCTGGTAAACAGGTTCTGTGCGACATATTCCCAGGCGATATCGCCCTTCCAGAAGGCTCTCGCCAGAAGAAGAAGAAGGATTATGCAGACTGCCGCCATGATCTTCGTGCCGATTTTTCGCTGAGGCACGATCACAAGCGCATTCACGTCCAGTGGCGCTGAGTTCGTCAAATTCGATCCCCTGAGCTCGTTGATGAGCTTCCGTGTTCTAGTGCGGAAAACTTACGTTGGTTTTGAATTCGGCGGCAAACGAGATTTGGACATGCAATTTATGCACTTCTCACATAAATCATGGGCATTCATGACGACTTTGCGCCATCTCGCTGTCATTGATAGAGATCTGGAACGAGCGGAACAGGCTGAAGTTCGCCTCGCGAAGCTTGAGACTGAAAACACGGCCCTTCGTGAGGAAAACGCGGAGCTTCGACTGGAGAATGCCCGTCTGAAGGCCGAGAACCAGCTGTTGCGTGATCAGATCGCGCGGCTGAAGAACCTGCCGCCACGCCTGCCGTTTCGACCGTCCGGTATGGAGAAAGCGACCGATGGCGCGAACGATAAGTCGGCGAGCAAGAAGAAGCCGCGCGGCCCAAAGTTGGATGCGGAGCGAGTGAGCCGGGAAGAGATATGCGCGCCAGTGTTCCGGCAGGTTCCGTGCCATTCTTCAGCGCCAGCGTCTCAACAAAGCAAAGCGGAAAAAATGGAAGAGCCACGACCCGCCTGAGCCGATACGGCAAGCCATCCGGCGCGCCGTCATAGCCGAACTCTCAAACCATCACCCACAGCGGCGTTGTCCTTACTGTCGCATCAGGTTCCAAATCACCCCAAATTCAATTCTGCCAAAGGAGTGCTAGAGCGTATCTGTTTTCCGTGTCCCGTGCCCCAGCCCGAGGGGTTCATATGTGGACGGAGTTCTCGGAGGGAGCCTTGCCGCATGCCCATCGGATCACCGTCATTGCGTCGATAGTCAAAAGCCGCCAGATGTCGCGCTGTCCCATCTTCGCCGTCCGCCAAGTACCTGCTTTCCGCCGCTCGAATGTTGTTTAGGTACCAGCCCGAGCCATGCTGCAAAATCTCGTCCTTTCCGAAACGTCGTCATACTTGGGGCAAAGGCCTCGATCGCCATGGCAGTGATCGGTCCCACGCCAGGCATTGACATCAGCAGAGCCGTATTTTCAGATTGCTGGGCTTCAGACTTGAGTACCTTCTCCAGGTCGAGGATCCGGGCGTTGAGCAGGTCGATCTGTTCCAGATAAATCCAGGCGGTTTCCACGACCAGGAGCTCAAGGCTACTTTTATCGGCTTCTACGATCTCCCTCAACGCGACCAGGCTCGCAATCCCCTGTGGTGCAATGACCCCATGTTCTGCCAAGTGGGCTCGGAGAGCATTGATGAGCTGCGTTCGCTGACGCACGAATAGTCGCGCTTCCGAAAGATCATGGAGGAGGCTTGCTGTTTCTCTGTCTTCGGTATGACGAACCTCGTTGAGGGGCGGATGGCAGCCTCTACGGTTGCTTCAGCATCTGCCGCATCATTCTTCTGCCGTTTGACGAAAGGCTTGGCATAAGCAGGTGGTAGCAACCGAACTTCGTAGCCGAGCCTCCCGATCTCACGAGCCCGGTAATGCGCAGTCGCACATGCTTCCATCGCAACGACGCACCTCGGCAATTCTGAAAAGAAAGCCAGGACATGCACGCGAGATAGCTTCCGGCTAAATACCAAACCGCCATCGGCGCTAGCCGCATGGAGCTGGAATACGCGCTTTGCAAGGTCTAGGCCTACAATGCTAACTTCCCTCATGGAGGCTCTCTCCTTTGAGTGACGTTGTTGCAAACATCACTTTGGCACATTGCGCTGCCGTCTGGAGGGGGCATCCAACTCCTTCAGTTCTGGACGGAAACCAACACATGAGAAATTAAAGTAAGCTAGCATGCGGATCGACGCCGGATTCCATAGCCCTATAGTGCGGCCCGATCGATAAAGTTGCGCTTTCCGGACAGCCACGCCGAGAAGGGGAGCAGGTCAGGTAGATGCAAAACAGGAAATGGGGTCCATCCCGGCTTTGCGCCAAATTGGCTGTTCGGAAGGAGGGACTACTGGCTCGATGCAGTTCAAGAATGAAAAGTGGCCGAAACGGTGACGTCGCCTTAATTGAATTGAGAGCGTAGATCGGATAGCTGGGGCCTCTCTTGCGCAACGTTCGGCAAGGTAATTTCTCATCGCCTCGAAGTGGGATAGCATGCGCTTCGCGATGATCGTTGGCGATGCGATGTTTTTGGTGAAGATGGAAGAGGTTGACGATCTGACCATAGACTCGGCGGGCCAGCAGCGACGTTTGCGGTTGCGCGCCATAGTGTCGGCGGGAGGCTTTGTCATGCTCGCCGAATACGATGCCGATTGGCATCAGTCGCCGAAGGCGACACCAACAGCCTGGAAGACAGGCTTTCCATTGGACCGATAAATTCGAGCGCCAAATTGCCCACGTGATGACACGAAATGCAATCTTTTTGGCACAAGCAGACCAATTTTTTGCAGCGGCAAACATTCGCATGGAACGACGATATTCGGTGAGATAGGCAACCAAAAGAATTGTGGTTAGGGTAGTATCCAAGCGCTGTCGCCTGAGACAGATAATCCTATCCACGCGGACTTGCTCCGGTTGCCTTCGCGTGGAGATATCGCATGAATTTCGTCCCAACCCCGATGCTCGCCGTTAGCAATGCGCATAATCCCCTGACGATCGACGCAATCGCGGAGAATCCGCTCTTTGCTGTCGCGCTCAGAAACGCCGCATTGAAGCTTATTGCTATGCACGATGCTGCACCGCGGATCGTACGCTATACGGCGGACATGAAAAGGTGGCTGCTGACCCAAGCAATTCTAGCTTTTCATTTTGAGACGGTCACCGACCCGACAAAGCCCAGCCTATCAGCCGCGAATCTGATCACATTTATCGCCGACAGCAAGGTTGCAAGCAGGAACACGGCGACCGCGCATCTGGCGGAGATGCGGAATTACCGGCTTCTCGTAGACGCCACGCCAGAAGGCGACAAGCGCGTTCGTCCGCTGAGGATTGTCGATACTGCAGAAGGATTGATCCGCGAATGGTTCGACGAGCATTTGAAATCACTCGACACGCTCGACCAAGGGACACGCTATCTGCAATCTGCGGCGGATCACCGGCTACTTTGGTACGCGCAACCGAGAATGTCCAGGTCGCTGTTTGGCGACACGAACTGGTGTGAACCACCCGAAGCGGTGGACGCATTTGTTCGGACAGCGTCGGGCAGCAATATCCTGCACGACGTGATGTCGAGACTGTCGCCAGAGCGGCTACTGGAGCCAAAGATGTCGATCGGACCTTTGCGCATCGGGGAGCTCGCCAAGCGCTACATCATCTCTCGCAGTCATGCCCAGCGCGTCTTCGTGCGCGCACGCAATCTCGGTGTCATCGGATGGGAGCTTCCCGGCAATGGTGGCAATTTCTGGATTTCCGAAATGCTGATCGGGGATCATCGACGTTGGCAGGCATCCAAATTCGCTGCGATCGATGCGTCTTTTCAGTGGGCGCTTCAGCATCTGCGTGACGGAAACTGAGCAAGCCGTGCGACGGCGCATTTCGATCGCCACACATTCTTCCTCCCCTCATGATATCGATTGAACTCTCGAGCCTTCGCGATCGCGAGCGGTGTGATATCTCAGACTGTCGATCCGTGATCCAGGTCGCCCCAACCAGCCACCACCCTTGATCTGTAATCGCGCGGATGCAAAGCTCCTGCGGTAGTGTTGATGCTTACATTTCAGATCGTGCTGAATTAGCAGCGACCTCGATGGGCGATGAAATGCCGCTCTGCCTCGCGCTTAACTCGATATACCCAAATATGAGACACCGAGGTAGGACTTTAAGGGAGCGATTCCTCTTTCAAATCTGCAGGCATTTTCTATAACGCTATTGCGCAGCAGCGGAGTACCAATCGCGGGGTATCACCCGATACGATAATGCTTCATGTTCGCGTTCGTATATCTTCGTAATAACAACCTACCAAATACAAGAGTGAATTGCTGTAATGATTGCCGCATCAGCGCTTCTATTCAAGGCGCGGCTGTGCACTCACATCTATTGGCGTCACCGAAAGACTTATAATGCCTGCTGCAGCTTTCTTTGATCTTGATAAGACTCTTTGGGATTGCGTCGGAGAGAAGGTTTTTGCGTATCATCAGCTTGCGCGTGGTGGTATCAGCTTCAAGAATTTCGTCAAGATCATCAGCCTGCAGCTGAGGTATGATCTGCATTTGATTAACGGTACCGGGAATTTAAAGCGAAAGATACTTCGGGAATTGTTCTCAGGAGAGAGTATCAGGCCTTGCGTTGATATCTATGAGAAACTGTTCGAGGCAAAGCTTAGCAAAGCTTTCTATCCAGGCATGCTTGCTCAGATCGAGAAGCATAGGCAGGCTGGTGATAAGATAGTCATCGTTTCTGCAACGATCGATTTCATCGCATTGAAAGCAGGAGACTATCTCAAAGTCGACGAATGCCATGCAACGTTTCTTGAAACTCACGGTGATCAGTTTTCAGGTGAAGTGCGAGGGCCTATTCCGTTCGGCAAGGCGAAAGCCAAGATTGTGCAAGACTACGCTCAGCGCAACGGTATCGCACTTGATCAATGCCATGCATATGGCGATCACTGGCAGGACCGACATATGCTTGAAATCGTTGGCTATCCGGTAGCGATCAATCCGGACGCCAAACTCAAGCGCCACGCGAAGTCGCGCAACTGGGAAACGAGGATTTTCACCTCGCCGAAATATCACGGCCTTCGTCACGCTAAGACATCTATACAGCAAATAATTGGAAAAAATACATGATCCGACAGGAGCCATCTGTTGCAAAGCCCTCCGCTACCAACCACGATATAACGGATCGACTGATCTATCCTCTATTGTCCAAATTTGTCGCACATATTCCACGATCTGTTCATCCGAACATCCTAACGCTTGCGGCAATCTGTATCGGCTTTGCTGCAGCAGTAACTCTTGCGCTGTCGACACAACCTTACTCGCTTCTTATATGCGCCGCCTTACTGGTGCTATGGATCCTACTGGACTCCTGCGATGGCATTCATGCCAGGAATACGGAGCAATGTAGCGAATTCGGGGGATTTCTCGACCATTTCGGGGATGCTCTTGGCTTCTTCATCCTCCAGGCCGCCATCATCTACAGGTTCGAACTCCATGAAGCTCTGGTCTTCGGTGCCATGTTGCTGCGGCAAGCCCTCGCATGCTGGACATACGTCATTCGCATATATGCAGGCCAACTATTTATAACTCGGCTGGGTTGGAGCTTCGAGATTTATGCATACGCGGCTCTCATGGTTGCAATATTTTGCTTTCCGGGCTTCAGTCTCCAGATCGGTTTTCTTCCCAGGCTCGATCTCCTGGGAACCGTTCTACTGGCCTACTACATCGCGGTTCCTTTCACGCTTCTGGAGATCGGCCTAATGGTTCTCGCCTCGAAGAAGAGCTCCACCCGAACAGGAAAGCACTCTTAACGCGGGACCTTCTGCCAGGCGGCGCGCTCAATGGCGCCGTCGTAACGCCAGCCAAACGCAATTTTCGCTGTCGCGACGCCGTTCTCCGGCAGAACAGGCCATTCGTGGGAAGCAGACGCGGCTTTCCGGAGCGGGTGACGTCGTCCTCAAGAGGCACAGAGCCCATATGCCGAAACATCCTCGTGCCAAAACCATGAGATTTGAAGGAATTAGACTGTGAAGAAGACAACGCAACTCAGAAAGATGCTTCGCAGGGAGGAGCTGGATTTCCTATGCGAGGCTCACAATGGCTTGAGCGCCCGCATCGTCGAGGAAGCAGGATTCAAGGGGATATGGGCGAGTGGCTTGACCCTCTCAGGCTCGATGGGGGTTCGCGACAACAATGAAGCCAGTTGGACCCAAGTCCTCGAGTTTGTGGAATTCATGAGCGATGCCACGCGCGTTCCTATCCTTCTTGACGGTGATACCGGCTACGGCAATTTCAACAACCTGCGCCGGTTGGTCTCGAAGCTCGAGTCCCGCCAGGTGGCCGGTGTCTGCATTGAAGACAAGCTTTTCCCGAAAACCAATTCCTTTATCGACGGTGAGAAGCAGGGACTGGCCGAACTCGACGAATTCTGCGGGAAGATCAAAGCCGGGAAAGATACGCAACGGGACGACGACTTCGTGATTGTTGCGAGAACAGAGGCCATGATCGTAGGGGCGGGCTTGAAAGAAGCGCTTAACCGCGCCGAAGCCTACCGCTTGGCGGGCGCCGACGCCATTCTGGTGCATAGCAAGAAGCGTGGGCCTGACGAGATCGAAGCCTTCATGAGGGAATGGGGCAATCGGCATCCCGTCGTCATCGTTCCGACGACCTATCATTCCACGCCGACGCCTCACTTCGAAGAGCTCGGCGTCTCCACGATTATCTGGGCAAACCACATTCTTCGATCCGCCATATCCGTAATGCGCAAGACCGCCGAAGACATCTTCAAGATGCAGTCGATCACGCATCAAGAGGACAAGATCGCTCCGGTGTCGGAAATATTCCGACTCCAGGGTGCTGATGAACTACAGCGGGCCGAGGAAAGATACCTCCCCGGCGAGCGAAATGACACCAGGAATTATGTTGCTGTGGGCCAGCGGTCATGATGGATACGAGCGAATTCGGGGCCTTGCTGCAGTCACACCACTACGAATTGTTTTCGGGAGTCCCATGTTCCCTTCTGCAGCCTCTGATCAATCTCGCCAGCAATTCACTCGATTATGTCGCTGCGACGAACGAGGGCGAAGCCGTTGCCATCGCAACCGGCGCTCAGCTTGGCGGCAAGAAATCGGCAGTTCTCCTCCAGAATTCCGGACTTACAAATGCGCTCGCTCCATTGACGTCGCTGACCAACATCTTTGAGGTTCCGGTTACTGGCTTCGTTGGCTTTCGCGGCGAAGACGGTGTTCCCGACGAGGTCCAACATGAGTTTATGGGACAGATCACGCGACCGCTGCTGGAGACGAGCGGTGTGCATGTCATTCATCTGAAGACCGATCTGTCCTCTGCCGCAAGGCAGCTGGAAGAGGCCCAGAACTTCTTGCGAAGAGGCAAGTCTGTGTTCTTTCTTGTATCGAAGAGCACCTTCTCTTCGCTGGATCTACGTTCCTCACCACTCCAGGCATATCAAGGTGGAACTTTGACGATCCCAATCGCCGGAAGTGACCTCCAGCGACCCCGCCGTTATGACGTGCTGAAGGTGTTCTCCAATCGCAAGCGTGATGACACCGTACTGCTCGCAACAACGGGAATGTGCGGACGAGAGCTCTTCACACTCGAGGATGCGCCGAACAATTTTTACATGGTCGGCTCCATGGGATGCATCTCCTCAATCGGACTTGGACTGTCCATCGCAAGACCCGAACGAAAGATCATCGCGCTCGATGGAGACGGCGCCCTGCTTATGCGCATGGGAAATCTGGCGACTAACGCCTGCTATCGACCCGACAACCTTCTTCACGTTCTGCTTGACAACGAGACGCACGATTCGACTGGTGGGCAAGCTACAGCATCGCGTGGGATGAACTGGCCCATGATCGCGCACGGTGCCGGATATTCGCATGTGGCGAGCGCTTCAAACCTGGGTGAGGTCGAGCAAGCTCTGGACGACTGGCTGGCACAATCGCGGCTAACCTTTCTGCATGTCTCGATAGCGCCAGGCTCGATTTCACCACTGGGACGCCCCACCATTTCGCCCGCCGATGCGGTGCGCCGGCTGCAGGAGTTCATGAAATGAGCATCGATACAGCGGTCATCATGGCCGCGGGGCTTGGCAGCAGAATATCGGAATACTCCCACAACGCCCCCAAGGGTTTTATACCCGTCGCCGGACAGCCGATCGTCGAGCGATCGATCGAAATTCTGGCGGATCGTGGTATCCGCCGCATCGTTATCGGAACAGGATACATGGCATCGGAGTACGAGGCCCTATCCTCGCGCATCAGGCACGTGCAAATCGATTGCATTGCTAACAGTGATTTTGCCAATTCGGGCAGCCTCGAAACGCTTCTGCTTTGTACGCGAGACCTGGGTTGCGACTTTCTCTCGCTCGAGTCCGATCTTCTTTATGATGCGGCGATGATCGATCGAGTGCTGGGGTACCCTTTTCCCAATGTCGTGCTTGCCTCCGGGCATACCGGATCGGGAGATGAGGTCTACATTCAGACGGACGATCGTTCGCATCTCGTGAACCTGTCAAAAGACCGCGGCTCGTTGGCGCGTATCGATGCGGAGCTTGTCGGGATCTGCAAGCTCGAGCGCAGCGTTCCGCTTGCCATCGATGCGTGGCTGTCGCGCAATGGGCACAAGCGTCCCGTCGGCTTCCATTACGAGGAAGGTCTGGTTGGGATTGCCCGCTCGCTACCGCTGCACGTCGAAAAGACGGAACTGACCTGGACAGAAATCGACACGCTCGATCATCTTGCACGCGCAAACGCGGTGATCTGGCCGCGTATCGTGTCGGCTTCGGGAGAGCCAGCATGATCCCGATACGGAACATTCTCTTGACTCCAGGACCGGCGACAACCAGCCAGCGGGTGAAACAGGCTCAGATCGTCTCCGACATTTGTCCGCGTGAGATCGAGTTCGGCAGGCTACAGGAAAAGATCGCGCGACGGCTGGTGGAGGTAGTCCACGGCGAAAACACACATAGCGCCGTCATTTTCGCCGGTTCCGGAACATGCGCGGTAGAGGCTTGCATCAGTTCTCTGGTTCCCGCGGACGGCAAGATCCTGGTGTCAATCAATGGCGCCTATGGTCTTCGCATCTTGGAGATGTGCCATATCCATCTCGATCCGGGGCAGGTGGCAGTCCACGAGACTGGCTACGATCGACTGCCCGATCTGGAAGCCATAGCCGCGCTTCTCGGAAAGGACAAGGCGATAACCCACATGGTAGCCGTACACCATGAAACTACCACCGGTGTTCTTAACCCGATAGAACAGTTAAGCGAGCTGACGCGCCGGTTTGGAGTGACGCTCATCGTGGATGCAATGTCCTCTTATGCAGGCATCCCTATCGACTTGAGAAGAACGCCTATCGACGTCCTCATTTCGTCGTCGAACAAGTGCATTCAGGGCATGCCTGGTATCTCCTTTGCAATTTGCCGTAGCAAGCTGCTCAACCCGCCTCCGGACTATCGCCCGAGAAGCTTGTATATGGATCTATATAAGCAATATAGCAGCTTTCACGGCAGCCTGCAGATGCGCTTTACGCCACCAGTTCAGGTTTTATATGCACTAGATGCCGCTCTTGACGAGTTCTTTGAAGAATCTCAGATCAAGCGCTACATGCGCTACTGCAGTTGTTGGGAAGCCCTCGTCAAGGGCATGGATGAACTGGGCTTCGGAATGGCTGTCCCGGATCTACCACAATCGAAGCTTTTGACAACCTTTCTGATGCCCCCAGCTCTCAACTTCAGCTTCGATGCCATGCACGATGTGCTTCTTAGCGGGGGTTTTACCATCTATCCCGGAAAAGTCGGGCAGATCGACTGTTTCCGACTGGCCAACATTGGTCAGATCGAACCGAAGGATATCGAGGCATTCCTGCACATGCTCCGCGAATATTTGGCCGAAAGCGGGATCGATCTACGACAAGACATGCTCGACCAAAACAGCAAAAGCGCGCAGACCGCGCAACATATCAGCTGAACCGATAAAGATCATAGGGAATACGCTCACATGAACATTGGCAGACTATACGATCAGCGCATAGCTGAGACATATGACGATGATGAACGCGGCCTGCTTGCTGGCGCCAGAGCTATTGCTTTGGAGCAGATCAGCAAGCATGTCACTGCCGATCAGACCCAAAACGTATTGGATCTCGCCGTCGGAACCGGTGAATCGCTGATTGCGATCGAGAAGAACTACCCCAACGCCGCCTTGCACGGAATCGACCTTTCTGGGGAGATGTTGCGTATCGCCAAGGCCAAGTTGGGCTTTCATGCGGTTCACGACGATGTGGCTAATACGCTGCAGCATTTCTCCCTTGAGAGCATGAACCTAATCTTGATGCACTTCCTGACGACCTTTATCGATGGCGAAGACATAGTTGCGCGCACCGCAAAGCTCTTGCAGCCAAAGGGATACTACTCGATCGTCAGCAGCACGTTTCAGGCATTTCCGCGCGTCTACTCGTTGGCGCGCACGGTCCTTCCGGATCAATTCATCCGCGATAAAAACAGGGCTCCAGAGGACGCCGACACGATCGTCTCTTTCTGCGCGAAGGCCGGCCTTGACGTAGTTGCCGTCGAACATTTCACGAAGGAGGTGCGCTTCGCCAATTTCGATGACTTCTACAGCTTCGGTCTGAATTCGGGTTTCTTCGCCCATGTTCTTTGCCACCTTGACGTTTCTCAGCTTGCAACGTTCTCCCGCATGGAAGGCGTCTTCCCGTTGACAGATCATTATCGCGCCTGCGCCGTCCTCGCCCGTCTCCCAGAGTGAAACCGGACCGCGCATATTCATGTATGATCGCGACCCCTCCGAACTGCGATAGACCGACGACCGAAGCGAAGCGATGAAACATCCGGTTAATTGGCCATTTGCGATGCATTGCGTTATCGGCGCCTCGAACGCGGCTTTCGACGTGCTGCTCAAGAATTCAGTGATCGTGTCCCTGGCATTCCGCAGCGATATAGATGCGGAGCGCCTCAGTTGGCTGGCATCCCTGGCTTGGATTCTGTTCATGGCGCCATTCTTCATCTTTTCGGCACATGGCGGCTATCTCGGCGACTATTTCAACAAACGGAGTCTTGCACTTGGGCTCCGATATGCAGACCTGATAATTGCGGCATGTACCGCCTTTGGCTTCTACATCGGCAATGTCCCGCTTCTGCTGACGCTGGTATTTGCAAAGGGGGTTACTTCCACTTTGTATAGCCCGATCAAATATTCGTTGGTCTCGGATCTCCTTCCTCGTTCGGTACACGGGATAGGCTATGCCGCCGTCGAAGCGGCCTCCATGGCCGCAATTTTATTTGCGACTTACCTGGGCGCCATCCTCGGAGCTCAGCCGGATCGCGGAATAATTGGCCTTGTCGCACTGCTAATGGTCGGCGTGTCGTTTTTTTTGACGATCGCCAGTCCCGGCATTGCAAATGCGGGCGCCTCGCGCAGCAGACTTGATATCAATCCAATACCGCCGACACTGCGGATTCTTCGTCTCGCCATACAGGACCGCCGCGTGTTGGCTTCCATCCTTGCGCTTTCCTGGTACTGGGCATTGGGTGCAGTATATCTCTCGAACGTCGCAGTGCTGGTTCGCTATACTTTGCTCGGATCCGAGGCGCAGATCGCATCGATCCTGCTGACCTTCACATTGGGCGCCGGCCTCGGGCTAGGAGGCGGCCCTTGGCTCAATCGGGGCCGGATAGCCGAGTACCTGCCCGGCGCAATGGCCGTTCTGATCGCGAGCACGGGTGTCGATTTGCAATTCTCGATCCCTTCCGCGCTCAATCGGACGCTGCTTGACTTCTTTGTCATCGCGTTGGCTTCGGGAATATACGCCTCTCACTTTTCGTCGTCGCTCTATCAATGTATCAATGAAAGCGAGAAGTCCCGAATTTTTGCTGCGAACAACATCTCGAGCTCCCTTTTTATCGTTTTGGCGCTAGCGTTGAGCACCTTTCTTCTTCGGTTGGAAGTTCCTATCGCAGCTTGCCTTGGCTTGTTTGCGGCGACAACTTTGCCAATAACATCGCTCGTTTATGCCATCCGCAAGAAATAGCCGTCTGTCATATCATGAATGCTGCATAGGAAATGACGGCCGCGCGAGAGCGATGGAGGTAGCCGAAGCCAGAAGCGGTTGTGTGTCTTCCACTTTAAATAGCAACGCTGGATAGACCTGGTGGCTTCACACTGGCGTACTTCGGGACAGCTATGATGTTCATTTGTTTCGGGATTTCACTTGACTTTACGTTTCATCGCAACCCGATCTGGGGCATCGTCAAGTTAACGGATTATGGAGTTGGCGTGTGATACTTGGTCATGACCGTTCGTGACCCGCTCTAACGCCGCCATCGCTTTCCAGCCGATATCATCGCCCACGCGGTTTGGCTGTATTTTCGGTTCCCCTTGAGCTTGCGAATGGTGGAGGACATGTTGGCAGCGAGAGGGATAATCGTCTCGCATCAGACGGTGCGGATGTGGGCAGAGAAATTCGGACGGACCTTCGCCGATCAGATCCGTCGGCGTTCGTCAGGTCGGCTCGGCGACAAATGGCATCTCGATGAAGCCGTCGTTTCGATCAGCGGCACAAAACACTGG